>JBAZSA010000143.1:0-6194 GCA_041662645.1 Desulfurivibrionaceae bacterium
AAGAAGGTCCAGGAGATCCTCGATGTAACCGGCAACGAGATCGTTCTCTGCATCAAGAACCACGGTGGTCTTGGTTCGCCCAAGCGTGCCGGCGATCTGGTGGATGCAATCCTCCAGAAATATCCCGACATGATCATCCATTATCATGGTCATAACACCGACGGCAACGACATCGGTCGGGTTGTCGCCGCAGCCATGGCCGGGGCCAAGATCGTCGATGCTTCCGATCATGCCTTCACCGGCTACTACGGGCCGCCGCCGATCCTGAGCGTGATCCACACCCTGAAGGAATATGGCCGCAACGCCGTGGGCATCAACGAGGAGGCCATCATGGAAACCTCCGAGGTGCTGCAGCCCGAGCGTAAATACTACGAGTATTTTGAGTCCCAGATCAAGGGCTTTGATCCCACGGTCCAGATCCACAAGCTCCCCGGCGGCGCCATGGGCAGCAGCCTGGAACAGGCGGCCAAGGGTGGCTTCCTTGACAAGATGCCGGAGATCCTCCACAAAGAGCTGCCCAAGGTGCAGATCGAGCTGGGCAACTACTGGAGCGTAACCCCTGGTTCCCAGATCCTCTGGACCACGGCGGTGAGCAATGTGCAGGGCGGCGACCGCTACGGCAACTGCTCTGGCGACCTCAAGAACCTGCTGCTTGGCAAGTATGGCCCGTTTCCCTTCTATCAGCCGCCCGATTGGATCTACGAGAAGGCCTTTGGCCCGGAGTGGAAAAAGGTGCTTGAAGAGCAGGGGGGCATGGAGGCCATCGAGGATATCGATATCGACAAGGAGCGCAAGACCCTGGCCGATAAGCTCGGCTACGCGCCCACCGAGCAGCAGCTGGTCACCTATCTCCAGCATCCCAATGACGCGGTGAATTTCTTCCGCTTCGAGGAAAAGTTCGGCAGGGTCTATGTGTTGCCGCCGAGCATTCTTTTCCGGCGGGGCGGCTTCAAGCTGGGTGAAATCATTACCTTCAAGGACCATAGCGGCAAGGAGCACATCATTGAGATGGGCCCCAAGCAGGAGAGCGCGGACGGGACCGAGACCAACGTCTATCTCAATATCGACCACCACCAGCGTCATTTTGTCTTTGAAAATGCGGTGGCCGAGGCCGGCGAGGCAAAGGCTATTAAGCTGAGCAAGAAGGAAATCGAGGATTTGGCAAAGGCCGGCGATATCCGGGCGCCTTTTACCGCGAATCTCTGCGAGATTTCCGTCAAGGAAGGTCAGGAGGTGAAGGCGGGCGAGAAGCTGGTGGTTCTCGAGGCCATGAAGATGCAAACCCCGGTGAACAGCGAAGTGGACGGGGTGGTCACCAAGGTTGTCGCCAAGGTGGGTGACGCCGTGCAGCCCGGTGACGAACTGGTGAAGGTGACGCCAGCGGCCTGAGCGGAGTGAATTTTTCAGAATAGTAAAGGCCAGTGAGCACGTTGCGCTCACTGGCCTTTTTTTGTGACAACTGGCGAAATTTTTAGCTGTTGATCTGGATTATCGAGTTTTCCATGCCAAAGGGATTGGTGCACCGGGCATCATTTTTTGGGTCTGTCCACCAGTTTCCATCAACGAGAAAAAGGTATTCGTAGCGGCCTGGTTTGAGCTGCACTTTTTTCCGGCAGACGCCGTCCTTGAACTTACGCATCTGAAAACCTTCCGCTTGCCAGCCGTTGAAATCTCCGACCAGGAAAACCTCCTTGGCCTCGGGCGCCATCACCGTGAATTCAATGGAAGGCGTTGTTGCCCGTGATTTTTTTGAGGCGGTTGGTTTTCGTGCTTTCTCTTTGGTTGCGGTTGCCATGGTCTTTCCTCCCTTGCTGTGTGTTGCGGATGAACGCGATCTCAAACATCATCGTGATTTTTGCAGGGAACTATTTCCATGATGCGGCAAGGCCGGGGGGAAAGTCAAATGGAAAAATCAGGGGAAAGTCAGGCGTCGAAGGTGAGCCGGTTGAAGCCTCCCTGGGCAAACCAGGGGCGGGTGGCGTCGATGCCGTCCAGTTCGAGGATCAAGACTTCCAGGATCAGATACACCTTGGTGCCCTTGCGCACGCAGGCGGTGAGGGTTTCGCCGTGGTGGCCCAGAGCGGCGTGGAGATGGATGCGCGGCTCGGCCTCATCCCAATAGATGGAGCCGCTGCCCAGGGTTTCCCGTGCGCCGTTTATCTGGGCCCAGACCGGCTCCGGGGGCATGACCGGCTCCTTGGGTCCGGTGACCACCCCGGCCTCGCGCAGGCCGCCCAAAACATGGAACCAAGCGCAGCGGATATTCTCCTTGATGATGAGCTGGCGCAGACCATCGAGAAAATCATCCCCTTCGTCAAAGCGTACGGTAAGGACCCGTTTGATCGAACCGGTGCGGTATTCCATAGGGGTATTCCTTAGTCTTCGGTTGTTGACGGGGAATTTTCGGAAAACTGCTGGCGCTCCATGGCGGCGTGCAGTTGCCGGAAGAGCTCCCGGCGATGGACCGGCTTGCGGGTGGCTGCATAGCGCAGGGCCGATTTTTTCAGGGCATCGAGATCCAAGGCGGGAAACCTGCGGCCAGCCGCGGCAATGGTCTCGGACTGCCAGCTTTCCGTGAGGTGTTCGTGGTTGTGCCACGCCTCTTCCCGCGCTGCCAGCACTTCGGTTATGATATCCTCGCGCAGCCGTTCCAGCTCGTGAAATTCCCCGGTCTGTTTCAGGTGGGAGCCCTTGCGCTCGGCGAGGAAGGCGAGAATGTCATCGGTGCCGCTCTCCCGCAGCATGCTGGCGATGTATTTGATTTGCCGTTTGAGGGCGGGGCCTTTGAGGTCGCGGAAGTTGTGCAATTCTGTTTTCAGCAGGTCGTCTGCGGGCAATTTTTTGATGTGGGCCGGAGAGAGGGCCATCAGTTCCTTGGCGATCTCCTCGATGTTCTTGGCCTGCCGTTTCTTTTCCGAGCGGCTCACATAGATTTCTTGCGGGTCGGTCTCTCTGCTGCTTGATTTTTTAGTTGCCATGCAAGTTCCCGCTACAGTAGTATTTCGCGTAACTGTGTAGCAGCACCGCATCTGCGTTGTCATCGGCCTGCTCGTGTGCACTAGCACACTTCGCAGGCCTCTTCCTAGCATCTGCGGCGCTGCTGAACAGTTACATGTCTTGGGGTAGCCTTTTTTGGGCTCCAAGCTGGATAGTTACGCACCTATGTATCTTCCTGGGACAGTATCATTGCCCGCAAGTTTTATAAACAAAAAAGGGGACCCACCATGCAATCCCAATCCTTTACCGTCACCCAGCCCACCCGGATCCGTTTCGGGGTGGATGCGATCAACGACCTCCCCGCTCTGGTAAAAGAGCTGGGCGGCAGCAAGGTTTTCCTGGTGGTTGACCCGGGCCTTGTCAAAGCCGGGCTGGTGGAGCGGATCACCGCGCCGTTAACCAAGGCCAAGATTGGTTTTGAACTCTACGATCAGATTGATCCCGAGCCGGGTTTGAAGCTGGCCGACAACGGCCTCAAGCTGGCGAAAAAGGCGAAATGCGACTGCGTGGTCGGCGCGGGCGGCGGCTCTGCCATGGATGTGGCCAAGGCGGTCAGCATCCTGCTCACCAACGGCGGCAAGGCCGAGGATTACCTGGGGTTGGGCAAGATCAAGAAAGCCGGGGTGCCGAAGATCATGATCCCCACCAGCGCCGGAACCGGGGCCGAGGTAACCTTTACCGCCGTGTTCATCAACGAAAAAACCAAATCCAAGGGCGGGATGAACGGCGATCCTCTGTACCCGGAGGCCGCCATCCTCGATCCAGCCCTCACCGTTTCCCTGCCCCCGCACATCACTGCCACCACCGGGGTGGATGCCCTGACCCATGCCCTGGAGGCCTTTGTCTCCACCCAGGCCCATGCCATCTCCGACATGTATGCCCTGGAGGCCATCGAGCTGATCAGCTCCAACCTGACCCGCGCCTATGCCCATGGCGGCAACATGGAAGCCCGCTCCAACATGCTCCTCGGCAGCCTGCTGGCCGGCAAGGCCCTGGCCACGGCAGGGGTCGGCCTGGTCCATGCCATGGCTTACCCGCTGGGCGGCATGTTCGGCATCCCGCACGGGCTGGCCAACGCGGTGCTGCTCCCCTATGTGATGGCCTACAACCTCATCGGCAATCCCGGCAGGTTCGCCATGCTCGCCGAGGTCATGGGCGCCAAGGTCGATGGCTTGCCCGAGCGCGAGGCAGCCGAGGCCGGGGTGGAATTCGTCTACCGGATGAACCAGGATCTCGGCATCCCCGCAAGCCTAGCCGAGTTGAAGATTCCGGCCAAGAAGATCCCGGAGATGGCCAAGATCGCCCTCACCGTGACCCGCCCCGTGGAGAACAACCCGCGCAAGCCTTCGCTTGATGATGTGATCCGGGTCTATGAAACGGCCATGGAAGGGTGGGGTTGAGAAGGGAAAAGTGAAGAGTGCAAAATTAAAAGTTACGACTAGGAGCGGCTTGGGCCGCGAAAGAATTGCGAGAAAAGCCGCAGACAGAGGAGCGCATTATGCCCGGTTTTGAGATATTTGGCGAGGAAGAGAAAAAAGAGATTTTGGAAGTGCTGGACACCGGGGTGCTGTTTCGCTACGAGTTCCCCAACGAGCGTAAAGGGGTGTACAAGGTCCGCACCTTTGAGGAGAAGTTTGCCGCCTATTGCGGGGTGAAACACGGCCAGGCCGTCACCTCCGGCACCGCGGCGCTGAAAGTTGCCATGGCTGCCCTGGGCATCGGCCCCGGAGATGAGGTCATCACCCAGGGCTTCACCTTTGTCGCCACCTGGGAGGCGATTCTGGATATCGGGGCCATCGCGGTTTTTGCCGAGGTGGACGAAACCCTGAACATGGACCCGGCTGATCTGGAAAAGAAGATCACCCCTAAAACCAAGCTGATTATCCCGGTGCACATGATGGGAGCCGCAGCCCGCATCGAGGAGATCAAGGGTATTGCAGACAAGCACGGGATTCCGGTGCTCGAAGACACGGCCCAGGCTGCTGGCGCCAGCCTGAATGGCAGGCGGCTCGGCTCCTTCGGGGCTTGCGGCACCTTCTCCTTCGATCCGGTCAAGACCATGACCACCGGCGAAGGCGGGATGATTATCACCAACAACGAAAAGCTTTGGCGGGACATGAGCGAGTACCACGACCACGGCCATGACCATGTTCAGAACCCCGGTGGCCGGGGCGGCGAGGGTCGCAGCTTCATCGGCTTCAACTACCGGATGATGGAGCTGCAGGGCGCCATCGGCCTGGCCCAGCTGGCCAAGCTCGACGGTATCGTCGCAGCCCAGCAGCAGAACAAAAAGGCGATGAAAGCCCTTGTCGCCAAGCTGCCCGGCGTGACCTTCCGGACCATCCTCGACGAGAAGGGCGACAACGCCTCCTTCCTCGCCTTTTTCCTGCCGGACAAGGACAAGGCCCAGACGGTGAAAAAGGTTCTGGCTGAAAACGGGGCCGGGGCCATCTGCTTTGCCGAGAACACCTGGCATTACTATCCCAAGTGGGAGCATCTGCTGGCCGGGGCCACCCTGGCCAAGTCAGGCTGGCCTTTTGCGGAACCGGGCGGCAAAAAGCGGGTGGTGTACGACGCCAAGGTTCTGCCGCAATCAGCAGGGATCATGGACCGGTTGCTCGTGTATCCGGTGCCGGTTAAAGAGGTTTCCGCAGAGCGGCTTGGCCAGATCGGTGCTGCGGTGGAAAAGGCGGTTGCCGCTCTTTCCTGAGCAAGGGGGCTTTTTCGTGTGAGAGAAAAAACGTCCTCCCAGGGTTGGAGCCTGAGAGGACGGGTAGAGTAAACCGATCAGCCGGAGCAATTTGTGGGATGGCTCGAGATTTTTCTGATCGGGGAGCTCTCGCTAAAAGAGATTGAAAATTAGAAAGTCGCTTGGGATAGAGGATAATCCCAAGCGATTTTCTTTTTAGAAGTTCGCCTCAAAAGTTAGGTATACCTGATCCATTGATTCGATGGCGGGATAGAACTGGGCAGAGAGCGGATCGTTCTTGATATCTTCGATCTTGGTCGGGGTGCCGAGCCACATGCCGCTGTAGGTGTAGTTGTAGTCATAATGCTGGTAGCCCAGGCGAATAAAGGCCTTGCCGTATTTGGAGATGGCCTCGCCGGCCGGGAGGTCGTAGATGCCGTAGACTTCATAGACATTACCGCGAGTTGCCATCTTGCTGGAATACATATCATCATGGCCAGGAGCAAAG
>JBAZSA010000144.1:0-6015 GCA_041662645.1 Desulfurivibrionaceae bacterium
AAGCCGTGCCAGGCAAGGTGGGCCAAGGCGCCGGCGTCGTTGTTGCCAAGCACCTCCACCTGCACCTCCATGGCGGGAAGATCAAATTGCTTTTTCAACTGGGCGCACAACACGCAGTCATCCGTGGTAAACAGTGTCATAGGTTCTCCCCCCCTTTAATTGTTAAAGCGATCGGCATTGCGGTAGCGGTCGTGCAGCTCGCCGAGCTTGCCCTTGTTCCAGCTCGAAATCTTGGTGAAATAGCCGGTGATCCGGGTGATGCCGTCCACGTTTTTCGAATCACAGTAGGGGCAGGTTTCGCTCAACCCCCTGCTCGTCTTGCCGCACTCCAGGCAGGCGGTGAACTCCGGGGAAAAGGCAATCTGGTCGTTCTGGGTGTACTTGAAGACATTGATCACGAAGCTGGCCAGGGCCGCCTTGTCCGGCTGGGCCTCGCCCAACCAGATATGGGTGATGGAGCCCGCCTCGATGAGCGGATGGAACAGCCCCTCCTTCTCCACCCTGGCGATGGGGCTCATGGTGGCGCCCACGTTAAAGAGGGTGGAGTTGCTGTAGTAGACCTCCCCCTTTTCCCGGTTGCCCTGGACCACCTTTTCCGCCTCCGCGTTGAAATGAGCCAGATCCAGCTTGGCAAAGCGGAAGGAGGTGGACTCAGCCGGGGTCTGTTCCAAAACAAACTTCATGCCCATGGACTCGGCCAGCTTGTTACAGACGATGTTCATGTGGGCGATAACCTTGAGCCCGAACTTGATGGAGGCCTCCGAGTCGTGCAGCTCCTGGCCCAGATGGACCCGGATCAGCTCGTTGAGGCCCACCATCCCGATCAAAAAGGAGCACTTGTGCAGCTTGAGGTAGGGCTCGCCGTCGAGATCCATGGCCAGCAGGGAGAGGGGCCCGCCCTTGCCCAGGCTCATCAACCGCTCGATAAACTTCTTCTTTTGCCTATGGGCCTTGGCCGCAAGCTGGATTTTTTCGGTGAGCAGGGCAAAGAGCTTGGTGTCATCCCCCTGGGCCTTAAAGGCAAGGCGCGGCAGGTTGATGGTGACGTTCTGCAGGGCCGAGTAGCGCATCTTCCAGGGCTGCTTGGCGTCTTCGATGTCCGAGGCCTCCAGCTTGAAGCTCAAGCGGCAGCACTCGGAGATCTTGGCCGTATCGCCCCGGTCAAAGACGAAGTAGGTGTTGCCCTTGACCGAGGCCACCTCGCAGATATGGTGCAAAAAGTCCATGTGGCCGTCGGTTTTGAAGAACTTCTCGGTGATGTGCACCAGCGGCTTGGGAAAGAAGAAGGGGCGGCCCGCGGCATCGCCTTCTTTATAGACCTCGAACAGCGCCCAGGCGAACCGCTGCGCCTGCTTTTCATACTCGCGGTAGGTCTTGCCGGTGTACTCCCCTCCCGGCCCGATGGCAGGCACGTCCTCGAAATGCTTGGGCACCTCCCAATAGATGTTGACGTCGGAAAAGATCGCCTGCCCGCCCCGGGCCACGGCCTGCTGGGAAAATTCGTAGATCATCATCTGGGCCAGCTGCTTGACCCCGTTGTCATCCAGCTCCTCCAGGTAGGGGGCATAGAAGAGGTTGATGGCGTCCCAGCCGATGGCCCCGGCAAAATGGCTCTGCAGGGAGGCGGCGAATTTGACCATGTGGGCGAGGAGCACCTCGGCATGCTTGGCTGGCTTGGCCATGGACAGGGCGTGGGGCAGGTTGAGGCCGAATTTCTTGATGTATTCCAGCGACTGGCCGGAGCAATAGGGCCGGTCGATAAAACCCAGGTCGTGCAGGTGCAGATCGCCGCTCAAGTGGGCGTCCGCCACATCCGGGGTAAAAACGTGGAGCAGGGCGTACTCCTTTTTGATCCCTTCGGCCAGGGTGAGGTTGGTGGCCTCCGGCCCATGGGGCACATTGGCGTTTTCCTTATTGTGCTGGACCAGCAGCTGATCAACATCATAGAGGGGCACCCCGAGACGGGTGTGCATGCGCCGGGCCTCCTCCAGCCCCATCTCCAGGAGCTTGGCGTTGACCATCTCGCGGATCAGCGGGCCGGTGATGGTTTTCACCTTGCCGGCCTGGATGGTCAGCTCGATATCCTTACTGATCTTCTCGGCGGTATCGCGGTCGATAAAGGTCTCACGCAGCAAGGCATCGACGATGCGCTGCCGGTTCCAGCCGAGCATGTCATCCTGCGAAGAACGGACAAAGAGGGCAATATCGGTGCTGTCCTCGTTTACTACCTGATGTGTTCTGGCCTGGGCGGTCTCCGCGTTGAGTGGCATCACAACTCCCATACCCTTGCTCCTCTTGATAATTAAGAAATTAGTTAAAATCTTCCCCCTCGGGATTTCCTTGAGGCACGACATGTTGTGTTTCGGGAACCATTATCGCACTACATATGGTATGCACGCAAGCAAAAAAAAGGCGGGAAAAAAGAAAAATGAACCAGTGTTTTTGCACGAAAATTCAATGTGATGCGAAACGAAAGCTCTTAACGAAAAGCTTACATTTCGAGGGGTTTGGACTGCTGAGGGGGAAGTTACAACGACTATCCGGTGAGTTACTCGCTGAGTGCGGCAACCTGGCACGGTTCGCCGTCCAGGCGGCCGATGATGGTATCCTTTTTCCAGTGCACATCGTCGGGCTGGGGGAAATCCACCAGATAGTGGAGGCCGCGGGATTCCTTGCGGATGCAGGCGCAGCGCACGATGAGTTCGGCAACCTGGGCGATGTTGCGCAGCTCGATGAGGTCCGGGGTCAGGATGTAGTCGCGGTAATGCTGGCTCACCTCGCTGACGATGGCCCGGAGGCGTTCCTGCACCAGGGCAAGGCGCTTCTCGGTGCGGACAATGCCGACATAGTTCCACATCAACCGGCGGATCTGGTCCCAGTTATGGCTGACCAGAACATTCTCCTCAATGCGCTGGGCCGCACCGGCTGACCACTCCGCCACCTCGGGCAGCGAGGCTTGGCGCAGCTCGGGCCATTCCCGTTCGCACTCAAGAAAAGCCTGGTGGGCAAAGACCACCGCCTCGAGCAACGAGTTGCTGGCCAGCCGGTTGCCGCCGTGCAACCCGGTGCAGGCGGTTTCCCCAAAGGCGAACAGCCCCTCAATGTTGCTCCTGCCCCACCGGTCCGTGACCACCCCGCCGCACATGTAGTGGGCCGCTGGCACCACCGGGATGGGCTCCTTGGTCATGTCGATCCCCAGGGAGAGGCATTTATTATAGATGGTGGGGAACCTGTTTTTGAGAAACTCCGCAGGCTGGTGGGTGATGTCCAGATACACGCAATCATCGCCGCTTCCCTTCATCTCGCTGTCAATGGCCCTGGCCACGGTGTCGCGGGTGGCCAGATCGCCCCGGGCGTCGTACTTGTGCATGAAAGCTTGGCCGCGCTGGTCGATGAGCCGCCCTCCCTCGCCGCGCACCGCCTCGGAGATCAGAAAATTCTTCACCTGGGGGTGGTAGAGGCAGGTGGGGTGGAACTGGACAAACTCCAGGTTTCCGACCCTGGCCCCGGCCCGGTAGGCCATGGCAATGCCGTCCCCGGTGGCGATATCCGGGTTAGTGGTATAGAGATAGACCTTGCCGGTGCCGCCGGTGCAGAGCACCGTCACCTTGGCCTGGTAGGTGTCGATCCTCCCGGTTTCCCGGTCAAAGACATAGGCACCCAAACACTGGTCGCTGAAGCTGTCGTGGGGCTGGTACGGGGTCCCGGTCTTGGAGCTGACCAAGAGATCCACGGCCAGATGATTTTCCAGCACCGTGATCTTGGGGTTGGCCGCCACCTGGGCCAAGAGGCCTTCTTCGATCTTGCGGCCGGTAAAATCCATGGCATGGGCGATGCGGCGGGCCGAGTGCCCTCCCTCCTTGCCCAGGTCCAGATGGCTGGGGTCGTTAGCCTCGCTCTGAAACTGGACCCCGAGGCGGATCAGCTCCTCGATCCGCGCAGGTCCGGTCTCCACCACCAGTTTGACGATATCCTCATGGCACAGCCCGGCCCCGGAGCGCAGGGTGTCCTCGATGTGCAGGGCAAAGGAGTCATTGGGCGAGAGCACGGCGGCGATCCCGCCCTGGGCCAGATTGGTGGCGGTGTCCACCTTGGCCTTCTTGGTGATGATGGTCACCGATCCTAACCGCGCGGCCTTAATGGCAAAGGAAAGCCCGGAAATGCCGCTGCCAATCACGAGAAAATCGGTGCTCTGTTTCATGGCCACCCCCGCCTGCTTAACCGCTTGACATCACCGGAAGATATTCAGTAAAGATGAGACTCATTCGCGCAGCTTCCGATGCAACTTTTATCTGCCCCTCGCCCCGATCCGCGCCCCATGGTAAAGGATTTTACATAGCGCGGACCTGGCAGGATGGCAAGGATTCTTCACCATGGCTCCTCTAAAACTCGTCGTGTTCGACTGCGATGGCGTGATGTTCGATTCCAAAAACGCCAACCGGGTCTACTACAATCATATCCGTGAAACCTTCGGACGTCCGGCCATGGACGAGGAGGAGCTGGAATACGTCCACATGCATCATGTGATGGATTCCATCCGCCACCTCTTCCGGAATTACCCGGCGGACCTGGAACGGGCCGAGGCGTACCGGCAATCCGTCGATTACACCCCCTACCTGCAATACATGCTCATGGAGCCGGATCTCCTGGAGTTTCTCGATTTTCTCCACCCCGGCTACAAAACCGCGATCAGCACCAACCGGACCTCCACCATGGGCTCGGTGCTGCGGATCTTTAAGCTGGCGGACCGGTTCGACAAGGTGGTCACCGCCTTTGACGTGGCCCACCCCAAGCCCCACCCCGAAGCGCTGGAGCAAATCCTTGCCCATTTCGGGTACAATGCGGACGAGGCGGTGTACATCGGCGACTCCATGGTGGACCGGGAGCACACCGCCGCCCTGGGCATGCGGCTCATCGCCTTCAAAAACCCGGCCCTGCCCGCGGAATACCATGTGAGCAGCTTCATGGAGATTACCCGGCTGCCGATCCTGGCAGAAACTGAAAAAGGGAAACGATGAAACTGGAAGTGGCCCACAAAATCCTGGCCATGGAGCCGGACCTTGAAAAAAGCTCCGGCCATGTCCTGCGCTTTCTCGACCGCACCACCCTGGTGCACTATGATGCGGTGCGGGTTGTGGCGGCAGAGTCCTGCTCCGGCACGGACCCGCGCTTCTGGCCCTGGCTTGAACAAGGTCTGGCCGACAACCGGCGGGTGCTGACACAATTGATTGGGGAATTACGGGGTGCGGGCACCAAGGAGTTCAGCGACCTGCCTGCCATGCCGCAGGGCTTTCAAAGCAAAATCTTCCATACCATGGCCCATCTGCTCGACGGCTTTTTCGGCATCGACAGCCAATTCTACAGTCTGCCCGAGGATTCCCACTGGCTGGGGGCCAGCCTGCGCAAGCAGATCGAGGCAAGCCCGGAAGAGTTCTGGCTGGTCACGGTGAAGGCCACCCTGGAGTCGCTGGAGCACCACGCCATTGCGGGATTGCGCTCCTTTGAGAAATAGGTAGGCTCCATCGGCCTCCTGCAAAACTCCAACTGTGCACTGTTGCCGTCATTCCGGCGAAGGCCGGAATCCAGGTGCTTCGGAAAAATGGGGTAACCCTGGACCCCGGCCTTCGCCGGGGTGACAACTTTCACAAAAAAATCAATCGTAATGATGGTGGTGATGATGCCCATGGTGATGCGATTCCCCTGGCCCGCCGATCTCCGCCAGCGCCTTTTTCAGAATCCCATCGGTCTCAGCCATGCTGGCCACGGCCTTAGCTAAAAGATCCGCCAGCGCGCCCTGTCCCTCGCTGCGCACCAACTCCACCCATTTCTTGAACTCGGCCTCGTGGTTGTGGTTATGCTCAATCCAGTGGGGCAGAAGAATCCGCAGCTTTTCCATCGTGGTTTTCTGGTCCATCTCAGACGGTTCCTTTTGTTTTTGTCACGGTTACCTTGCCATGGAGAAAATCAATGGCGCGAACCGATGCGTGCAAAATGAGCTTCGGCTCTTCAAAAAGG
>JBAZSA010000145.1:0-5982 GCA_041662645.1 Desulfurivibrionaceae bacterium
CCTCCTGGCCGGGGATGAAACAGCATACAACCACAAGCTCCTCCGCCTTCTTGAACTCCAAGACACATTTCCTGGCCATTTCCCGGAAAACCCACTGGTCACTCTGTGCGGCACCCCCTTTGACCCACCCTGGTTTGCCGGGCTTCCCCTCCATGTCCAGCTCTATGCCCTGCACCAGATATTCCTTGACGGCCTGCTCCATCTGGCGGAAATCACCCTGCCTCTGGAGTACCTGCAAGACAAACGTTTCCTTAAGAGTTTGCCCGCGAAAAACCGGGAGCCCTTTTCCTATCTGCTCACCTCCCATCTGCTCATCCAGGGACAAACCCAAGCAGCAGCCGCCTGGCTTGCCGGCAGCCAGCAACAGGGGCCGCCGCTTGGGGTCTTGGGCTGGCTGCGTTTTCTTGCCGGGGAAACTGCCTCGGCCATTCACTGCTACGGAGAAGACCTCGCCAAGATCAGAAAGGCCAACCAGAACGACCGGGCATATTTCACCGGGGTTGAAGGGTTGTTCTACCTGATGGCCCTGCTCAAAAACGGAGAATACACCACCCACCAGCAGATCAGAAACATCATCCAGGATATTGAGGAGATTCAGCCCCACAATCTCTTTCTCCCTGCCTACACCCTGCTCCTCTCCCTGGTGGAGGCAAAGGAAAACCGGCTTGATCTGGCCCGGGACCGGCTCACCGCGGTCAGCCTCCTGCCCAAGCCGCACAGCATCACCACGCTTTTTCTGGCCCTGGTCACCTACTGGATCGAAGGCAAGCCCTGCCCTGTCAGCCTGCCGTACCTGAATGCCTTCCAGAAGAAAGCCGCAGCCCATGGCTACCTCTGGCTTGCCCGCGAATACGGTTCCCTGCTGCGTCTGGCCGAAGAAAGATCAGCCCCTGCGGCCATCACTGCCGAACCGGGCGAGGCCTGCTCCCTGGTAACGGCAATCACTCCGGAGGAACAATGGCAACGCGCCCTGCGCGCCCTCAACTTCAGCTCGGCCCCGGCCTTAAACCAGCCAAAGCCGGAGACCGCCTCCCGGCTTGCCTGGATGATCGATTACCACAGCCAGGATGAAACCATCTCCCTGACGCCAAAGGTCCAGAATCTCACCGCCCGGGGCCAATGGACCAAAGGCCGGTCCGTGGCCTTAAGAAAACTGTTTCGCAAGAACAAGCCCTCTTTTTTAAGCGCGCAGGATCTTTTGGCCTGTGAAACCATAGTCGAGAAAAAAGACAACCGAGGCGTTTTTTTCCGGTTTATCATGCCCGATGCCCTGTTGGCCCTCATCGGGCACCCCCATGCCTTCCTTGCCGGTTCGCTCAAAACCCCGGTTGAGATTCTGCAGGGCGAACCGGAGCTGCGGGTGGACCAGCAGGGGGAGGCACTGCTGATCCAGTTTTCTCCATGGCCAGACAGCACCAAAGCAATAGTCCTCCGGGAAACCCCGGCCCGTTTCCGCATTTTCCCCATCACCGCGGACCATCGGCGAGTGGCCCAGGTTATCGGACCCCACGGCTTGAGCGTCCCCTTGGGCGGCAAGGACGAACTTTTTGCCACTCTGGGCAACATCTCCTCCTTCATGACCGTGCACTCGACCATCGAAGGAAAATCCGTGGGCATTGCCGAGGCACAACCGGATTCGCGCATCCACATGCAACTCTTGCCTTACGGGGCCGGATTCAGGCTGGCCATGCTCGTCAGGCCGCTCCAGCCCGACGGGCCATACCAGAGGCCGGGCGAAGGCCCAAAAACCATCATCGCCCACCGCGGCGGCACCCGCACCCAGACCAAGCGCGATCTGGAGCTGGAAGAAAAAAACGGACGCTTTGTCGAAGAATCCTGCCCCATGCTGGCAAAGGGCACGGACCTTGAACGGGAATGGCTGCTGCAGGATCCTGAGGAATGCCTGCAACTCCTCTTGGAGCTGCAACGCCTGCCTGAGGATGTCATCATCGAATGGCCCGAAGGGGAACGGCTTACGGTAAGCCCTCCCGCCGAACTCAATCAATTTCTGCTCACCGTGAAGGAACGCAACAACTGGTTTGAGATGAGCGGCACCCTCAAGCTCAACGAATCCCTGGTGCTCGACATGCGCACCCTGCTCGAACTGGCCCAGACCAATACCAGCCGCTTCATCCCCCTGGGGCACGGGCATTTCCTCACCCTGTCCCGGGAGCTGCGCAAACGGCTGGACGAACTTGCCGCCTTTGCCGAACTCAAAAAAACCGCAATCCGCCTCCACCCTCTTGCCGCCCTGGCCCTGGAGGATTTCACCAGCGGAGTGGGAACTCTGCACACGGACCAGCGCTGGCAAGAGCAGCAAAAACGGCTTAAGGAAGCCCAGGAGTACGAGCCCAAACTGCCGTCCACATTCAAGGCTGTGCTTCGGGATTACCAGTTGACCGGCTTCAACTGGCTTGCCCGCCTGGCCAACTGGGGGGTAGGGGCCTGTCTAGCCGACGACATGGGCCTTGGCAAGACCATCCAGGCCCTGGCCCTCGCCCTGGCCCGCGCCGGCCAGGGGCCGACCCTGGTGGTGGCCCCGACCTCGGTCTGCCCCAACTGGCAGGAAGAGGCAAACCGCTTTGCCCCTACCTTCAGGGCCGTTCTCTTCGGCGGCCGCCAACGGAAAAAAATGCTCTCCGATCTCGGCCCCTTTGACCTGCTCATCTGCAGCTACGGCCTGCTCCAGCAGGAATCAGCGCTTCTTGCCACCCGGAACTGGGAAACCATTATTCTGGACGAGGCCCAGGCCATCAAAAACTTCATCACCAAACGCTCCCGGGCCGCCATGCTCTTGCAGGGGAAGTTCAAGATGGTCACCACCGGCACCCCCATTGAAAACCATCTCACCGAACTCTGGAACCTCTTCCAGTTCATCAACCCAGGGCTCCTCGGCTCACTGAACCAGTTCAACCAGCGCTTTGCCATCCCCATCGAACGCGGCAACGACCCGGAGGCCCGGAAAAAACTCAAGAAATTGATCAATCCCTTCATTCTGCGCCGTCTCAAATCGCAGGTTCTGGAGGAATTGCCCGAGCGCACCGAGATTCTCCTGCAGGTGGAGATGGAAGAAAAAGAAGCCGCCCTCTATGCGGCGCTGAGGCAGCGGGCCTTGGAAAACCTGCGCCAGACAGACGGACCGCCGGGGAAACGCTCGCTGCAGATTCTGGCCGAGATCATGAAACTGCGGAGAGCTTGCTGCAACCCCCGCCTGGTCCTGCCCGAAACGGACATCCCCAGCGCCAAGCTCACCCTGTTTGCCAAGCTTGTGGACGAATTACGGGAAAACGGGCACAAGGCCCTGGTGTTCAGCCAGTTTGTCGATCACTTAAGCCTGGTTCGCGAACATCTCGACCGGGAGGGCATTTCCTACAGGTACCTGGACGGCAGCACCCCTTCCAGGGAACGCCAGCGCCAGGTTCAGGACTTTCAGGCGGGCAATGGAGACCTGTTCCTCATCAGCCTCAAGGCCGGAGGGGTGGGCCTCAATCTCACCGCCGCGGACTATGTGATCCACATGGATCCCTGGTGGAATCCCGCCGTGGAAGACCAGGCCTCGGACCGGGCCCATCGCATCGGCCAAAAACACCCGGTGACCATTTACCGTCTGGTGGCAAAGAACACCATCGAGGAAAAAATCGTTCATCTCCACCATGAGAAAAGAGCCCTGGCGGACAGCTTGCTGGAAGGCACCGACGTCAGCCACGCCATGAATCCCGCGGACCTGCTCCGTCTGTTAAAAGAAGCCTGAGAACTCTCCATGCCGCCCCAAGCCCTGCAGGACGCCCTGCTCCACTGGTTTGCCCAAAACGGCCGCGACCTGCCCTGGCGCCGAACCTATCTTCCCTACCATATCTGGATTTCCGAGATCATGTTGCAGCAAACCCAAATGGATCGGGTGGTTGTCTACTTCAACCGCTGGCTCGACCATTTTCCAGACATTGCCAGCCTGGCTAAGGCACGGGAGCAGGAAGTCCTGCTATTGTGGGAAGGGTTGGGTTATTACTCCCGGGCCAGAAACCTCCTCAAAGCCGCCGGGCTGCTCTGCCGCAGCCACGGCTCCGCCCTGCCCGAAGACCATACCGCCCTGCTCCGGCTGCCGGGCATTGGCCGCTACACCGCCGGGGCGATCATGAGCCTGGCCTTCAACCGCCCCTACCCAATCGTGGACGCCAATGTGGAACGGTTCTTTTCCCGGCTTTTCAATCTGGGTACCCCGGTCAAGGAAAAGCAGGCCCACGGTTTCATCTGGCAGAAAGCGAACGAGCTCATCCCCGAAGGCGAGGCGCGATTTTTCAACCAGGCGCTCATGGAACTGGGCGCCCTGATCTGCCTGCCCCGCTCTCCCCGCTGCGATGAGTGTCCGGTCCGCAGCCATTGCGAGGCCTTTGCCCAAGGAGTGGTGCACGAGAGACCGGTGGCGGGCAAGACACGGGAGATCATCCCCATCATCATGGTGAGCGGAATCCTCCATCACCAGGGGAAGATATATATCCAGAAACGTCTGGCCGACGATGTCTGGCCCAATCTATGGGAATTTCCCGGCGGAGGACTGGAACACGGCGAAACGCCGGAACAGGCTCTCGTCCGGGAGTATCGGGAGGAAACCGGCTTTATTGTCCATGGACTGGAAAAAATCGCCACCATCAAACACAGTTTCACCAGATACCGGGTCACGCTGCACTGTTACCACTGCCGCCTGCGGGGCAGCGGGACAAAACCGCTCCTCAACGCCGCCCAGGAATACCGGTGGGCAAGCCCGGAGGACCTCGGGAACTTCGCCTTCCCCGCGCCCCACCGCCGCTTGATCAATACTCTTGCCGGAAAATTTTAAAAAACGGTGACGGCTGTACTTCCCATACTTTCATTGTTACAATAAAATAGAAAACAAACGGACGCCCGGACCGACGCAGGGCTTGAATCTTGCAAAAAAATCAAGAGAGGGATGGAAACCATGCGCCAACGGATGATCCGCTTGCTGATCTATATGGCCATTGTGCTGCTCATGGCCAATATCAGTCCGGTCATCGATTCCTTCATGCATCCGGACATCCCCTATTTTGATCCGGAGCATCTGCTGGTTGGCGGGATAACCGCGGGGATAACCGCTCTCCTGCTCAGCCTGCTCATTTCCCATGCCAACCGCATGACCTCCGTCGCCCATGAGTTAAGCCGTCTCAATAAAGCACTCCGCGAGCAGAGCAGCCGCGACAGCCTGACAAGCCTCTACAATCACCGGTATTTCCAGGAAATGCTCCGCCACGAATTTCTCTTGGCTCAACGCCACCAGAGCGAATTGTCCTGCATGATGCTCGACCTCGACCTTTTCAAGGAGGTCAACGACAAATGCGGTCATCCCTTTGGTGATTTGGTGCTGAAAGGAACCGCGGAGCAGATTTTGCGCGAGGCCCGGGCCACGGACACAGTGGCACGCTACGGAGGGGAAGAATTTGCCATTCTCCTGCCCAACACCGATTTGGAGGGCGCCACGATCATTGCCGAACGTATCCGCGCCAGGGCACAGGAATATACCCACCAGGACAAAGACGTTGCCATGCGGGTCACTATCAGTATCGGCCTGGCTTCGATCCGGGCACACTCCCCGCAAAAGCCCGAAGAGCTGCTGGCCTTTGCCGACCGTGCTCTTTATCAGGCCAAAAAGGCAGGCCGCAACAAGGTAATTTCCTATTCAGAGCTTCTTGCCATAGGAAAACACTCCTGACTCCCCCCTTTGATTTCGCACAGAACACCCCCTAACCAAGAACCTTATGGTGTCGCACCCTGAGCCCTTTCTTGCAATAAAATACAGAGCGTCCCTTATTGCCTGCCCGAATCATTCAACGTAATCTCTTTGGGATAAAAACATGCCCAGAGGATGATGCATACCCCATGAAAAAAAAGTTCCCCGTTCCCGGCTGGCAGGAAATCGGCGCTGACTATGAAAGCTCCGCATCCCAAGAACTTATCAACCAGGCCGTTGCC
>JBAZSA010000146.1:0-4956 GCA_041662645.1 Desulfurivibrionaceae bacterium
TCGATCCACAGCTTGAAATCACTGTCTGAGACTTTCTGCGACAAAACACTCTTAACTCGCTGCCAAAGCATCTTTTTCCCCTGGTTCAGTCATGCAAAAACAACCGATTAAAGCGAATTGAGACCGCTGAGATATTTTCTGCCCGTTTTTTTAAAGGAAACCATGACCCCTGTCAAAACCGGTCTCGACGAATTTCCCCCTTGCGTCCACCAAAGTTTTCAACAGCTCTCAACCCCAGGCAAACGGGCGAAAATCTCCTGAAAACCCTCTAAAAACTGGATATTTCGCTCCTTTTACAACCAGCCCCAAAAAGCGCAAAATTCCATGCGGTTACATCCGGAGCGCGAGAACAAAATATCATTTCATTAACCACTAAACATTAGCATTTTCTCATCATATCTCAATAATACTCCTATTATCTCATTTTATCTTCTTTGTAACTCCGGCTTTTTTTTCTCTCTCCGGCATGCCCCTGTTCTGCCGGATTTTTTCCCCGCAAATTCTTTTCATGCTATACTGAAAAAACTTTTATCCATAAGGAGACCAGACATGGACCCCACCCAACTTATCCCAGTTCCCGATACCATCCCGGCGCCTTGGGGTTTTTTCGAACTGCTCCTTATCCTGACCTTTTTCGCCCACATGCTCTTTATGAACGCCATGCTGGGCACCGCCATGATCGGGCTGGTCAGGGAGATGCGGGCTCAACCCACAGCTCCGCCGCCCTGCCCGGACATTGCGGGAAAACTGCCATACACCATCGCCCTTGCCGTGAATTTCGGGGTGGCGCCCCTTCTTTTTCTCCAGGTGCTTTACGGCCAATTCATCTATACCAGCTCCATCCTCATGGGGGCTTACTGGCTTTCCATCATCGGGTTGCTGATCCTCGCCTACTACAGCGCCTACATCTATAAAATGGCCACCAACCTGCCCGCCGCCCCCCGGAAACGTGCCCTGGCCACCAGCCTGCTGCTTCTGCTGGTCATCGCCTTTTTCTTTGTCAACAATGTAACCCTGATGCAAACGCCGCAAAGCTGGGATGTCTATTTCCACAGGCCGGACGGCACCTTCCTGAACCTTGCCGAACCGACCTTGCTTGCCCGCTACCTGCACTTTGTTGTGGCCTCCGTGGCCACAGGCGGTCTTTTTCTGGCCATCCTCGCCTTTTTTCAACAAAAAAGCGGCGTACCCGGCGCAGCGAAGCGGCTGAGCAGCGGGATGAAATGGTTCACCTACGCCACGGTGGTGGAAATCGGCACCGGCATCCCATTTCTTTTTTCCATGCCCAAAAACGTGCACCAGCTCTTTGCCGGCGCCTCCCCCCCGCACACCGCCCTTTTCCTTGCCAGCTTGGTCGGGGCCTTTTTTTCTCTCTATTATGGGACTAAGGAACGGGTCTGGCCCGCCACCGTCGCCATGGCGGCAACCGTGTTCTTCATGGTTCTGGTGCGGGACCTGGCCAGACAAGCCTACCTGGCCGACTACTTTCACCCCGCCGACCTGCAGGTCGCGCCGCAATGGTCGCCGATGTTGCTTTTTGTGGCGATCTTGCTGATCGGGATCGCGGTGGTCATTTACATGCTCAAACTCGCAGCCCGAGTCCCCGGGGAGGTGCGATCATGAATTATCCGGTCTGGCAGTTGGATTTTTCCGGCGGCGGTCTGCTCATCGCCTGCATCGCCATCCTCCATGTGTATATCTCCCATTTCGCCGTGGGCGGCGGCCTCTTTCTTGTGCTCACCGAGATGAAGGGCTACCGGGAAGGCTCGCAGCCCATTCTCGATTACACCCGGCAACACACCAAATTTTTCCTGCTCCTCACCCTGGTGCTCGGCGCCATCACCGGGGTGGGCATCTGGTTCACCATCGCCCTCATTGCCCCGGCCGCCACCTCCATTCTCATCCACAACTTTGTCTTCGGCTGGGCCATTGAATGGGTCTTCTTTCTCGCGGAGATCGTTTCCATCCTCATCTATTACCAGACCTTTGGCCGCATGGAGCGGCGCAGCCACATCACCATCGGCTGGCTTTATTTCATCTTTGCCTGGCTCTCCCTCTTTGCCATCAACGGGATCATCGGCTTCATGCTCACCCCGGGCGAGTGGCTGCACACCGGCAACTTCTGGGACGGCATCTTCAATCCCACCTTCTGGCCGGCCCTTTTCTTCCGCACCTTCCTCTGCCTCATGCTGGCGGGGCTGTACGGTTTTCTCACCTCCACCGGGATCAAGGAAGAAGCCTTTCGGTTGCGCATGGTCCGCTACTGCGCCACCTGGCTTCTTGCCCCCTTTCTCCTATTTTTGGCCTCGGCCTGGTGGTATGTCCAGGCCCTGCCCGAGCCGCAGCGGGCGTGGATTGTAAACTTCAGCCCGGAGCTGGCCCCCTTTCCCGCCATCTTTCTCTGGGCGTCGCCGCTTCTTTTTCTTGGCGGCCTTATCATGGTAATCAGATTGCCCCGGACAGCCACGCGCTCCCTGGCCGTGGTCCTCCTGCTTCTGGGCATCACCTACATGGGTGCCTTTGAATACATCCGGGAGGGCAGCAGGCGGCCCTTTACCCTGTTTGACCATATCTACGCCAATTCCATCCTGAAGAAGGATCTCGATGCGGTCCGGGCCCAAGGCATCCTGGCCTCTGCCAAATGGGTCAACAAGGAAATAACCGAGGAAAACCGGCTGGTGGTTGGCCGGCAGCTTTTCAATATCATGTGCTCCCCTTGCCATTCCGTGGGCGGGCCCATGCGGGATATAAAAAAGATGAGCGCCAAGTACGAATCGGTCTATGCCATGGAGGCCGAGATAAGCGGCCAGGGCAAGCTGATCCGCTGCATGCCGCCCTTCCCCGGCAACCCTCAGGAACGCCACGCCCTGGCCGCCTTTATTATTGAAGGGGTGCACGGCAGAAAACCCCAGGTGGCAAAGGCCCTGCCGCTGCATACCCCCCCGCTTGCCCCGCTGCCCTTTGATCCGGACGCGTCCGCGTATGTCCTGCTTGCCTGGAACAACCTCGGCATGCACAGCATAAGCGATGCGGACGGCTCTTTCAGCCTCATGCCCCCGGCAAACGATCTCTTTGCCCAGCTCATAAAGCGCGGGCCAATCCCCGAGGTGGTCACCCAGGGCGTGGTGCTTTCCTTCCGGGTGGGGCCTGGCTTTGAAAAACCCGCCAGGCAGATAGGTTTCTGGAAGGACCTCCCTTCCCTGTTCGGCATCAGCCTGCCCGACAATATCGGCCTTTCCGGCCAGGGCCTTGCCGGCGCCATGCAACTCAACAAAGCAGGCAAGGCCTTTATCGCCGAAAAGGTTCCAGTGGCGCCCTATCCCGCACAGGGGGGCTACCAGCCCTATCCGGTCTTTACCATCGAGGCCCGGGACAAGGCTACCAACACCCTGCTCGCCACCACCCGCATGGTGGCGCCGGTGGCAACCGAGATGGGCTGCAAGACCTGCCATGGCGGGGGCTGGCGCAAGGGAACGGCCGGGATCTCGGCCGCCACGGCGCACGACATCCTGGCCATGCATGACCGGTTCAACAAGACCAGCCTGGTAGCCCAGGTCAAGGCAGGCAAACCCGTCCTGTGCCAGGGCTGCCATTCGGACCCGATGCTGAACGCTCCTGGCAAACCCGGGCTGCTCAACCTCTCCGCCTCCATCCACGGCTTCCATGCCACCTTTTTGGCCGGCCGGGGCGCCGAGGCCTGCGCCCTCTGCCACCCAAGCAACCCGCAGGGCGCCACCCGTTTTCTCCGCGGCATCCATCACGATGCCGGGCTTGACTGCACCACCTGCCACGGCGCCCTGGAAGACCATGCCCTGTCGCTGCTTTTGGCCGAAAAAAAGGCGGGCAAACCAGGAGCAGCGCGGCTGATGCAACACCTCACACCACAGGGGGCTACACCCCTTGCCGGGATACAACCGCGCACCCCCTGGCTGCAGGAGCCGGATTGTCTTACCTGCCATGTGAATTTTGCCCCTCCGGAAACAGACAGCGCCTTCAATGTCTGGACCACCGGGGCCGGCACCCTGTATCGCAACCGGCACGACGACTCGGGCAGCATCCATTGCGCCGCTTGCCACAACAGCCCCCATGCCGAGTATCCCGCCAGCAACCCCTACGAAAAGGAGCGGGACAACTTCGGCCCCCGGCAGCATCAAGCCAATCCGTACCCCATAGGCGCCAACCGCAACTGCAAGGTCTGCCATACCGTTGACATGGACACGGACCTGCACCACCCCAACTCCCTGAACATGATGCGGAACACCAGGGAATAGCAGCAATCACTTTTCCGGTTGTTACGCCGCCCCGCTCTCTTGCCAAAGGAGCGGGGCGGCGCCATGTTAGGCTGCAATTCCTTGCGGCCAAGCCCGCCCTCCCCGCTAGCGACTGGGTCCGCACATAAAGTTTGGGGTGCATAATTTTATTCTGTACCCTAAAAAAGATATTGACTTCTTAACCGCCCCTTTTTATTATTGCCCCTCATCAATACAAATCAGAACACAGCCCCACGGAGAACACCCATGCCCACAATTCTGCTCCGCGAAATGCAGAAAGATCAATCCGGCACCATCACCGCGGTCAAGGTCGGCGGCGAGCTTGGCCGGCGCATCCGCGACATGGGCATGGTCCCCGGCACCCGCATCACCATCATGGGGAGGGCTCCGCTTTATGATCCGGTGGCGATCAGAATCATGGGCGGCACCCTGACTCTGCGCAACAGCGAAGCGGATTATATCGAGGTGGACGTCGCCGCTCCCGAGGAGAACCGGTAATGCCAATCACCATCGCCCTGGCCGGCAACCCCAACGCGGGCAAGACCACCCTTTTCAACACCCTGACCGGCGCCCGCCAGCACGTGGGCAATTATCCCGGCGTCACCGTGGAAAAAAAAGAGGGGGGGTACACCTTCCCCAGCGGTGAAGTAGCTACGATCGTCGACCTGCCCGGCACCTATTCCCT
>JBAZSA010000146.1:4966-5950 GCA_041662645.1 Desulfurivibrionaceae bacterium
TGGTGCAGGAAAAACCCGATGTGGTCATCAATATCACCGATGCCTCCAACCTGGAACGCAACCTCTATCTTTCCACCCAGTTCTTCGAGCTTGGCGTGCCCATGATCATCGCCCTCAACATGATCGACGTGGCCCAGGATCGCGGCATCACCCTTGATGCGCAAAAACTCGCCGGCCTCCTCAAGGTGCCGGTTATCCCAATCATTGCCAGATCCGGCAAAGGCACAGCCGAACTGATGGGTGCAGCCCTGGCGCTGGCCAAGGAGAACAAACCCTGGAACCCGCTGTACATCTCGTACGGAGAAGACGTTGACCTCGCCCTGCAGACCATGGAGCAACGCATCAGCGCGGCCGGGTTCATGACCGCCAGCTATGCGCCGCGCTGGCTGGCGCTCAAGTACCTGGAAGGAGACAGCCAGATCCGGGAAAAAGGGCGGGCGCACAATCCGGCCGTGGACACGGAACTTCAGGAGATCGTGGCCAAGGTCGGCGACCATCTGAACAAGACCATGGAAACCTACCCAGAGGCCATCATTGCCGACCACCGCTACGGCTACATCAAATCCGTGCTCCGCCAGGAGGTCCTCACCCACAAATTCGACGCCGACCGGCTTTATACCTCGGACCGCATCGACAAGGTCCTGACCAATCGCTTTCTGGGGCCGCTCATCATGCTGGGTGTTCTGCTGGGGCTTTATAAATTCACCTTCACCTTCAGCCAACTGCCCGTTTCCTGGTTTGCAATATTTTTCAACTGGCTGGGCGGAAACCTGAGCGCCCTGCTGCCGGACGGCCACCTCAAGTCCATGCTCATCTCCGGGGTCATCGACGGGATGGGCGGGGTGCTTGGCTTTGTGCCGCTGATCATGTTCATGTTTTTCGGCATCGCCATCCTGGAAGACTCGGGCTACCTGGCCAGGGTGGCCTTCATGATGGATCGGGTCTTCCGGATCTTCGGGCTGCACGGGAGTTCGGTCATGGCCT
>JBAZSA010000147.1:0-5914 GCA_041662645.1 Desulfurivibrionaceae bacterium
GGAACCCATTTACCGGGCGCTCCATACCTATGTTTCTCTGCAGTAAGACAATGTCGTGTGAGTCGCGGGATATCGGGTGACGTTATGGCGGAAGAAAAATCAGGCCTTGAAATAGACGACTGGCTGGATGATTTGGCGGAAGACACGTCCGCCCCGGCGGAAGAGGCGCCGGGCGAGCTGGACCAGTCCGACATCGACTCCCTGCTCGGCGGTGGCGGCGCTGCGGCCAGTGGCCCGCCCCCTGGCAGTGACGACGGCGGTGAGCTGGATCAGTCGGATATTGATGCCCTGCTGGGAGGCGGCGGTGCGTCTGCCCCTGCTTCCGCTGCGGGCGGAGGCGGCGAAGGCTTCGCGGAACTGGATCAGTCGGATATTGATTCGCTGCTTGGCGGCGGGGGAGGGCCAGGAGGCGCGCCGGCGGGTGGCGATGATTTCGATCTGGACCAATCGGATATTGATAATCTTTTTGCCTCCGGGACGGAAAAAGGTCCGAGCGAGCCAGCCACGGCCGATGGCCCGGGAGCTCCCAGCAAGGATGATCTTGACCATCTGTTTTCCGACATGGGCGATGAGGAAGCGGGCCGGGCGGAAACGGTGAATTTTGCCGAGGTGGCGCAGGAAGCAGGTGGCAAAGGGGCTGCCGCCCCTAAAGAAGATAATTTCGGCTTGCCGGATGATGGCGGGTTTGATGACGATGAGTTTGATTTTGGCGACCTGCCCGATATTCCCGATGAAACGAATACCGTTGGCACGCCATCCAAGGGAGGATTGGGCGAAGAGGATATCTTCGCTTCGGTTTCTCCCGCTGCTGTGCCGGATTTTCTCGCGGAGGCGACCATGGATAATAGCGGGGAAAAATCCTCTGCCTCGGGTGCGGATCATCCTCTTGCCCCGCCGCCTAAAGCCGGGAAGAAAAAAGGCATGGCTATCGGGGTGTTTTTCCTCCTCTTGCTGATGGGAGGAGGCGGATACTGGTACATGATGCACAACAAGAAAGGCGAGATGCCGGCTCCCGTGGCGGCGCCTGCCCCGGAAAAGCCTGTCGCCGCCCCGCCCGTTGTTGCCGCCTCCAATGCCCCGCCGGTGGCCAACGAGTCCCACTGGCGGATGACCATGCCCAACGAGGCCCTGCCCATCGAGCTTACCGGCACGGATCCGGACAACGATCCCTTGAAGTTTGAAATCGTGACCCCTCCCAAGTCCGGCAGGATCTCCGGCGATCTGCCCAAGGTCACCTATCTGCCCAACAAGGATTTTCCGGGGGAAGACAGCTTTGAATTCCGCGTCTCCGACGGGAAGCTGACCAGCGACCCGGCCAAGGCCGTGATCATGGGCCCGGAGGAAGTCCCGCCGGTGGTGGCGGAAGAAGCCCCCGCTCCGGAAGAGAAACCAGCGGTGACGGCCAAGAATATGTACCTAAAGACCCTGAGCACCGCGCCGCTCACCATCAGCTGGAAAAAGATCTGGGCCAGCGCCAACGCGGAACCCTTTGACGATAAGGTATCGGTGGAAATCCTCGGCGGCCCGCCCCTGCGCGGCGGTTTGCACCGCCTTGACCGCGGCAGGCACCGCTATGAGCCGGACAGGTATTTCGGCGGCAAGGAGGTGGTGCGGTACCGCTTCAAGGCCGCCGGGGTATACTCCAAGGCCGCGAAGCTGACCATCACGGTCAAGCGCAACGATAAACCGCCTGTTTTGGTCCTGAGGCCGGTGGCCGACGCGTACAAGGTTGGGGAAAGCGTGGTGCTCGATGCAGGGCTCACCAGGGATGATTCTCCCGGCGGCGTGCGGTACAGCTGGGAGCAGGTGGCCGGTGCGCCGGTGCAGCTGGAGAAGCGCCACGGAGAAGGTTCGGCGGTGTCCTTTGTGGTGCCCTCTTTCTTCCGCGGGGAGCAGACAAGGATTGTCATCCGGGTAACCGCCACGGACCCCGGCGGCCAGCGGGCAAGCAAAGAGATCGGCATTACCCCTGTGTCCAAGCGGCAAAGCCCTCTGTGGGGAATACCCCAATAATTTTTTCCGTATCCAGATTATGAAAAAGCCCGCTTGCAGAAAGCGGGCTTTTTTTGTGGCAAGAGTTTGTCAAGACCCAGGCCAATGGTGTATACCTTTTCATCGGGGCAATACTGTGTTGCCCGGCGATTGACCATGGGAGGGCGAGTGTGGAGTGTCCAAAATGCGGCCATGCGCAAGCTGGCGAAAAGGAATGCGAACGCTGCGGGGTGATTTTTGCCCGGCTCCAGAAAAAGGAGGAGTCCCCGGCAGCCCAGCCGAGTCAAGCCGGAATGGAGCCTCCGATCGTACCAGCGAAGACATCGTCCGGGTTGATGGGCTGGGTGTTTGCCGTGCTGATTGGGGTGCTGGCTGGCTGGTATGTGTTTGCGCCGAAACCGCAACCAGCGCCGGATGGTGGGCAGCAGGCCGCTGTTTCTTCCCCCGAGCAGGAGGGGAAAAGCGCACAACAATCGACGGTGCAGCAAGGGGAGCCGGTTCAGCCGCAAGGCGTCGAGGGGCTTGCCGGAAAGCTGGCCGCCGCTTTTCCGGCGTCCACCCCAGTGGAACAGGCCCGGAATGCCACGGTTTTCATCAAGACCCCATGGGGGAGCGGCTCCGGCTTTTTTGTCACCGCCAACGGCTATATCGTCACCAACCGGCATGTGGTGGAATTTGACGCCGCACACCTAAAAAAGCTCAAAAGCGAGGCGGACAAGCTGGCTGCTGCGTTGGAGCGGGACCGCAGGAACATTGGGGTGCTAGAAAGTCAGCTCCCCAATGTCCGCGACCCAGGTGTGCGGCAGCAGGTGGAGGAGGAGTTGAAGCGGCGCCAAGAGGCGCAGGAGAAATACACCGCCCTGCACAAGGAGATCGTCGGGCAGCTGCAGCGGATCGAGCGCTCCTCCTGGAGTTCCGATATCAAGGTGATCCTCATCGACGGCAGCGAATTTGCCGTGCAATCCCTGAAGATGAGCGACCGCACCGACCTGGCCCTGCTCTCTGTGGATTGTTACAATGCCCCCTTTATCCGGCCAGTGACGGATAGCCGCCATTTCGGCCAGGGGCAAAAGGTCTATTCCATCGGCAGCCCAATGGGCTTGCGGCATACCGTGACCGGGGGGATTATCTCCGGCTACCGTGAGCACAAGGGGAGAAAGTTCATCCAGACCGACGCCCCGATCAACCCGGGCAACAGCGGCGGGCCGTTGATTGACGAGCAGGGCGGCCTCATCGGCATCAACACCATGGTTCTCCGGGATGCGCAGGGCATCGGCTTTGCCGTGCCCTTTCAGGAGGTCAAGACGGAATTCGGCCAATACCTGGGTGGCATGTGAAACAGCAGGCTGACAGACGCACCCGTTTTCTTTTGAGCGGCAAGGAAGTGCGCGGGGTGCTGGTGCGGGGCACCGGTTTGGTCAGCGAGATGCGGGCCAGGCACGGGCTTGGCTTGCTGGAAACCCTGGTTTTGGGCCATGGTTGCCTGGCCGCGACCCTGCTGGCCACGACCCTGAAGGGGGACAAGGACCGGCTTGCCCTGCGGATCGAGTGTTCCGGCCCGATCAAGGGGCTGGTGGCGGAAGCCAACGGGGTGGGCGAGGTGCGCGGCTATCTGCGGCAGAATCCGATTCCCCTGGAAAAGCCGTTGGAGTCGTTTGATCTCTCCCCGTTTTTCGGGGCGGGATTTCTCTCGGTGAGCACATATCTGGAAGGGTCCAGCCAGCCATTCACCGGCACCACCATGCTGGAGCACGGGAACCTGGCCCTGGATCTCAGTCATTATTTCCAGACCTCGGAGCAGACCCCCACGGCCATTGCCTTGAGTATTCAGTTTAACAGCGAGGGCTTGCCGGTGGGAGCGGGGGGGCTGTTGCTGCAGGGCATGCCCGGAGCCAGGCCCGAGCTGATGGCGGAGTTGGAGGATCGGATTGCGGGGCTGCCATCCCTGGGGAGGTATTTTGCCGAAGGCGGTGATGCGGAGGGATTGCTTGAAAAAGAGTTTGCTGCCTTTCAGCCGGAGCTGCTTACCACCACGCCGGTTGCCTTTGCCTGCCCCTGCTCCAAGGAAAATATCTCCGTCCGCTTGCTCACCTTGCCGGAAAAGGATTTGGACGATCTGCGCAGCGGGTCCTTTCCCGTGGAGGCCTGCTGCCATTACTGCAACACCACCTATCTTTTTGAGCGGCAGGACTTGAAACGGTAGGAGCGGCTTCAGCCGCGATGTGGTCTGGTTTCGCGGCTGAAGCCGCCCCTACGACAACAGCACTTTCAGCAAGCCCCCTTGAGCTCAGCGATCACCTTGGCGTAGTCGTCCTGGCCGAACACGGCGGAACCGGCCACGAAGATGTTGGCCCCGGCCGCGGCAATGGGACCGATGGTCTTCGGGCTCACCCCGCCGTCCACCTCGATGCCCACACTCAGCCCCCGATCGTCGATCATCTTTTTGAGCTGTTTGATCTTGGCCAGCGAGCTTTCGATGAACGACTGCCCGCCAAAGCCGGGGTTGACGGTCATCAGCATGACCAGATCCAGATCGGGCAGGATTTCTGTAAGGCTGGTCAGCGGGGTGGCCGGGTTGAGCACCGCCCCGGCCTTCTTGCCCAGCTCCTTGATGCGGTGGATGGTCCGGTGCAGGTGGTAGCCGGTTTCCACATGCACCGTGATCCAGTCCGCCCCGGCCGTGGCAAAATCTTCCAGGTAGCGGTCGGCGTTTTCGATCATCAGGTGGACATCGAGCGGCAGATCGGTGATCTTGCGCACCGCCTTGACCACCAGGGGGCCGATGGTGATGTTGGGCACGAAATGGCCGTCCATCACGTCGATGTGGATGACATCCGCGCCAGCCTTGGCCACGGCGGTTATTTCTTCCCCCAGCCGGGCGAAATCCGCGGAAAGGATGGAGGGGGCGATCATGGTTTTGCGCATTTTATTCACCGATCTTTTCTGAAGGAATGGCGGGGGCGGCGGGCTCGGGTTTGGGTTGCTGCTGCGTCTCCGCTTCCTGGGCTTCTGCAAGGACGGGATCGGCCCCCACCGAGACCTGTACATAGTTGCCGGGCCGGATGTATTTGCGGGCCCTGGCCAGCACGGTTTGGGCATCCACCTGTTCAATGGCATGCACATACCGGTTGCCGAAATCCTGCCCCAGGCCGTAGGTTTCGTTCAAGGCCATCTCCAGGGCCTGATTGCCGTGGGTCTGCAACCCCAGCTCGTAGTTGCTGATCAGGACGTTCTTGGCCTTGGTCAACTCTTCCTCGCTGAGCGGCTCTTCCATGATCCGGTAGAGCTGCTGCCAGACAGCCTTGATCGCCTCGTCCTTCTTGTCCGGGCTGGTGCCGATATAGATGCCGAAGGAGCCGGTGTCCAGGCCGAGCAGCGAGAAGGAGGAGAGGCTGTATGCCAGGCTCTGCTTGTCGCGCAGCTCGGTGAACAACCGGCCGCTCTGTCCGGAAAGGGCGGTGTCCAGAACCTCGAGGCCGTAGCGGTCTTCACTGCTTAAAGTGGTGCCGAGAAAGCCGATGATGATATGCACCTGCTGTTTGTCGCGGGAGATGCTGACCACATCGGGGCCGGGGGGTACATCGGGGGGCAGGGCGCTTTCCCCGCCCGGCGCTGTTTCCGCCGGGTTCTTTTGCCAGGCACCGAAAAGCTTCTCCGCCGTATCCCTGACCTTTTCGGCATCAACATCGCCTGCCACGGCCAGAACCAGGGCCTCGGGCCGGGCGTGCTCTTCGTACAGCCGTTTCAGATCGGCCACGGTGAAGTTGCGGATAACGGCCTCATCGCCCTGGGTGTTGAGGCCATAGGGATGCCCCATGAACAGCCGTTTGTTGAATTCCTTGAAGGCCAGGCTGGGCAGGGAGTCTTCCTGATTCTTGAGCTGGGAGAGCAGCTCGGGCCGAATCTTTTCTGCCTCTGCCGG
>JBAZSA010000148.1:0-5876 GCA_041662645.1 Desulfurivibrionaceae bacterium
CCTGGCTCCGAATCGAACCACCTCGCCGAGAATCGAAAATCGAATGATTGCCATTCCGATACCTCCTGCCTGTGCGGGCTGCGCATGGGCCTCTTTTGCCCCCCTTACCCTCTCTATCGGCAATGTTGCGGCCCTGGTAAAGGACTTATTGACTTCTGGCAAGGGCTGGTGTTAATAAATACCCTTTATTCGTGCGTCTGGGCGAGGGGTGTTGTCACACTATCCATTGTATCCGGCTGATTTTATTGCCGCTAATCCCCAGTCGCAACGAACATAGCCACGATTTTTTCAAGGGAGATTACGTGCATGCGTACTGATATCCTGCATAGCGGCGCCGGGGAACTGACCTACGAGATTCGCAACATCGTCAATGTCGGCGAGAAGTTGCAGAAGCTGGGGACCAAGGTCTATTGGGAGAATATCGGCGATCCCATTGCCAAGGGAGAAAAGATTCCCCAGTGGATGAAGCAGGTCGTTTCGGATCTGGTCATGGAGGACGCCACCTACGGCTATTGCCCGACCAGGGGGATGCTGGCGACCAGGGAGTTCCTCGCGGCCAAGACCAACAAGCGCGGCGGGGCGCAGATCGGCCCCGATGATATCATCTTTTTTAACGGCCTGGGCGACGCGATCAGCAAGGTTTTCGGCTTTTTGCGCCCGACCGCCCGGGTGGTGGTGCCCTCGCCCAGCTACACCACGCATTCCTCGGCGGAAGCGGCCCACGCCGGAGACAGGCCGGTAACGTACTGGCTGAATCCCAACAACTACTGGTATCCGGATCTCGATGATCTGGAAAAACGGATCAAGTACAACCCGGCCGTGGCCGGCATCCTGATCATCAACCCGGACAACCCGACCGGCGCGGTCTATCCCGAGGAGATCCTGCGGGGCATGGTGGCGCTGGCCAGAAAGTACGACCTGTTCGTGATCTGCGACGAGGTGTATCAGGCCATCATCTACAACGGGCAGAAAACCCTGCCCCTGGCCGAGGTGATCGGGGATGTGCCCGCCATCTGCATGCGGGGCATCTCCAAGGAAATGCCCTGGCCCGGCTCCCGCTGCGGCTGGATCGAGGTCTACAATGCCGACCGCGACCCCATGTTCGCCAAGTATGTGACCTCTATCCTCAATGCCAAGATGGTGGAGGTCTGCTCCACCACCCTGCCGCAAAGGGCGATTCCGGCCATCCTCAGCCACCCGCAGTACGGTTCCTATCTTCAGGAGAGGATCGACCGCTACGAGAAGTTTTCCAACATCGCCTACGATGCCCTGAAGGACCTTGACGGCGTATTGGTGAACCGGACCAACGGCGCGTTTTACATGAGCGTGGTTTTCAAGGAAGGGCGGCTGAACAGTCGGCAAACCCTGTCCATCGGCAACAAGGAGGTTCGGGCCCAGGTGGAAAGTCTGGTGGGCGGGCCGAATGTGGCCTGTGACAAGCGGTTTGTCTATTACCTGCTGGGGGCCACCGGCGTCTGCGTGGTGCCGCTTTCCTCGTTTGCCACCGAGTTGCAGGGGTTCCGGATCACCTTGCTCGAGCGCAACGAGGAGCGGTTCACCGAGATTTTCAAGATTATCGCGGATGGGATCAAGCAGTACCTGAATTCATAACCCGTGGGCTTGTGGTACAAAAAAATCCTCTTCCCAAACGGGACAGAGGATTTTTTTTGTGGGAATGTGCCCATGCTCAGGGAGTTTCCTGGGGGCCGGAGAGGGTCATTTTCTCCCGCAAATCGGCAAGCAGCTGGTGTATTTCGAGCAGGGCCGCATCCTGCGCCGCCAAGTGCTCGAGAATGGCGCGCACTTCCTGTTCGCCCCTTTCATTGATCAGGTAATCGTTGTGCGCCTCCAGCCGGTCTCGATTGGCTTGCCGGTTCTGGCTCATCATGATGATGGGCGCGGCATAGGCGGCTTGCAGGGAGAGCACCAGGTTCATGAAAATGAAGGGGTAGGGATCCCAGTGGCGTAGCCAGGCGGTAATATTGACAATAACCCAGAGCCCCAGGATTATTGTCTGCATGATGATGAACCGCCAGCTCCCCAGGTTCGTTGCGACCCAGTCGGAGGCTTTTTGTCCGAAGGTCAGCTGGGTTGCAATGATCTGGTTGACGTTTTGTACGGGCGGATGGTCGTGTCTGAATGGTTTGGGAAATCGTGGCTTGGTCATGGCTTCGTTCCCCCTGGCCTGCGAATCGTTACGGTTTTCTGGTGGAGAGGACGATCTGCTGCATCTCAAGTTTGAGCTGGCGGTTTTTCACCTCGGACAGGCTGAATGAGGCAACCTTGTCCCCGATGAAAATATGGTACACCTGGATCGGGCCGGGAGCCTGCTTGTTCCGGCATTTCTGGACAATCACCCCGCCGTTGTTTCCCCGGTAGCGTTTTTCAATAATGAGATTGGGAAAATGTTTTTGGGTCAGCAGCACGTCAATGGGCGGTTTTCCCGGGGCTGCCTGCTTGTCTTCGATGCCAAGAATGGATTTCAGGGTTTTTCCTATTGTCCCGGTGAGGCTGTCTTCGGGGGCATAAAAATATCCTCTTTGCGAACCCTTGTCCGTATCCGCGGTCAGGGTGACAAAACGGGTAGTCAGTTGAGAATGACCATCCCGACCAAGGATAGAGCCTTCGCCCTGGGTTGAGACCACACGCCATGGCTTTTGATAGGTAAAGATCAGGCCCGTGTTGTAATCGGTGAAAACCTGGGGTTGCGGCGCAGGTTTCGCCGGAGCCGGTGGCGCTTCCTGGGCTGGGACAACTTCCTTGGCTGTTTGCGCTGCCTTGTCCTGGGGGATAAGGGAAACGCGCTTCCCCTTTGTTTCAGGATGAACCGCAGTGGCGTTTTTTTCTGGCGGGGAGGTTTTGCCTCCCGTTGCCGCCTTGTCCGTGCGGAGGGCAGGGTCGTGCACTGCGGGCAGGGTGCAGCCGCCGGCAAGGAAAGCCAGGGCGAGTATGGTCAGGATACAGGCATGTTTTTTCATGGTTTCTTCATTGCCTCAAGCTGTTGGGAATGCATGCAAAGGTGTACCGTCGGGTGCGGAGGCTGTCAATATATAACTGCCCAAGCAGCCCGCATCTGCGGCAGCAGCGAAGCGGCGCTGCTGAGCAGTTATATCCCGTGATTTTTGTTTAATTCCGGCCCTAAACGGGATAGTCATAAAAAAGCAGCGTGACCGTGCGGGCAGAAAAACATTGCCGGTCTTGCCTTTTTTTTTTAACATTCACGGCCTTAGAGTAGATGTGTGATGCGCAGTCATAATCCGGCGGCTTACGCCCGGTTGGGCAGTCTCTTCCGCCTGTCCGTTACCAAGAGAGAACTGTAATGCGAATTTTATCCGGAATTCAGCCATCTGGCCAGCTTCATATCGGCAACTACTTCGGCATGATGCGCTCCATGATCGCCAGCCAGGATTCCAGCGAGTTGTATGCCTTTATCGTGGATCTCCATGCCCTCACCTCGGTGCAGGACCGGGAGCGCTTGTCGCGCGGCACCCTTGAGGCGGCCACCGATTTTCTTGCCCTGGGTCTTGATCCGGAGCGGTGCATCTTTTGGGTGCAGTCCGATGTGCCCGAGGTCACCGAGCTGACCTGGATTCTTTCCGTTCTTACCCCCATGGGGTTGCTGGAGCGTTGTCATTCTTATAAAGACAAGGTTGCCAAGGGCATTGTTCCGAGCCATGGCCTGTTTTCCTATCCGGTGCTCATGGCCGCCGATATCCTGCTCTACCAGGCCGAACGGGTGCCGGTGGGCAAGGATCAGAAGCAGCACCTGGAAGTGGCCCGGGATATCGCCATCAAGTTCAACAACACCTATGGCGAGACCTTTGTCGTGCCCGAGCCGGTTATCGACGATACCCTTGCCACCATTCCCGGCCTGGACGGCCAGAAGATGTCCAAATCCTACGGCAACACCATCCCCATCTTCGCCACAGAGAAGGAGCTGAAGAAAAAGGTCATGGCCATTGTCACCGACGCCACCCCGGTGGAGGAGCCCAAGGATCCGGAGAAGTGCAATCTTTTCAGCCTCTACAAGCTCTTCGCCCCACCGGACCGGCTGGCCGAGGTGCATGGCCTCTATGTCAACGGCGGGGCCATGTACGGCAAGATCAAGCTGGAGCTGCTCGATCTGCTCTGGGAGTACTTCCGCGAGGCGCGGGAGAAGCGGGAGCGGTTGCTGGCCGGCCCGGGCCAGGTGCGGGATATTCTCCATCGCGGCGCAGGCAAGGCCAGGGAAAAGGCCATCGTCACCCTGGATATGGTGCGGGACCGGGTGGGCTTGAGGTACTGAGGGGAACACGGGCGTTTATTCCCGCGCCTTCCGTCTTTCGCTTGACGGGAAGGTGTAGTCCCGCCGGAATTGACCAGGATAGAGGCAGTTGGTCAGTCTTCCGGCAGGGGGGAAGCCGCCGGTGTCCTCGAATCATCTTGGGGGGTAGTCGCCATGGCAGAGCACAATCGTGACTTTGATGCCACCAAACATTTCGATGCAAACCGTGCAAACGTCTATGATTCAAAAATCAGGAGGATTGTTCCTGGTTACGAGGCGATGCATGATCTTTCCCTGAGCCTCCTCCATAGCCATTTCCCTTCACAGGCAGAGATCCTTGTCGCCGGGGCCGGCACAGGCCAGGAAGCGGTTTCTTGTGCCCAGGCAAACCCATCCTGGCGGATTACCGGGGTGGACCCGACGGAAAAGATGCTTGCCGTTGCCAGGATCCATGTCGAGGATTTGAATCTATATGACCGGGTTCAATTGCATCTGGGCTGGGTTAAGGATCTGCGCAACGAGCTGCCTTTTGATGCCGCCACCTCGATCCTTGTCATGCAGTTCATCCCCGACAACGGGGCAAAGAAGGAATACCTGCGGGAGATATCCTCCCGGCTGAAGCCAGGGGGGAAGTTCATCATCATTGATTTGGTGGGAGACAACACCTCCAGGGAATTCGAGGTGTTTCTCGCAACCTGGAAGGCAAGGCAGCTCCGCCTGGGGGAGGATGCCGAAGAGGTTGAAAAAGACTTTGCGCATATCGTCCGGGACATCCGGTTCATCACCGAAGACAGGATGAACAGCTTGTTGCAGGAGGCCGGGTTTAAAAATATCCATAAGTTTTTCCAGGCCTATCTTTTTTGCGGCTGGGTCGCGGATAAGGCATAAAAAAACGCCAACACAAGGGGCCTCCGTGCCCCTTGTTTTCCCCTGGGTGATGCCCGCAAGTATCGCACTTTCCCCGTTACGCCTCTTCCTCCCTTTTTTCCACCAAGGTAGCAGGCACAATGCTGCCGCTGCCATAGCGGTCGCTGATGGTGTCGATCGCCTTGTAGAGGCGGCAATCCTGCAGCCTGGTCCGGCTCTGGCCGAACAGGGACAGCTGGCCCGGCGCCTCGGCCGGGATCAGGTTCGAAAGGGATATCCCCAGTAAGCGGATGGGGCGCAGGGTGATCTCGGTTTTGGCCAGCAGCTGGCACCCTGTTTGGTAGAGCGATCTGTCGTCGGCCACCGGCTCGTCCAGGGTGTGCGAGCGGGTCACCTGCACGAAATCCCGGTATTTGACCTTGATGGTCACGGTTCTGCCAACCAATCCCTTGTCCCGCGTCCGTTTGCCCACCTTGATACACAGGGCCAGCAGCTCCTGCTGAATCCTTTTTTTATCGCGCAGATCCTCCGCAAAGGTCTCCTCGTGGCCGATGGACTTCGCCTCCTGCCTCGGTTCCACCGGGCGGAGATCGATGCCCTGCGCCGCTTCGCGCAGCATGAGTCCTGCCTTGCCGAACTTGGCCGTGAGGATGGCGGGAGGGATGCGGTGCAGGTCGCCGATGGTTTTTACCCCGATTAGGGCCAGGGCGTCCCTGGTGGTATGGCCCACTCCCCACAACCTGCC
>JBAZSA010000149.1:0-5771 GCA_041662645.1 Desulfurivibrionaceae bacterium
CGCCGAAGGCCGCGTGGCTGTAACCGTAGGCGCTGCCGCAGCCGCCCACGGCGGAGGCGAGTTCGGCATAGGCCAGGGCCGCGAAGGCGCAGGCGATGCCGGCGATGACAAAGGAGAGTATCACCGCGGGCCCGGCCTGGGTGGCGGCGGCGATGCCGGTGAGCACGAAGATACCGGTGCCGATGATCGCCCCGATTCCGAGCAGGGTGAGGTCAAAGGCGGTGAGGCATTTGTGGAGGCCGGTATGATCGAAGTCGTCCGGGGTGGTGGTCTTGGTGCGGAAAATTTTCATCGTGGTCCTTCCGTGCATGGCTTGGCTTGCCTGATTGCCGCCGGATCCGTGAAAGCGGTAGGATCACCAGCCCCAGAGGTCGTCGCGCCGGACCCAGCCGGTGAGGCCGGTTTCGTGCTTCACCTGGACCCAGCCTTTCTTGTGTTTGATGGTCCGCAGGACTACGCCGCGGTCGGCGTTGCCCACGGCGCGCTGTTTTTCTCCAGGGCCGTTGCGGAGAATGGTCTTTTTGCTCTTGACGATCATATGGGGTGTTTTCCCGGCCTGTTTTTTGTAAATCCAGCCAGAATCCGATTCATAGTCCGTTACCTTGAGCCAGTTGCCCTGGCGGCTTACCACTTTCAGGGGGTAGCCCCTGCCAAGCTCCCATTTGATGGCGTATTTTTCTCCGGGCCCGGAGCGCATCCTCGCCTTGGCGCGACTGATGCTCACCATTTCCGCGTGGGCCGCCGAGGTGAAAACGAGCAGGAAAACAAGTCCGAGGCAGAGTCGCCGGATCATGGGAAAACCTCCAGGAGCAGGGTAATGGGTCAGGGTTTGCTGGCAGGGGACAGCCCGCTGTCGGCAACGGCCAGGGGAATGCCGCCTATCTCCAGGGAAATGGCGTCGAACTTGCAGGCCTTGTTCATGCAGGCCAGGCAGGTAATGCATTCCGGGTCGTCCGGTGATTCATTGAATTTGACCCCCATGGGGCAGACATGATGGCAGGCCTTGCAGTTGGTGCATTTGGCTTCGTCAAGGCGCAGTTTGATCAATCGGACCCTGCTGAACAGCGCGTAAAAAGCGCCCAGGGGGCAGGCGGTCCGGCAGAAGGGCCGGCTGGAAAAAACGGCCCAGGTCAGAAAGAGGATCATGATCACGAATTTGTTGAGAAAAAGCAGGCCGATGGTGTTGCGGAGGTTGGGCTGGAGAAAGAGCATGGGTAGTCCCGCTTCCAGGGTGCCGGCCGGGCAGACGAACTTGCAGAACCAGGGATGGCCGGTGCCGAATTCATCGACAAGCACCAGCGGCAGAACAACGACAAAGAGCAGCAGGAACATGTACTTGCCATGGGAGAGCAGGCGCGGGATTCCGAACTTGCGGGAGGGAACCTTATGCAGCAGTTCCTGGATAAAGCCGAAGGGACAGGCCCAGCCGCAGATCAACCTGCCGAACAGCCCGCCGAGCACACCGATGGAGCCGAGCACTGAAAAGCCGAAATAGTATTGGCTGTTTTCCAGGGCAAAGCGCAAGCCGCCCAGCAGCTGCTGGATCGAACCCATGGGGCAGTAGGTGGTGGCCGCCGGGCAGGAGTAACAGTTGAGGCCAGGGGCGCAAATCACCTTGAGCGGCCCCTGATAGATGGTGTTGGTAAAAGGGAATGACCAGGAGCTGTTGGTGAGAAACCCGACGATCACCTGGACCCATTTGCGGACTCTTTCCATCTCAGCCTATCCCTATGCAGCTCAGGCAGACCTGCATTGCCTGTTCCAGGACCCGGCTTGGTTCGCCGGTGGCGACTCCGATCATCCAGAGGAGAAGAAAGGCGGTGATCACCACAAAGGGGGCCTTGCGGAGGGGTCTTTTGTGGCGGGGTTCGCGGCTGGCTTGGTTCATGGTCGTATCATCCGGGGTTATTTTACGGCGAGGCGGGATTGAACCGCGGCGGTTTTGTCGCCCAGCCCCACATCCATGTCGCGCCGCTCGTCGAGCGTTAGCTGGGTCACGACCCGCTGCACCCCGTGGGCGAAGGGCAGACTATGCAGCCGGGCGGCCAGGGTGAGGAGTTCCTGGGTTTCGCCTTCGATGATCGTCCCCATGTCGGTCAGCTCATGGCGCACGCCTTCCTTCCGCAAAGCCTGCTGGATTTCGGCCACGTATTGCCCCACGCTGGGGGTTTGGGTGCCCAGGGGGATGATGGTCAGCTGCATGATCGCCATGGTTCTTTCCGTAACAAGGGTTGCCAATCGCAAAAGAAAAATAACGCGTTAAGGCGATGGGTGCAAAGTAAAAAGGGCTCCGTTCTATTCCTTGTCCTGCGAACCCTCGATCTGGGCGGAGAGTTCCTCGTCCAGGGTGTCCGGGTTTTCGGAATTGTAGTACAGGATATTTTTCAAATGAAAAAAGCTGTCCAGGTCCATCTCGTAGAAATGCAGGGCCAGCCCATCCTCCTCCACCCGGACAACCGTGCCCTTCATGTGCAGGGTCAGGTGACTGGTTGAGCCCACCAGCCGCAGGGAAACCAGGCAGTTCTCGCCGGGCTTGTGGCCGGTAACGCCAAGCACGAAGACCCCCTTGAGGCTCAGGTCCGCGGTTTCACATTCCGTATGGCTTTGATCGGGAAAGTCCAGACCGATGATGACCTGAAACGGCACTCTGCTGTTCTTTCGCTTGTTTTTCATGGCTGGACCCTCTTGGCCTGTGGCGTGATTACCTGCTTTTCCTGGCTGTTCTATTCCGGCATGAAGAGAAAACCCTCCCGTTCGAGAAGCTGGCCGATGTTGAGCAGTGGCAGCGTATTGTCTTCCCCGAGCTGGGCTGGGCCGAGAATGTCGCCATTTTTTGCCCGGGTCAGGGAAAGCAGCGGGGCAGCTTCCGGGGCAAGGGTGCGGCAGAGGATTACCCCATGCCAGTTTCCGTTGCTTACCACCACAAGCATGACCCCCTCTTCGTCGGGGATGTCCGCCAGGCCCATGCCCCGTGGGACCATAAGGGGAAGGATCAATTTTTTCAGCTTGCGGTTTTTGAGCAGGGCAAGGGGCCCCTTCACCTGACCGGACAGGCGGCGAAACCAGCTTCCCAGATCCTTTAGCGGGATCTGGCTGCTTTTGATGTATTTTTTTCTCCTTTTGGGGGAGAGCGGTTTGATGAGGGCGATGTTTTCTTCGGCAATGGCGAGGGCCTGCTTGCCGATGCTGATGGGGCGGAGCATGGCCCCCGGCTGGATTGGCAGGGGTTTTGCCTCCGCGGTTTTTGGAGCAGCGTGTCCGGCAGCTCTGGCGGCAGGGGCTTGCCCGGTCGCGGCCGGGGCAAGCTCTGGCGCGGTATCGTCCAGGGAAACCGAGACTTCCCAAGGGGCGAAGTCGGCAGAGTTCGCCACAGCCACAGTCTGCGCCGATGTTTTGGGAGCCCCGCTTTTTTCCGCAGCCACCTTCTCCTTGAGCTTGGCAAACTTGCCGTATACCCTTCTGAAAACCTCGGCATCCCTATCAGGATCGAGTTTGGTGTCCTCATACATGTTGACCACATGGGCCATTGTTTCTTTGAGGAAATCGATAAACTCAGGGGGAACCTGGTCCTGCTTCTTCTGGGCGTACAGCAGAACGCTGTCCGCCATGGTCAGAATGGCCTGGGCATTTTTTCTGGTGCTGAAGCGATTTTTCAGACAGGTAAAGGCCGCCTGCAGGGGCTCGATTTTTCTTGGCGACAGGCTCCAGTCCTGGGAAAGAATCTCTATTTTTAGTTTTTGAATGGATTCGTCGAGGGAAAGAATCACCGGCAATACTCCACAGCCAGAGGCTGATAAAAAGGGAAAAAGAGAAGAACCGGCGCAGACTGTGCAGCGCAGGTCTTGCTCGTGCAATTGTACCCCTCCCGGTCAGGGGCGGGAATGATCTTTTCGGGTCAAGCTGGGCCAATGGCCTATTGTGACTGGAAATTTTGTAGAGTACTATAGCAGAAATTTCCGCAGGTTGGCAACAGGCAGTTCCGTGGCTGCCTGCTAAAAAAATCCCCGGCGTGGCCGGGCAAGGAAACACGACCCATGGCAGAGAATACGCTTTCTATTTTTGTCGCCCTGTTCGGGGCTTTGGTCGGCAGCTTTCTCAACGTGGTCATCGTGCGGCTTCCCGAGGAAGGCGGCTCCGTGGTTTTCCCCCCCTCCCATTGCCCGGCCTGCAAAAAAGACATTGCCTGGTACGATAACATCCCCCTGCTGAGTTTTCTTGTGCTGCGAGGCAGGTGCAGGCAATGCCAAGCGCGGATCTCCTGGCGGTATCCCCTGGTCGAGGCGGTCATGGCGCTTATGTCCCTGGCCCTGTATCAGCACTTTGGTCTCACTCTGCTTTTCCCTATTTATTTTCTTTTCTGCGCCGCCCTCATTGCCATCATCTTCATCGACCTTCAGCATCAGATCATTCCCGACGTGATCAGCCTGCCCGGCATCGTTATCGGGTTTGGCCTCTCCTTTGTCAACCCGTTCGTCACCTGGCAGAGCGCCGGGTTGGGGATTTTGTTCGGCGGCGGGAGCTTTTATCTGGTCGCCATGGTCTATTACCTGCTCACCAAGCGGGAAGGCATGGGCGGCGGCGATATCAAGCTGCTGGCCATGATCGGCGCTTTCCTGGGCTGGCAGGCCTTGCCCTTTGTGATCTTCGGTAGCTCGCTGCTGGGCACGGTGGTGGGCGTCGGGGCCATGGTCAAGCAGGGTAAGGGTGGCAAAACCGTCATTCCCTACGGGCCATTTTTGGCCATCGCGGCCCTGCTCTATCTCTTCTTCCGGCGGGAGATTCTCTTCCTCTTTGTCCGCTATGTCCTCCACGGCTGATCCTGGCCTTTTTCTTGGTTTTTCCCGTCCCGTATCCCGCGGCTAGCCGCCATCCTGCCTGACGTTCCCCCTCTCCCGCGACATCGTCCCGCTGTTCATCGGCCGGCTGCCCGCATCGGAGAAACATGACCAAGCGCCTCAATTGCGTGGACCCCTGCGTCCGCTTGCCCTCCCCGTAGGGCTCTTCCACATTTACCGAATCTTTACCGCCATTAACAACACCTTTACGGGCATCGGCAGTATGATGGCACTGAGGGAAAGACGCAAACCGGAATACCCCCCAAGGGGTTCAGTCTTGCCCGTTGGGATACAGAACAACAAATGTAATGCAACAACAAGGAGGATGCATGCAGCTTCTGAAATCCAGACAACAAGTCGTTGCGCTTCTCGCAGCAGGAGTGGGCGGACTGGTGATTCTGGCCTTCCTTCTGGCCGGTCCGCCGCGCCTTCTGGCCAAATCGGAATCCCCGGCATTTTGTGCCAGCTGTCATGTCATGGAGGAACAGCACACAGCCTGGAGTCACGCCGGCGCCCATCGGCGGATCCGTTGTGTGGACTGCCATCTGCCCAACGGCGGGCCCATCGGGCACTACTTCTGGAAGTCCATTGATGGCATGAAAGACGTCCTGGTCTTTCAGTCAGGCCGGGTTCCCGAAAGAATCACCCTGAGCAGTCACGGGGTGCAGGTGGTGCAGAAAAACTGTATCCGCTGTCATGAAGAAACCGTGTCCCGCATGGACACCACCCGGCAGTGCTGGAACTGTCACCGCCAATTACAACACCGATTGACCGGAACCATTTAATCGATCAAGGGAGGAGAAAAAGCAATGAAGAAAACCACAAAGAGAATACAGCAAGGCGCGGTGCTGGCATTGATGGCGACCCTGGCGCTTGGCGCAGGATGCGCACCGGAAAAAGCAAAACCGATCAAGACCGTGCAGATTGCCGACGGCG
>JBAZSA010000150.1:0-5738 GCA_041662645.1 Desulfurivibrionaceae bacterium
TTCTTGACCGAGCCGTTTTCAATGCCAAGAAACACCGAACGGAACCCGGCCGCAGCCATTTTGGCGACCATCGCCTCGTTTGTTGCCATGGACACGCAATCGGCCTGCACAACAAAATTAAGCCCCTTATAATTCCTGGCAATGATCGCGTCACAGAGCTCCACAACCCGGGAAGGATTCAGGACCATATTGTCGTCGGTGATGAAGATCCACCTGGTTTTGCGATTATAGTAGATATCATCAATGTCGGCCAGGACGCGGCTGATGGGATAGGTCCGGAAGGTGCGGCCGTACATGTGCCGCATGGAACAAAAGTTACACGACCGCGTGCAGCCCCTGGAGGTCTCCACGAGTTCGATCTTGGAGTACATGATGTGATACCCCCAAGTCAGCCTCCGCTTATCGCGGAGCGGGAGCTTGAGGGTACTCAGATCGAGGTTTTCACCCCGGGGATTATGGACGAACAGACCATCTTTTTTATAGGAAAGCGATGGAATTGCCGCCAGATCATCCCGGCCGTCCAGGGCATTGACCAGACGGCGGCAGGCCTCTTCCCCTTCCCCCCGGACCATGAAGTCGATCCACTTCGCCTCATCGGAGGCAGCGATCTCTTCATGCATCAAGGTGGCATGGTAGCCGCCGATAACGATTTTGACTTCGGGCCGGAGTTCCTTGATCAGATGGGCAATCTTGACACAGGTGTCGTACTGCCAGGCCATGGCCGAAAGGCCAATCAGGTCGGGCTTGATCCTGCCGATCACCTTGGTCAGGTATTTCTTGATGGAACGGCGCTTGCGGACAAGGTCGATCAGATAGACCTCGTGCTCTTGGTCGATATTGCCGCCAACCGAGGCAATGCCGTGATTCGGCATATGGAGCGCCATCTCATGGACGATGATCGGTGTTACGTCGGGCATGGATATCAAAATTACTTTCATGGCTCACGCACGCTGTACGCGTCCCTCAATCGTTGTTCCAGCAAGGCGGTAGACGGCTTATCGTGTTGATAATCTGGCTCGATCCGGTCGATGATCTTCAGGGTGATGGTATTTTTCACCCTGGTTTGAAACATGAATTTGCCGGGGGCAAACAGCTTATCGGTGTTCGAGAGACGCAAGACATACACCGGCGCCTTGCACAGCCGGGCAATTTTCAGGGCTCCCCTGTTCAGGGCGCCGAGCTTGCCATCCCTGCTCCTGGTTCCCTCCGGAAAGACGAAGAGATTGCCGCCTTTCCGCAGAAAGCCGGGCATGGTCTCCATCTGGTCAAGCATCATTCTGGCAAACCTCCCCTCGCCTGTGGCAGGGAAGTATCCCGATTTTTTAATAATCCAGCCCCAGATCGGCATCTTGAAAAACCGGGTCTTGACAATGGTGCGATGCCGTTCAAAAAGGGCAATCAACAGGAGCGGGTCCAGATAGGAAATGTGATTGCACACGATAACCGCGGATCGAATCGCCCTCACCTCTTTCGCGATCTCCCATGTGTGACTGGGAGCAAGGAACCTGACCAGGCGGAAAAAAACCTGGTAAAAGCGGCTGTTGAGCCGCTGAAAACCAGCCTCCGGCTCTTTGACAAACAGGGCGCAGACAACATACCGCCATAAAAAGAACAGAATCCCCCCCAGGAGGAACCATACCCAGCATATGATGGTGACCAAGAAATCGAATAACCGATCGACTTTCATGGCGAGGAACTACTCAGGTTGTTTAGGCTGAAGGCTGAGGGCTGAAGGATATCAATCATCACGCAACGCTCGGATCAATCCGCTCAAGACCTTCTCGGTTTCCATGATCTTTGGTTCAATCAGTGCCGCATCCTGATTGCATAAGAAACCCAAGCGTTTTGATAAACCTGTTTGATAATGCACTTCCCTGAGTGATCCAAAGGCCATATGGAGGAACCGAAGATAATCTGCCTGGCTGTCACGGGCGCAACCCTCCACGATGTTTGAAGGAACAGAAACCGCGGCCCGCCTCATTTGAGAAGTCAGCCCATATATCTCTTCTCTCGGAAACTTTGCCGTCGCTTGATATATCAGTACCACCACCTCATCAGCCATCTCAAAAGCGCGAAGTTTTGTATGATCACGCATTATTCGTTTCCTCATAAGGCTGAAGGCCGAAGACTGAAGGTAAAATTCACTTCAGCCTTCAGTCTTCAACCTTCAGCCTTTCACCTTCAGCCCTCAGCCTTTCCCCTGCTTTAATCAGCAGGCAGGTGTTCACCCCGCCGAAGGCAAAATTCTGAATCGCCCCGATGCGGATGGGGGCGGCGGTCACTTCCCGGACATGGCGCAGCATGCGGCAGCGCTCATCGACATTTTCCAGGTTCAGGGTGGGGGCGATAAATCCCTGCTCCATCATGTACATGGTCAAAATCGTCTCAATCACCCCGCAGGTGCCCATGGTGTGGCCCATATAGCTCTTCAGGCCGGTGACAAACGGGCCGGGCTCCCCGTACACCGCGGCAATGGCCTGGGATTCGATCACGTCGCCCATCTTGGTGGCGGTAGCGTGGGCGCTGACAAAATCGACCTCCCCGGGAGTGATTCCCGCATCTTTCAGGGCCAGGCGCAGGGTGGCGGTGATCCCTTCAAGGTTGGGCAGGATAAGATCCCCGCCGTTGTTGTTGCAGGCAAAACCAATGACCTCGGCAAGAATCGGCGCGCCGCGTTTTTTAGCCGATTCGTACTCCTCAAGGAGCACTGCCCCGCCGCCCTCGCCCACGACCAGGCCGTCGCGGCCGCTGTCAAAGGGGCGGGGGGTCCGCTGCGGCGTTTCATTGTAGGCGGTGGAGCAGGCGAGCAGGTTGTCGAAAACCGCCACGGTGGTGGTGTCGTATTCATCGGCCCCGCCGCAGAGCATGGCGTCCTGCATGCCGTACTTGACCATTTCATAGCCAAAGCCAATGGATTGGCTGCTGGTTGTGCAGGCGGTTGACGAGGCAATGACCCGGCCGGTGATGCCGAACATCCGGGTGATGTTCACCGCCGTGGTGTGCACCATGGAGCGGAGATAATCCACGGCCCCGATGGAGGCGAATTTCGTCTCCAGTTCCTGAAAAAATGTTTTGTAGATCTCGCGTTGGACCGTGGGGCTGCCGTGGGTGGAGCCGAAGGCCACACCCAGACGCCCGGAGGTGATGAATTCCTGACTCAGGCCGGAGCTGGCCAGCACATCCTTGGCCACCTGGCAGGCATAATAGGCCACCGGCCCCATGGTTTTGCAGGAATTTCGCTTGAATCCATAGTCTATGGGATAATCCACCGTGCCGAACACCCGGGAATGGATATGCTTGTTCAGCAGCCCGTCATCGCGCAGCGGCTTGACCCCGGATTTCCCATTCCTGAGGCTGTCGATGATATCAGCCTTATCGTATCCGATGGGAGTGATGGCGGAGCAGGCCGTAATGACAACGCGTCGTTTCATGGGGTCTCGGCAGAGAGGATCATGTGGCGTGGGAGGCGATTATTGCTTCGATATAATCCAGGATGTCGTTGATGGTCCTGATTTCCATGGCCTTTTCCTTTTCCTCGCGGGAGAGGGAAAAGCCGAGAAGCAGCTCTATCTTCCCCAGAAGCTCAATGGCGTCAATGCTGTCAAAGCCATGCGCGTCACGGAGGTTATCATCGAGGCCCGGTTGCTCGAATTCAAAATCCTCGGTCAGGATGGCCAGGATTTTCTTTTGCAATACATCTCTTGTCATAACAGGTAACCAGGGGGCAAGGGCTCAAAAAACAAAAGACCACGGGAACAACATTAAACCGCACAGTGCAACTTTGATACTATATTTTCTCGTAATCTCAAAAGGAAAAAGTGCGTACAGCGCGAGCCACGGGAATTCCCTACAGGCGGATCGCTTTTCTGAACGCATCCGCCCCCAGCATCAATTTCACGGTGGAAAAAGAGCCCATGATCGTGCCGATAATCCCCGGGGCCATCACGTTCTGCCCGACAAGATACAAGCCCTTCACGGCGGTGCGGTTCAGCAAGGCCGTGGCCAGGACCTGGCTGGAAGAGCGCTGCACCCCGTAGGCGCTCCCTTCCGGGCTATTGACCCAATCCCGTATGGTCAGCGGCGTGGAGACATCAAGGATTTTCAGCCCCTTGAAAGAACCGAACAGCTCTTCCGCCTCCGCTACCAGTTGCAAGGCGTGCTGTTCCTTGGCCGCAAGGTAGTCCTTGCCGCGATGCCCGCTTTTGGTCCGCGCCCAGGGCGCCCACCATTCGTCCTTGCCGGAGGTCAGGATGGAGAGCAGGTTGCTGCCCGGCCTTTCGCTGTGGCGTATTTGATAGTACTTGAGATCCGGGACATTGCCATGGCGATCCGTGCTTAGCTTAAATATGTTGTGCGGGATTTCCGGATGTGCCTCCGCATCCAGCCGCGCATGGACTGAAAAAATACTGCGGGTATCTTTCAGATTGGTTATCCGGTCACGGTATGACGGCTTCACCGCGCCTTGCGGAAGCATATTGAGAATAATCTTCGGATGCACCGCCCCGATCACCGTTGAGGCGCTCAGGCTTTCTCCGGATTGCAATTGCACCCCCGTAACAATGCGCGAGCTCACCTGGATCTGGCTGATTTCCGCGCCGGTGATAATTTTGCCCCCCAACGCCTTCAGGCGCGCAGCCAAGGCATCCGCCATGTCCGAGCCGCTTCCCTGCAGGCGCCACGACGAAGAGACATACGAGGCAAGCGCCATATTATGATAGTATGCCGGGCAGTCATGCAGGGGAACGCCAATCCAGCACGAGGGCACGGCCAACACACTGCGCAAGCCCGGCGAGCAGTGGAGCTGATCGAGGATTTCTCCCATGGGCAGGGACTGATCCAGCATGGAAAAATTGCTGTCCACGCTCTGCTGTGCATACAAGACATCAAGGGAGTGCAATTGCTCCGCCGACCTTCGGATCGGCTCCACCAGTTGGGCGATCTGTTTGCGCTCCTGCGGGAAAGCCTGGGTGAGATTCTCGGCAAAGGCGTCAAAGCCCGGCGGCAAATCAAACATGGCAGGGTGGGGGCCGGAAGAGTCGAGAAGATAGCGGTCGATTATGCCGTTTTCCCCCATGCGCTTTACGGGAATCGCGTCCGTGACCCCGAGATAATCAAAAAACCTGCGCAGGACCTGCCCCTGGCCGAGCGACCCGAGGTAATGGACGCCAACCTCGCATTCGATCCCGTCTCTGGTGTAGCTGCGCATCAACCCGCCAGGCCGGGCATTCTTCTCCAGAACGGTGACCGCGCAGCCCAGCTTGGCAAGGATGATCGCCGCGCTGAGGCCGCCGATGCCGGAACCGATAATCAGCACATCTTTGGGAAGGGTTGAATGTGTTTGCATGCTCTCTGCGTATCGCTCAGTGGATAAAGCGTTCGAAATGATACCACTCAAAAGGATGCTCCCGGAGCATCTTCTCTAGCAAATCCGCATACTGCTGCGCGGCTCCGGCAATGGCCTGGGCTCTGTCCTTACGGGAGGCAACCCGGATCCCGATGGGATCGGAGGTGATGAACCGGTACCTGTTTTTCCCGGTGCGGAAGGCGAAAAACACAAAGAGCGGCGCGCCGGAGACCAGGGCAAAGACATAAGGCGCCTCTGGAAGATAGGCGTCATGCCCCAGAAAGGTGACGCGGACCTTGGGCTGATCGCTGCGCCAGAGAATATCCCCGGTCATGGAAACCACCCCCCCTGCCTGGAGAAAGCGGATGCCTTCCACGGCGGAAAATGGTGAGCC
>JBAZSA010000151.1:0-5661 GCA_041662645.1 Desulfurivibrionaceae bacterium
CCGCAACCCGTAGCGATCGCGGCACAGCCTTGTCACAAAGACATTCACAGGTTTCGTGAACCTCACCGGGACATTCCGCAATCTCCCAGCATGGCGCAAGGGTCAACAACCTTTTCAACCCCGGAATGCTGATCCCCTGATCGTGGATCATGGAGCGTACACATGACACCCACTTTATGTCATTCAAGGAATACAGCCGCCGGGCTCCTGTATGCTGGGGATGAACCAGCCCTTCTGCCTCGTAGATACGAAGTGTTCTCGGATGAACATCCAACAGCTTTGCTGCCACCCCTATGGGGTAAATCGGCAAATCAGGCCGCAAAGGCTGGATGGCCGTTTTTTTCTTGGCCACCATATCCTTTTCCTCCGCGTGCTTAGTGATCCTCGGACAGATGCCCCCTAAAAAGCTTTTCGCCCATAAAGAAGCCCATGGCGCAAAGCCCCATGGCCCCCAAGGTGATCACAATCTCATGCAGGGAAGGGGTATAGGTGAAGAGATGGGGCATATCAACAAGCCCCATCTCACTGTACCAAGGCACAATCTGCCCAACCACCACCAGGTCGTAGCGCATGAAGAAGATGCCGATAACACTGGATACCGAGGCCCAGAAAAGGACGGGCAGGTTTTTGGCCCGGGCGGCCAGGATCATGGCAAAAGGAACAACCATGCCGAGCATGACCTCGCCGAGCCAGAAATTGATCGCATAGGGGCCGCTTACCAGAGCCATCATGGCCTCATACTTTCCTGGCGGCTGACCGCTGATGCCGGAAATCATCTTCCAGGTGGTGAAGAACATGATCACCGCGATCAGGGTTGCCCCCAATTTTGCCGTGGCCATCAGGGAGCTCTCCAGTTTCTCGCTCATCTTCCAGCCATTGGCCCGGTAGCCCAGGTAATGAAAGAAGATAACCGCGGCGCAGCCGGACATCATGGCAGAGGTGATGAAATAGATGGGCATGTACGGCCCATGCCAAAACTCACGACCGGAAAGCAGGCCAAAAACCGCGCCAAGGTTGCTGTGCGCGGCGATACCGGAGATAACCCCCAGCAGGCCAAGCATGCCGGCAGTCTTGTGCTTTCCCATCTGCAACAGGGCAAACTCGACAACCATGAAGAAGAGATAGGCGCCATACAGGGTTCCCATCCACCAGATATTGGAGGTAGGGTTGGGAGACAACATATTATAGATGGGCATCCGCCAGGGGTTTTCGATCTCAAACCCGATCACGAAAAAACCGGCGACAATGGTAACGATGGCCATGAACACGGAACGCTTGGCAATGGGCTTGAATGCCTCAACGCCAAAAACATGGCCGATGGAAGAAACCAGACACAAACCGGTTGAACTGACCACGAAAAAGACATAGGTGGCGATCAGCAAGCCCCAGGGGACATCCCGAGTGACGCCGAAGGTATGCTCATGGCCGGCGTACATGGAATGCAGCCCGGCGGCAAGACCAAGGGCAGCGAGCAGGCCGCCGATGGCAATGGTGGCATTGTAGGAACGCGAGGGGCTGGCAACCAGGCCACCCTCCTGCGGCAAGACATCAGCTAAGAAATTATTCATGGGACAACTCTCCTTGTGCGTAATTTAATCGTTTAAGCCGTTGTTCAAAAACACCCTTCGCCTCGAATAATCGTGACGGCATAAGGAGCCGTATCGAAATGATCTGCAATACAAGGGTATTTCCTTAACGGCTCCTAATCTTGCGATCCAGCACGACGAAAACTTTGCCACGTTAGCCTCACACGAAGACTTCATGGCAATGTTTCCTCATTGGCCTGGATCAACGGTTTGATTTTGAGATCAAATACGGTATGGAGCGCTGCGCCTCCGATCCAGAAAATTAAAAACAGTAGACCTTCCATTTTTTTCTCCTCAATCAAACGACCTGATCTCCCAGGCTTTTGGTTCATCGTCGATTCGAACGGAATGGCGGTTCCGGACGAATCACTTCCGCGACTTACCAGACAATATTCCCCTTCCCTGTGGCCCTCCTTTATATGTTGTTTAATCGGTGAAAACCCTCAGGGCGCTCCACAAAGAGACCACCCGAACCTAATGCTGTTATCTTCAAACTACAAAATGGAAAAAGCTATTGTCAAGTTTTTATTCTTTGCATATTCCTATTTTTGATATTTTTTTCCGTGCATATTTAGCCCAATATCAAAAGAACTACGAACCGGAAGGCGCAATATATCATTTTTAGGTAACTCCAGATGGCATGATTCAACCCAGAACAAACCTCAAAAGATGCACACACCACAGCACAAGCGACGAATGCGCAAAAAAAAACGCCAGGCCACGCCGCAAGATGATCACGTGCGCCATACAGCAACATCACCAGGCATGGCTTATTCTGATCCTGTTTGCGATTCTGATCGGATCAAAATAAGCCATACGCGTACAACTATACTCGCAAGAAAAAGTCTGGGCAACCCAAAAAGCAAAACAATAAAAACCAGTTAACTATAAGAAATAAAAGAATATAAAATTTCAATCCGAAAATAAAACAGGGCAAACGGATACAATGGCACGCACATTGCTTTGTGAGTACAGCAGGGACAACATGGTTCTCCGACCATGCGAGAAACAAGACAAACGACCTTCTGTCTTTCCGTGCAAACGGACTCAATCAACCCCTTCTTTGCAGAGGATCCTCGGTGGCGGCCTTGGATCCTTTTTTTCTCCCCCTCCCCTCCCCCCCTTCCACAAGAAATGTAGTGACCTTGCCGGACGAACCCTGTATTATCTTGTCGCTGACAATACCGTAACGAAACTGACATCGCCCCCGTGCTGTTTCATTAACCACATAGAATTCAGTGTCTGCCGTGCATAATAAGACCCAACCCACAATCCGGACATGGACCCACGTCCAGCTCACGATCTTCCTGCTCGCCATCAGCCTCGCCCTGACCGTCGGTCTGGGCGCAGCTCTGTACATCTTTATCTCCCTTGATATTCCGGCAATCGGCTCGCTGAAGCATTACCAGCCAGCCACGGCCTCCATCATCTACGACTCGGCCAAGCAACCGATCACGCACATATCCAGGGAAAACAGAACCCTCGTCCCGCTCTCCACGATGCCTGAATTGCTTCCCCAGGCCTTTGTGGCCGCGGAAGATTCCCGTTTCTATCAACACAGCGGAGTTGATGCCTGGTCAATCTTCCGGGCGCTTCTGCACAATCTTCGCTCCGGAGAACGGGGCCAGGGTGGCAGCACCATTACCCAGCAGGTTGCCAGGGCAATCCTGCTCACCCCGGAAAAAACCTACACCCGCAAGATCAAGGAAGCAATTCTCGCCTACCGGATAGACACAGCCCTCAGTAAAGAGGAAATCCTCCACATCTATCTCAACCAGATATATCTCGGCAGTGGCGCTTATGGGGTTGAAGCTGCGGCCCAGATCTACTTTGACAAACGCGTTCAAGACCTGAATCTTGCCGAAGTAGCTCTTCTTGCTGGGCTGCCGCAGGCGCCGAGCCGCTACTCCCCGTTTCGCAATTTTAAACTCGCCAAGAGCAGACAGCTCTACGTCCTGAATCGCATGGCCGAAGAAGGCTATATCACGCCAACCGCCGCGCAAAAGGCCTACGAAAAGACCCTGCTCTGGAATCCGGCCAAGGAAGGCCCGCTGGAAAACAATTATTTTATTGAATACGTCAAGGCTTACGTCGAAAGCAAGTATGGCAGCGAGGCCCTCCTGACCGGCGGACTCCGCATCTACACCACCCTTGACCAAAGCCTGCAGAAAGCCGCCAACATGGCCCTAAAACGCGGCACCGCCAAATGGGCCATCCGCCAGAGCAAACACGCTGACACCTTGCCCCAAGCCGCCCTGATCGCCATGGAGGTAAAAACAGGATGTGTCCGGGCAATGGTGGGAGGCACGGATTTCGATAAGAGCCAGTTCAACCGGGCAACCCAGGCCCGCCGTCAGGCAGGTTCGGCATTCAAGCCATTCATTTACGCCGCCGCCCTTGAAAAAGGGATGACCCCAGCCACCATGATTGTTGACGAACCGATTCAGTTCCGCGGCGCCACCTCGATGCAGTATTGGGCGCCCAAGAATTACAATAATAAATTCGAAGGCCCGACCTCCTTCCGGAATGCCCTGGTGCACTCGCGGAATATCCCCACCATCAAGATTTTGCAACAGATCGGGGCAGCCAACACCATTGATCTGGCAAGGCGGCTGGGCATCACCTCCCCCCTGGTCAAGGATCTCTCCATGGCCCTGGGGACCTCCGGGGTCTCGCCCCTTGAGATGACCAGGGCATACACGGCCTTTGCCAACGGCGGCCGGATGCCCCAGGCTATTTTTATCGAAAAGATTGTGGACAACAAGGGCAAGATTCTGGAGGAACAACACCCTGTATTCAGCGATGCCGTCGACCCACGAGTAGCCTACCAGATAACCCATCTCATGGAGGGGGTTATCACCGACGGCACAGCCAAGGGCATCAGCAGCTTCGGCGCACCAGCCGCCGGCAAGACCGGCACCACCGATCAGAACGTGGATGCCTGGTTTGTCGGCTACACCCCGGAGCTGACGACCTGCGTCTGGATAGGACACGACCAGAATATTTCCCTGGGAACCGCCGAAACCGGCGGATTGGCCGCAGCCCCGATCTGGCTTGACTTCATGAATCAGGCAAAAGCCACTTACCCTGGGACCAGCGGCTTCCCCGTCCCTCCAGGCATTGTCATGCTCCCCATGGACAACGCCACCGGCAAACCCGGTTCAGCAGTGGGCGGCAGCGTGACCATGGAAGCCTTCAGGGAAGACAATCAACCCTGGGCCAAGGAAGCCCTCCCCTCTCCAGACACCAGCGAAGAATCTCCCTTACTATAAAAAAAGCCGTGCTACCGGGGAATACCCGGCAGCACGGCTCATAATGCGCCCGTTTTTTCTTTAGGCCGTGACCGGCAAAAGGACCGTAACGGAACGGCTGGAAAGCGAAACTTTTCTAAATCAAACAGCCCGTTTCCGCGGCATGTTTTTCAGCTCGTCCTTGCCATGGTACACCACGGTAAAGGTTTCCCGCAGCTCCTTGGCCATCGCTTCTTCTTGTCCGGCATCACTGATCATCACGCGAATGGCCACCCGTTTTTTCCCTTCCGGGGCATCCTCGAACGAGGTGAGGATACTGATGACCCTGACATCGAATTTACGCAGACTCTCGATGACCTTGGTCACGGAACCGGGGGCATCCGGCAGGTCGAAAACAAACTGAATGGCCCCGTCCTTGATGCCCGTGCTGTGAATGAAGCCGCGCAGCACATCGGTTTCGCTCAGGAGCCCGACAAGATGCCCCAATCCGTCCACCACGGGCAGACCGGAAATCTTATCCTCCAGCATGACCAATGCGGCCTTTTCCAGGGTATCGTCCTCGTTCAAGGTAAGGGGATTGGAGGTCATCACGTCCTTTACCTTCATTTCCGACAACAGATAATAAAGTTCATGGATATCGAGTGATGTCGTCTTGGAAGGAGAGGCGTCTTTCACATCCCTGTCCGTCACGATGCCGATCAATTTCCCATGGGAAACAACCGGCAGACGGCGGATACTGTTTTCCTTCAATATCCTGGTGGCACGCATCAGAGAGGTATTCTCATCCACGGTCAGGACGTCTTTCGCCATCCAGTCTTTAATCA
>JBAZSA010000152.1:0-5615 GCA_041662645.1 Desulfurivibrionaceae bacterium
TGTGCTCTTCCGATCTGTGGAAAAAAGGAAATGGTATGAAAAATACCTGCCCTTTGTTGCCAAAAGCCCGGAAATGCAACTGCGGTGGCTTGAGTCCGCCTTTCGAAAAGGCGTTCTGGCCTCACATGAGATCACGCCATACATCAAGCTGTTCATGGCGCCGGATGGAGAAGCAAATTTGGCGCGGGTTCGCGGGTTGCTGCATTCGTTGAGCGGTAGCGCCATTGAGAAAATATTGGATGCAGCTGATATCTATGATGTTCCTGATCTTTTCAGGTGTGTTGCCGAGCCCACGGTACTCCAGGCGGTTATTGCCATAACCAAAACGATCCCGCCTTATGAGAAAACGCCGCAGATGTTGATCGACAAGGTGTTTCAGGCGGTATATGACTGTTCGGAAGAGCTTTTGGCTCAGGCCGCCGCGAAGGTGACTGGAAGTGCGGAGAGGCCTGCCCATTTTCAGGAGGCCTATGAACGATTCAAAGAGGTCAAGGAGGATGAAAAGTTGTTGAGCGCTCTGTATCCCAAGGCGATATTGTAATTTTATCGTGTTTGATTTTTTTATCAAAAAAAAAGCCCATCCGAATCCGGATGGGCTTTTTTTTTTGATAAAAGAGAAATTATTTTTTCTTGCCTTGTGTGGCGGCGCGCTTTGAGGCCTTCAAGGGGTTGATCTTGAGTGTGGATACGCTGATCTCCGGTTTCACATGGGTTGCAAAATTACAAAGACCCAGGCGCCACTTGGCTTCGGGCATAGTGTAGGTAGAGCAATATTTTACTGTCTCGACCTCAATCGCGCGCTCGCACCCCTCGCATTTGTCGATGATCTGCTGAAACTGGCCCGTGGTATATTTGCTGGCCATATCCTTGGGAGCTGCTTTTGCCATTGTCATCCTCCATAAAAACCAGGCTGGGAGTTGTGTTTGCCCTGGGTGGGTGCTGTTTGTTGGTGGTCAGGAAAACGCCGCAAACCGGCGCAAAATCTCAGTAAAGAATCAGCTTATTTAAATTATCCCGCCTGTCGTGTCAACAAAAAAAGAAGAAGAGCGTGCGGCCTAATGGGAGTCGCTCCCGGAAAAAAATATGAGCGTCGAATGATTCTACGGCATAAATAAACGCTATCTATCTATTGTTTTTGGGAAAATCTTAATATATAAGGAGTAAACGCCGGTTTAATTTCAGACAGAGAGGGGAAGAAATATGCCGTTTTATATCTGGAAAGGTGTCAACTCCTATGGGGAAAAACGCAAGGGCAAGATAGAGATGCCCAGCGAAGCCATGGCGCAATCGCATCTGAAAAAGATGCGGATAACGGTGTCCATGCTGAAAGAAGCCCCCAAGGATATGTTTGAAAATATTGAGTTTTTAAAGCCGAAAGTAACCGGCAAGGATGTGGTGATCTTTACCCGCCAATTGTCCACTATGATCGATGCAGGCCTGCCCTTGGTGCAAAGTCTGGAGATTCTGGGGGAGCAGATGGAAAATCCGACCTTCAAGAAGGTGTTGCGGGCAATCAGGACGGACGTCGAAACCGGAACCACCTTTGCCGATGCCATGAAAAAACATCCCACCTGTTTTGATACTCTGTACTGCAACATGGTGGAGGCCGGCGAGGTTGGCGGTATCCTCGATACCATCCTGAACCGGCTGGCATCCTTCATGGAAAAAAACATGGCGCTCAAGAAGAAGGTGAAAGGCGCCATGACCTATCCCATTATCTGTATCTGCATCTCCTTTGTGGTCATGGCGGTGATGCTTGTTTTTGTCGTGCCGGTTTTCCAGAAGATGTTCGCGGATTTTGGCGGCGCCCTGCCTGGGCCGACGCAGTTTGTTGTTGATATGAGCGAGTTTGCCAAGGGAAATTTTCATTTTATCATCGCGGCGATTTTTGGTGCGGTTTTTATAGTGAAAAAAATATACAAGACGGAGAAGGGCCGTATCCAGATGGATAGGATGCTGTTGAACATGCCCATCGTCGGTACGCTATTGCGTAGGGTGGCGGTGGCCAAGTTCACCCGCACCCTTGGCACCATGCTGCAAAGCGGGGTGCCGATTCTTGAGTCCCTCAATGTCGTGGCGAGAACCGCGGGTAATAAGATTATTGAGATGGCGGTGTTCCGGGTGACGGACAGCATCAGCGAAGGGCGCGCCATTGCCGAGCCCCTGGAGGAGACCGGGGTATTCCCCGGCATGGTGGTGCAGATGATCAACGTCGGTGAAGCCACCGGCGCCCTTGATGTCATGTTGACCAAAATTGCGGATTTTTACGATGAAGAAGTGGACCAGGCCGTGGAAAATCTGACTGCGGCCATTGAGCCGTTGATGATGTGCTTTCTGGGCGGCATGATCGGCGGGCTGGTCATTGCCATGTACCTGCCCATCTTCAGTATGGCCGGGGCAGTAGGCGGTTGATATTCAGGGAGTATCCTGTATTATTTTTTAATAAGATTTGGAGGAAGAAATGGGAGAAATTATTGGCGTGTTGGGGAGAGAGGTTTTGGATTCACGGGGCAACCCCACTGTTGAGGTCGAGGTGTTTCTCGATTCCGGGGTGGTCGGCCGGGCCCTGGTGCCATCCGGCGCCTCCACCGGCACCCGCGAGGCCTTGGAGCTCCGCGACACGAAAAAGAAGCGGTATCTCGGCAAGGGGGTGCTCACGGCGGTGGCCAATGTGAACGAAAAGATCGGCCCGGGCATCATCGGCCTTGATTCCACCCAACAGGTTATTGTCGATCAGGCCATGCTGCTGCTCGATGGCACCGAGTACAAAAAAAATCTTGGCGCCAACGCCATTCTCGGGGTTTCCATGGCGGTGGCCAAGGCGTCCGCCGAGGAGGTCGGGCTGCCGCTCTATACCTATCTTGGCGGGGTAAACGGCAAGGTGCTGCCTGTGCCGATGATGAATGTTTTAAACGGCGGAGCGCATGCCGATAACAATGTGGATATCCAGGAGTTCATGGTCATGCCTGCCGGCGCCTCTTGTTTTGCCGAGGCCCTGCGCATGGGGGTTGAAACCTTTCACAGTCTTAAGGCGGTGCTGAAAAAGGCCGGGCTCCAAACCGCGGTTGGCGACGAGGGCGGCTTTGCCCCCAATCTGCGCTCCAACGAGGAGGCCATGGAATTCCTGCTGGAGGCCATTGTCAAGGCAGGATACAAACCGGGCAAGGACATTTATATCGCTCTCGATGTTGCGGCCAGCGAGCTGTATGACCCCAAGAAAAAATGCTATGTGCTTGCCGCGGAGAAAAAGGCCAACAAAACGGCGGACGAACTGATCGCTTTTTATGAGGCCTGGGTGAAAAAATATCCGCTGGTTTCCATTGAAGATGGACTGGCCGAGGCCGATTGGGTGGGCTGGAAGAAGCTCACCAAGAAACTGGGGGGCAAGGTGCAGCTGGTGGGGGACGATATCTTTGTCACCAACACCAAGATTCTGGCCAAGGGCATCAAGGAAGATGTGGCCAACTCCATCCTGATCAAGCTCAACCAGATCGGCACGGTCACGGAAACCATCGATGCCGTGGAAATGGCCCACCGCGCCGGATATACCTCGGTCATTTCCCACCGTTCCGGCGAAACCGAGGACACGACCATCGCCGATCTCAGCGTGGCCCTGAACACCGGACAGATCAAGACCGGCGCTCCTTCCCGCACCGACCGGGTGGCCAAGTACAACCAGTTGCTGCGGATCGAAGACGAGCTCGGTGCTGCGGGCAGGTATGCCGGAAAGGGTGCCTTGAAATATATTTCTTGACAATTATCAATTAGTTGAACATGTTATGAGCCAATAAAGGAGGGTGCCCCATGACCCTGACAAAAGCTGATCTTGTCCAAAAAGTATATCAAAATCACAACTTCACCAAGGCCCAGGCTGCCGAGGCCGTCGAGGCTTTTCTGCGCATTGCCAAAAAGTGCTTGAATACCGGTGAAGATCTGTTGATCAGTGGTTTTGGCAAGTTCAACGTGAAAAAGAAAAATGCCCGGCGCGGGAGAAATCCCCAGACCGGTGATGAGCTGATTCTGGACGCCCGCAAGGTTGTGACCTTCAAACCGTCCGGGCTTCTGCGTTCCAGGATTAACGGAGAATAGCAGCCTTTTTCGAGGGTGCGCATTTTCGACGCTAACGTCTGTATCAAGACGGGTTGTGTTTCCCTTGGCAGCAAGGAGGCAGCCCGTCTTTTTTTTTAGGAGCCGTTGCGAAACAACCATTGCCGTGTAACCATGTTGTCCGGCTCTTACCCAGCTTCGCTGTTACCGGCCATGATATTTTAATGTTGCAGTCGCTGTGAACAACGGCGAACTTTTTTTCTTGTGTCGCGGGATGCTGTCGTGAATCCGGCAGACAGAGAGAGGGAGGGGATATGGCTTGTGAAAAGAAACGTCTTGCGGAACTGGCTGCCCTGGTTCAGGGGGAGCTGGTTGGCGATCCCGAGGTGCTTATCGGCGGGGTTGCCGATTTTGACAGCGCCAGGGAGGGCGAGATAACCTTTGCCGCCGATTTGAAACGCGAGGCTCGGCTTGACCAATGTAAGGCCTCCGCGATCATTGTTCCGGCGGCGGCCGTTGAGATCGGCGTGCCTGCGATTCGGGTGAAGAATCCCTATCTGGCCGTGGCCCGCATCCATGCCTTGTTTGTCGAGGAGCCGTTTGTAGCCACCGGCGTTGATGCGCGGGCGGTTGTCGGTCGTGATTGTCATATCCCGGCCGAGGTCGCCATCAGCCCGCTGGTCTATCTTGGCAACCGGGTCCGGCTCGGTCAGCGGGTGACGTTGCATCCAGGGGTGGTCGTCTACGATGACGCCGTTATCGGCGACGATGTGGTACTGTATGCCAACGTAACGATTGGGCGCGGTTGCCAAATCGGGAACCGGGTCATCGTGCACAGCGGGGTGGTGATTGGCAGTGACGGCTTTGGTTATGCCACCGACGGAAACGGCCGCCATGTCAAACGGCCGCAGGTTGGCATGGTCCAGATTGATGACGATGTGGAGATCGGCGCCAATACCTGTATTGACAGGGCCACCTTTGGCAAGACCTGGATCAAGCAGGGAACGAAGATCGATAACCTCGTGCAGCTTGGTCATAATGTAATGATCGGGGAGAATGCCCTGCTTGTCGCCCAGGTGGGGATGGCCGGCAGCGTAACCACTGGCAACAATGTGGTTCTCGGTGGTCAGGTCGGTCTTGCCGGGCACATCCATCTCGGCGACCGGGCAATGATTGCGGCTAAATCAGGGGTGCATGGCAGCCTGGAACCCGGCGCCGTCGTAGCAGGCATTCCGGCGATTCCCCATAAAACCTGGTTGCGGGCCAGTGCCGCCTATGCAAAACTCCCGGAAATGGTGCGGGAGTTGCGGGAACTGCGACGGAAGGTTGCCGAGTTGTCCCTGGCAACGCCCGGCGAGGAAGACAGCTCTGGAAGTAAAAAGTGAACATGCGGACTTGGTTGCCGGACAGTCACGCTGATACGGCAACAGTTTGATTCAGTGAAAAGAGAGGAGATGTGGCATGGATTCTGATTTGCAACAGCTTGATATCATTGAAATTTTGAAGATTTTACCGCACAGGTATCCTTTTCTCATGGTGGATCGTATCGTTGAGATGCATCTGGGGGA
>JBAZSA010000153.1:0-5562 GCA_041662645.1 Desulfurivibrionaceae bacterium
GATGGAGCCCGATCTGAATATGAAGGTGCTGGTGGTTGATGATTCGCTGGTCATGCGCCGCATTATCATCAACCATCTGCGGGGGTTGGGCTATTCCAACATCCTTGAGGCGGACAACGGGGAGAAAGCGCTCCAGATTCTGGAAGAAGAACAGGTGGGCCTTATTCTTTCCGACTGGTGCATGCGGGTAATGCACGGCATTGAGGTGTTGCGCAGTGTCCGGAAAAACGAGGCCACCAAGAATATCCCCTTTATCATGGTAACGGCCGAGGCGCAGCCACATCTGATTCTCGAAGCGATTCGAGCCCAGGTCAGCGATTATGTGGTCAAGCCTTTTACCCGGGATAATCTGCGGGAGAGCATCGAGAAAGTCCTTGCGTTGGGGCAGGTGGGCGGCTGAAAGCAGCGCTCTTTTTTTGCACAACATTGTTGGCAAAGAAGTATCTGTGCCATCATTACTCCTCAACCTCTGGCAAAGGCTCCCCCCAATCGTCATCCTCCTGATTTTCTGTCTGGCCCCACTCCTGATCCTCATCGTCCTGCTCAGCCAAAGCATCGAACAACCCTGCTTCGTCCGGTGGGGCAATGGCGTCAAGATCGGCCTCATGCCAGGCCTCAAGGGTGATTTCCTCCGTTGCCCCATCGTCATGCTGGAGCTCGATAAGCCCCTCTTCCTCGTCAACGGTGACCACGACGAAGCGGGCGCCATCCTCGATGGCCTCGTACCAGTTGCCTTCAATGGGTTCTATGTCGGTCGGCATGAGGTTTTTCGTCCGGTGAGATGAGGTGTTGTTTTACACGAGCAGGCAATCCTCCCGCCAGGAACAGTCTTCCTGGCTGCAATGCTCCGTGGTCGAGCCGAAGCAGGGGAAATTGCCTTCTTTTACCTGGATGGCGCGGATGAGATCCTCTTTTTTCATCTTGCCCGGCTTGATGCCAAGTTCTTTCGCCTTTGCTTTGATGTCGGTCATTTTCATGGGAAACCTCCGTGGATCTTGGGAATGATGCTGGGAATCCTTGTGGTTAAACGCAAGGGTTCATGCTGAGCACAGGGCAGTGGGCGGTTTTGATCACCCGCTCGGTAACGCTGCCGAACAGGGTTTTGCCCATCCCTTTGCAGGTTTGGGTGCCGATCATGATCAGGTCGCACCCTTCGGCCTTGGCATGGCGGACGATTTCGCCAGGGACATTGCCGTTGAGCACCGCGCTCGCATGGGGAATGTCCTTGGCCATGTTTTCGGTGATGAATTCCGCCATTTTACGTTTGGCCCGTTCGAGCAGCTCTTTTTCCAGATTTTCCAGGGGCAGATGGGGTACGGCAAAACCGGCATAGGCGTCAAGGCTTTCCACCACAAAAACCACCTCAATGGCTGCCCCGAATTTGCGGGCGATCATGATGGCGGATTGCAGCACCCTGTTTGAATGTCCGGAAAAATCCGTGGGAACCAGAATTTTTGTGATCCCGTTCATGGCCGAGCCTCCCGTGGGAAAAAATGGTGAAACAATGCGGCGGATGCCTTATGGCCTGATGCTTTCCACCACAAAAGGGGTGCTGCGGATGGCAACACTTTTCTTTTTTACCCAGATTCTGGCCATGGGAACCACCTCGCCGTCCATGGTGACGATGTTGGCCAGTTCTTCAACATAGGAGATGTCCTGGGTGTTGAATTCGTAATAAAAGGTGTTTTCGCTGTAGGGATCGACAAACAAACAGATTTTGTGCGGGTTGGTCGGATGTTGTTGGGGGGCGCCGGAAAAGGCGATGTGGCTATTGCGCAACCGTTTTTCATCGCTGGGGCGCTGGTACACCTGGAGTTCAAAACGCATTTCCGCCTGGGGGAAATTGGAGAGGGGCATGGCTGACCTCTGCACCGTGTGATGATTGCCGTGGGGCAATATTCGTATCGAAGCTCTTACTTCATAGTATACAGATTCTCCGGGGCGAATCAAAAAATAAAGTGGCTGCGGCGGAATTTTTCACGAGTCTCTTCTGGCGGGTCAGGCAGGGGTTATTTTTTCAGCGGAACCGGGCGCATGGCATCGTCAACCGCGACAAAGGTGAAAAGCCCCTCAATGGCTTTTTCCCTGCTCTCGTCGTACATCTGTTCAAGATACACGGTTACCCGGATTTGGATGCTGGTGTTGCCGACTTTGACCACCTGGCCGATCAGCTCGACAAAGGTGCCGGACGGGATCGGGGTTTTGAAATCGATGCGGTCCGAGCAGACGGTGACGATTTTTTGCCGGGAAAAGCGGGTCGCGGTGATAAAGGCCGCTTCGTCCATCCACTGCAGGGCGGTGCCGCCGAACAGGGTGGCGTAGTGGTTGGTGGTATTGGGGAAAACCGCTTTGGTGATGCGGGTTTCCGCGGCTTCCATTCTCTGGGTAGTGTTCGTGGTCATCTGTCTTTCTCCTCTCTTATCCATTCTTCGACCTCCGCCGGGGAGGGCATCCGTCCGGCGCATTTCACCGCGTTGTTGATGATCAGCGCCGGGGTTTTTGTTACCCCGAAGCGCCAGATCTCATCCAGATCATGCACGGATTCCATGTCGGCGGCCAGACCGAATTTCTGCAAGACCTCAAAGACCCTGGCGCTCAGTTTGTTGCAGGTCACGCAGCCAGAGCCCAGCACCCGGATGGTGAGGGTTTCGGGCTCGGCGCTCTGCATGCCTGTGCGGCGGCGGTATTCGGCGCGCAAGGCCTCGCGGTAGACCGGCGCCGCCGTCAACGGGACGTAATTTTCCCTGGCAATGGCACCAAAAAGAAAATCCACCGCCGCTTCTTCTTCCATTTCGCCGGTCAGGACCTTGTTCAGGGCCTGGTCAAGGCCGATCAGGCCGATATTGGCCGCGCCGATCCGGATGGTCCGGGGCGCGGGTCTGTCCTGGTTGTTCATGGCGCTCCTGCTGCTAACCCGCTGTAAACAAGAATAAAATCATTTGGCTGAATGCAACGGCTCCTAAAAAAGCTGCAGCTGCCGGCCGCTGGCATTCCGCCGCTTGCCCAAGGGCTGGTCCGTCTCGCTGAGCAGGGAGGATGGAATTTCCTGGATAAACCGGGAGGCGCGGTGGGTAGCTGCCCGGTTGAAGATGATGCGGCTTGCGGCACTGCTTAAAATCAGGCTGTCTTGTGCCCTGGTCATGGCGACATAGAAGAGGCGGCGTTCTTCTTCCACATCGGAGTGCAGGTTGGCAATGGTGCAGGGCAGGATTTCTTCTTCAATTCCGGCCAGAAAGACCACCGGAAACTCCAAGCCCTTGGCGCCATGCATGGTCATGAGGGCCACGGCCTCGGCCCGTTCGTCGTAGATGGTGGCCTGGGCGTTTTGTCTGAGGTGTTCGCAAAACGCCTCAAGATTGCTGCCAAAGGAATTGGCCAGCTGGAGCAGCCGCTTGGCCTCCGGCTCCTGGGGATCGATGCCCAGGGCAGGCATGGCCTCGGCCAGGGGGCGGGCAAGGCCATGCTCCGCCGCGGTGCGAAAATTCATGAGGGTTTCGCCCATCTTCCGGATGCTCGTGGCCGCGTTTGCAGGCAGGGCAAGGGCGAGTGCTGCGCCATAGAAATCAGGGCAGCGCATGGGGAGTTCTTTTTCAATCAGGGCGAGGGTTGCCTCTCCGGCCCCCGCAAGGCCTGCGATCAGCAGGAGATGTTCGTTCAAGCTCGCGTCCGGGACGCTGGCCAGGAGGAAGTGGCAGGCGGCTTTCAGTGCGGGTTTGAGGTAAAAGGGGGTGGCGCCAACGAGCTGGAATGGGATGCCCCTGCGGTGCAAGGCTTCGGCAATGGGTTCGGCCATCTGGCTGAGCCGGTAGAGCACGGCGAAGTCGGCAAAGCTTCGGGTCTGGCCGCTTTGCCCTGTATTTTTGGAAAGGCTGCTGATGCCGTCTAAGCCCTCTTCGATGCGGCGGACGATAAACTCCGCCTCGGCCTGGGCGCTGGGCATTTGATGCCATTCGATGAGAGCCGTACTGGTGCTTTGGGCAACAAGCTGGGTGTCGCCGCTCTGCCGGTTGCGGCGGATGAGGGCGGCGGCGCCATCGATAATGGCCGGGGCGGAGCGGTAGTTGCGGATCAGGGCCAGGGTGGTGACGCCAGGTCTTTCCTGGAACCGCTGGAACAGGGTGAGGTCGCTGCCGCGAAAGCCGTAAATGGCCTGGTTGGGATCGCCGATGGCGAATACCCGCGCCTGGGCACCGAGCAAGAGAACCAGCTGGTACTGGGGGTGGTTGAGGTCCTGGAATTCGTCGACAAAGAGATGGCTCACCCGGCCGGTGAGCTGCCTGGTAAAGGCGGGGTCGCGATTCAGACGCTCCGCGCACCGTGGGATGACCAGATCAAGGTCAATGGCCTTGCTGGGTAGAAGCGAGGCCAGATAGTGATCGAGGAGGTCCGGCAGAGCGGCGCCGGCTGGCAGCGTTCCCCGGTTCAGCTGGTCAACATAGCCTGCCAGTTGTTTTTTCAGGATGTGGTGTTCGGCCCGGGGCCACTCCGGAAAGGTCTTGCGCAGATAAAGGTCCCGCTCGTCCTCGCCGATGACCGTGAGATCGGGGGTTTCCTTGCGCAGCAGGGCCAGGCAATAGGCATGGAAGGTGCCCACGAAGATGGCTTGGGCGGTTTCGCCGAGATCACGGCTCAGGCGCTCTTGCATCTCGCGGGCTGCCCGGTTGGTGAAGGTGATGGCCACCATCTCCTCTGGGCGTCCATGCTCGGCCTTCAGCAGATGTTCGATTCTGGCCACCAGGGTAAAGGTCTTGCCGGTGCCAGGCCCGGCAGCCACCAGGATGGTTTCGGCCTTGCTGGTGATGGCGGCCATCTGCTCCGAATTGGGATTTCTCGCAGGTTTGGGCCTGTCTGCGGTTTGCGGGGCCTTTTTTTCAAGAGGCAGCGGGCTGCGATCCGGACTTTTCGCGGGCTGGGCTCTCTTTTTTCCGGCAAACAGGCTGATTTGCCCGGCCAGCTCCTGCCGCTCTCCTTCTCCAAAGACCCGGATCACCCCGAATTCCCCATCGTAGCCAGGGGTGCGGATGACCCTGCCCGTGCGGATGCGGGCCACTGCCTCGCCCAGTACCGGGGACATCTGGTTGATTTCATCGATGGGCGTGTCGAGCAGCAGGGTGAACTCCGAACCGAAACGGTCGATGACTTTTGCGTACAGGGCCATTACCCCCTTGGTGGCCGGCCCGGCGCCGAGAATCTCGCCCAGCACCTCGGGCAGCGGGATCAGGCTGTGCACCGCGGGCGAGCCCGGCGGGTAGTACGGCTCTGTCCGCTCGGCCAGTTCCATGACCCGGTGCAGCACCCCCACGGTGAGCGGCTTGCCGCAGACCGGGCAGATTGCCCCGATCTTTCTGGTTTCGACGGGCTCAAGGCAGACATGGCAGTTGCGGTGGCCGTCGCAATGGTATTTCCCCTCTTCCGGGTAGAATTCGATCGTGGCGGCAAAACCGCCGGTCAGGGGGTTTTGCAGGGCCTCGCGCAGATCGGAAAAGCTGAACCCGGTGTTGAAGATATTGGCCTCCCTGCCCAATTTCCCGGGAGAGTGGCAATCGGAATTGGAGATCAGGG
>JBAZSA010000154.1:0-5546 GCA_041662645.1 Desulfurivibrionaceae bacterium
CCCCTACAAAGGACACACTGTCAAAACCATGCCCCCAGCCAAACGACTCAGCGCCAGCCTGGAAGATTATCTGGAAACCATCTTCCACATCATCGCCGAAAAGCAGGTGGCCCGGGCCAAGGAGATTGCCAGCACGCTCAAGGTCAGCCGATCCTCCGTTACCGAGGCCTTTCGCTCCCTGGCCCAAAAAGGGTTGATCAACTATGCTCCCTATGAGGTCATTACCCTGACCGCCGCAGGCCGGGAAATGGCCGAGGACGTTATCCTTCGCCATCGGGCGCTCAAGGATTTTTTCATCAAGGTTCTGGCGGTCGGGGAAACGGTTGCGGAAGAAGGCGCCTGCAAGATTGAACATGCCGCGCCCAAGGAGATCATTGAACGGCTCACCCAGTTCGTCAGTTTTATCGAGCAATGCCCCCGGGGCGGCAGCGATCTGATCTCAGGATTCAGCAAATACTGCCAGACCGGAAAAACCGACAAAAAATGCAAGGAATGTATTGCCCACTGTCTTGAAAAATGATGGGCTCGTAAGAATGGAAAAAGGTCACAGGTCCATGGCAACGAATTAAAGAGAACACAGCAATAACCGTTGCAATCGCGTTCTTCTTGCGATTACAACAAAAATAGCAATATGGCAGGCGGGATTACACAGACGCAACATTCAGGAGAAAGACAGGCACATGGACGGCACATATACAGAAGGCTGGTTTACGCACCCAGCGCAAGGACTGATCAGGGTTTTTAACAAAGGCGGGGAGTGGGTCTTCCAGTGTTACGCCCAAAACGGCCAAAAGGCGCTCTCAAAGGAGCGCCCCCTGGATAGCTGGACCTGGGCCTTGAGCGAAGCGGCCCGTCAGGATTTCGGCCCAGGCTGAGGCCTCGGCTCCCTTACGAGAGTTTTCCCAAGGCTTCGGCAAGCCGCTTCATTCCTTCCTCAATGGTCCCCATGGCCGTGGCAAAAGAAAAACGGATAAAGGCATCCGCCCCGAAAGCCGCACCCGGCACCGTGGCCAGCAGGGCCTCATCCAGCAGATAATCCGCCAGATCAACCGAGTTCGCCATCACCTTTCCCTTGAAGCTCCGGCCAAAATAGGCGGAAACATTGGGGAACACATAGAACGCCCCCTTGGGCCGCACACAGGTCACTCCGGGGATATTGCCCAACGCACCCATAATGAAGTCAAGCCGGGGCACAAAGGCGTCCCGCATCATGATCGGGAAATCCTGGGGCCCGCTCACCGCTGCCAACGCCGCTTTCTGGGAGATGGAGCAGGGGTTGGAAGTACTCTGGCTCTGGATTTTGTTCATGGCTGCGATCATCTGCTTGGGCCCTGCGGTGTAACCGATGCGCCAGCCGGTCATGGCAAAGGATTTGGACACGCCGTTGAGCACCAGGGTCTGGACAGCGAGCCGCTTGTCCACATCCAGAATATGCGGCAACTTGCCGTCGCCGTAAACAATGGTGTCGTAGATATCGTCGGAGATGATCAGCCACTTGTTGGCCAGGGCCAATTTGGCCACCGCCTCAAGGGCCTTGGCGGAAAACACCGCGCCGGTCGGGTTGGACGGGCTGTTGAGGATAATGGCCTTGGTTTTCGGCGTGGCATAGCGGGTGAGCAGTTCCTCGCTCAGGTCGAAATCGTTTTCCTCGGAAAGCGGCACTTCCACCGGGGTTGCGCCTGCCAACAGAACGATGGGCGGATAGGACACCCAGTATGGGGTCGGGATCAGCACCTCGTCGCCGGGGCCGAACAGGGCCTGGGCCATGTTGTAGAGCCCATGCTTGCCGCCGCAGCAGACCTGGATCTGATCGGGTTCATAACTCCAGCCCTTGTCCTGGGCCAGCCGGTTGACAATAGCTTCGCGCAGCTCCGGGATGCCTGGCACTGCGGTGTAGCGGGTAAACCCTTCGTCGATCGCCTTTTTCCCGGCCTCGCGCACATGGGGAGGGGTATCGAAATCCGGCTCACCCACGCTGAAATTGAGAATGTCAGCGCCCGCAGCCTTCAGGGCCTTGGCCTTGGCGTTCACGGCCAGGGTGGGAGAAGGCTTGATCTGCTTGACCCGTTGTGCAAGACTAATTTCCACTTCCATTTTCTTTCCTTGTAATGGCGTTTGCAAAAAAGCTCCGCTGTCAACCAACGAAGCCAACTTAATACAAAACAGTCTTCAAGGTCAAACCCTTGGCGGGTGCGGTTGCCCCGGCCAGGGTCCGGTCCCGGGCTGCCACGATCTCCTGGAAATCAAGGGGGGTCAACCGCCCGCGGCCCACGGCAAACAGGGTGCCGGCAATGTTGCGCACCATATGCCTCAGGAAGCCATCCCCGGCGATAGCCAGCCGATAGACCTCGCCATCTTTCCCTTCCTGGACAAGACGGGCGTTGAAGATGGTCCGCACTGCGCCCCTGCCTTCTGTAATGGACAGATCGCGGGAGCCGGTGGCCTCAAAGCTGCTGAAATCATGGGTTCCGGTCAGCATCGGCAGACAGAGCCGCACCGCACCGGAGGCGAAAGAGCCCCGGACCTGCGCGGCATACAGGCGCAGGCAAGGCGGCATGATCTCGGTGTTCAAAAAGGTGTACTCATACACCTTGCCCCTGGCGTTATAGCGCGCATGAAAATCATGCGCAACCTTTTCAGCCGCCAGCACCCGGATAGCCTCGGGCAGCATGCTGTTCAACCCCTTCACCAGGCCGGAAAGCGGAATAACCGAATCGGTCTGAAAGTTGGCCGTCATTCCCTCCGCATGCACCCCGGCATCGGTTCGCCCGGCGCCGTGCAGAGTAACCATCTGAGCCTGGGTCAGGCGGGCTATGGCCTCTTCCATGATCTGCTGGATGGTGGGCTGCCCCAGCTGCCTCTGCCAACCCGCATAACCAGTTCCGTCATAGGCTAGAACAAGCTTGATGTTTCGCACTGCGCTCTAAGGGAAAAGGGGAACGATTTTCAGCCCGGTGTTCTCCGGAAAACCGCACATGAGATTCATGTTCTGCACCGCTTGCCCGGAGGCGCCCTTGACCACGTTATCTATGGCTGAAAGAACAATGACCCGCCCAGTGCGCGGATCAAACTTGCTGCCGATATCACAGTAATTGCTGCCCCGGATATACTGGGTCGCAGGATACTGTCCGGCCTGACAGACCCGGACAAACTCCTCATCCCGGTAAAAATCCTGATAGAGCTCGGTCAAGCCGGAGAGCGGCTTGACAGCTTTTGCATAAATCGTGCTGAGGATACCCCGCGACATCGGCACCAGATGCGGGGTAAAAGACACCGTCACCGGCTTGCCGCACAACCCGCCCAGTTCCTGCTCAATCTCCGGAGTATGCCGGTGCTCGCCCACCTTGTAGGCCTTGAAGCCATCGGCCACCTCGCAGAAGAGCGAACCTACCTGCGCCGCCCGCCCTGCCCCGGAGACCCCGGATTTTGAATCGATGATAATGGTTTCCGGATCGACGAGCCCGCTCTTAAGCAACGGCGCCAGCCCCAGGATAACGCTGGTGGGATAGCAGCCTGGGTTGGCAACCAGCGACGCCTTGCGGATCGCTTCCCGATGCAGCTCTGGCAAGCCGTACACTGCGGTGGCCAGCAGATCCTTGGCGCTGTGCGCCTGGTACCACTGCTCGTAAACCTGCGCATCATGGATACGGAAGTCAGCGGAAAGATCGACAACCTTCTTGCCCGCGGCCACCAGCTGCGGCACGATATCCATGGCAGTCTGATGGGGCACGGCGGTAAAGAAAAAATCAGCCCGGCCGGCCAGCGCCTCGACCTGAAGATCCTCGCACAGAATGTCCGCCCTTCCCTGCAGGCTTGGAAAAACATGGGACAGGGGCTTCCCGGCGTACTGCCGGGAGGTGGCCACCGTCAGTTCCACCTCGGGATGGTTGCACAGTATCCGGGCAAGCTCCGCCCCGGTGTATCCGGATGCACCGACAATGCCGACTCGTACCATCTTTTTCTCCACTCAGCTAGGAACCATCGACCTGCCAGACACAGGCCAAAAAAAATGGACTCGTAACAACTCCAAGAAGTCACAGGTCCACCACACAAAATCAAAGGATGCAAAGCAATAACCGTTGTAATCGCGGCTTTTTGCGATTTCAACAAAAAAAATCAGGGGAAGAGCGATACGCGCCTTCCCCTGATGAGATACACAATAGTGTTGGTGATATTGACAAGGCAATACCAGGCAACGATTAACGCTTGGAGAACTGGAACCTCGCTCTGGCCGATTTCTGACCATATTTTTTCCGCTCTTTCATGCGCTGGTCACGGGTCAGAAAACCCGCTTTTTTCAAGGCGGGCCGATGCTCGGGATCAACAATCAGCAGAGCCCGGGCAATCCCGTGCCGCAAAGCCTCGGTCTGGGCGATCTTGCCGCCGCCGGTCAAGGTGGCCATTACATCAAACTTTGCGCCGGTATCGGTCAGAGCCAAAGGCTTTGAGACCTTCTGCAGGTAGTCAAAACCGCCGCCGAAGTAATCAGGCACGCTCATCTTGTTGACCTGGATATTGCCGGAACCGGGTTTCAACCACACCCTGGCAACAGCGGTCTTTCTTTTTCCGGTCGCGTAAAAACTATTGTCTGCCATGTTCAAGCTCCAATATCCTGTTTTAGCAGGATTTTATAATTCCAGAGACTGAGGCTGCTGCGCGGCATGGGGATGCTCCGTTCCGGCATATACCTTTAATTTCTTCAGTTGCGCCCGGCCAAGCGTATTCTTGGGCAACATGCCGCGAACAGCCTTGCGCAGCAATTCTTCCGGCTTTTCCGCCAACATTACCTTGGCGGTCTTTTCCTTCAAACCGCCCATGAAGCCGGTATGATGACGGTACACCTTATCATCCCACTTCCTGCCGGTCAGACGAACCTTGTCCGCATTGACCACGATGACAAAATCGCCAACATCCTGAAAAGTGCAGAAGTTGGCCTTGTGCTTGCCGCGCAGCCGCGTGGCGATCTCGGAAGCCAAACGCCCAAGCACCTTATCTTGAGCATCAACGATCAGCCATTTACGCTCAATTTCTTTGACCGGAGTCAAATAAGTCTTCATTTTAAAGCCCTCGCAAAACGAAAAAGAATATATCTATATAAGTCAAAATGGCCCGTTCTGCCATGAAAAAATGCAGGACGGGCTGTCGATCAATGCAAATAGGCCCACGGACTCGAGCCTCAAGCACAATATGGAGCGGGAAACGAGATTCGAACTCGCGACTTCAACCTTGGCAAGGTTGCACTCTACCACTGAGTTATTCCCGCTCATTTTCAGTATGTGAAAAACGCCAGATGTATAACAATGCCAAAAGGGGTTGTCAACAAAAAACCGGTACACCCGGGATAATTTTGTCCCCCTGTTCGCCATGATCCATTAGCGACAGAACGATCTATAATATTTTGTTATTACAATATTTTCCCTGAAAAATATGGGGATTCCTATTGCCTGAAACCGCCACCTCTTGGTATAAACAATCATCCTTGTATTTTTACTCTTTATTTTCTTTACCGAATGATCCTGGCTTGTGCGCAAGCAGCCAGACAATTG
>JBAZSA010000155.1:0-5455 GCA_041662645.1 Desulfurivibrionaceae bacterium
CCCGATGGCAAGGTGCGGGTTGTCTTGTGTTTTAGGGGAGATTTGGCTCGGCTTCTCGAAGAGCACGGACAGATGCCCCTGCCGCCTTATATCCGCAGGGAAGAAGGGCAGAGCGAGGAAGACAGGCAGCGCTATCAGACGGTGTATGCCGAAAATCCAGGCGCCGTGGCCGCGCCCACCGCCGGGCTGCATTTCACCCCCGAGCTTTTGGCGCGCATTCAGGCGCAAGGGGTACGCCTTGCCCAGGTCACCCTGCATGTCGGCTATGGAACCTTTGCCCCGGTGCGGGTCGAGGATATTCGGGAACATGCGATCCACGCCGAATATCTCAAGGTATCCGAAGAGACAGCCGCGTTGGTCAACGAAACAAGGGCAGCAGGCGGGAGAGTCTGGGCGGTGGGCACCACCTCGGTTCGGGCCCTGGAGTTTGCCGCTCAGGAAACGGGGCAAGTCGCGGGCCGCAGCGGGTTTTGTGACTTGTATATCTATCCGGGGTATCAGTTCAGAGTGGTGGACAATCTGATCACCAACTTCCATCTGCCGCAGTCATCTCTGTTGTTTTTGGTCAGCGCCCTGGTGGGACGGGAGCGGATTCTTGCGGCGTACGAGGAAGCGGTGGAGAAGGGGTACAGATTTTACAGCTACGGGGATGCCATGGCCTTGATTACCAGGCATCCCCGGGGATGATGTCGTTCAGTCGCACTTGCAGGCGCAGCCTGCCTTGGCCGGACAGGACGGGGCTGCGGCGGGACTTGCCGCTTGGCAGGATGAGCTTGTGCTGCCGGTGCTGCTACTGTAGCCGTCGGAGTACCAGCCCCCGCCTTTCAGCTGGAAGGAGCTCCTGGAGATAAGTTTTTTAAGGGTGCCCTCGCAGGCGGGGCAGGTGGTCAGCGGCTTGTCGGACAGGCTCTGCTGCGCCTCAATTATATCCTGGCAGGCCTCACACTGGTATTCATAGATAGGCATTTCTGGTCCCTCCGTTTTGAGTCCAGTACGGTATTTATGTTAAAAAAATGTGCTGGGAGCAGCGGCTTTTATTGTTTCCAGCGAAACATTTGCGAATTTACTTTATTTTACAGTATGGCCATTTTCTGAAATGAGATATAATTTAATGCTGGTTGTCTGATCTGTCAATGTCTTGCGATGGATTCCCCGGCGGAATGCGATGGCGGGCTTGTCCCGGAAAGAAAAAATGAGGAACCGGCGTGCAGAGAATACTGTTAGCCCAGGCTGGCCCGGGAATGGTTCTGGCCAAGGAAATTCTTAACCCCGACGGCATGGTGCTCTGTGGGTCAGGAACGGCGTTGAGCGAGGCCCTAATCGAGCGCTTGGCCAATATGGAAGTCGTTGATGTCACGGTGGAAGGGCATCCCGTGATCATCGAGGGGGACAAGACCCTGCAGGAGGAATTGCAGGAGATTGATTTGCGCTTTCAGCGGGTGGAAGATATGGTGCCGCTCATGTATCTCAAAAAGCGGATTAAGGCAAAGCTGGTGGCCTCGCGGAGTTTGGAACCCGACACAAAATAATTAGTGCAATGCCTGCGGCTCGTTATGCCGTTCCCGATATTGCTTTACCATTCTTGATGGCGGCTTATAAATGGATGATCAAAAACGTGCCCAGTTCAAAAAGGTGCTGCGGGAGATAAAGAATCTGCCGACCCTGCCCGGAATTGTCGCCAAGTTGAGCAAGATGGCGGAGAATCCGGACACGACCACGGAGCAGATGGGCAGGGTGATCAGCAAGGATCATATCCTGGCCAGCAAGCTGCTCAAGCTGGTCAATTCGGCGTTTTACGGCTTTCCGCAGCGGATTAGTTCGCTGAACAGCGCCATTATCCTTTTGGGTTTTAATGTTATCAAGAGTTTGATCATCAGCGCCTCCATATTCGAGGTCATGGAGGCGCAGGATGTGGAGCTGTGGGAGCATTCCCTGGGTTGCGCCGTGGCCTGCAACGTGCTGGCTCGGCATCTCGGGGTGAAGGATCCGGAAGAGATCAGCACCGCCGGGCTTATCCATGATATCGGCAAGGTTGCCATCAAGATGGAGTTGCCCAAAGAGTACGAAATGATCACCGCGCTGTCCCAGGAGAAAAAAATCTCCAGGCTTGAGGCGGAACAGGAAATTTTGGGCCTTGGCCATGCCGAGGTGGGAAGCTGGCTTGCCAAGAGCTGGAACCTGCCAAACAAGCTGGTCGAGCCCATTGCCTGCCATCATGATCCGCAGCTTGCCAAGCAAGAACGGCAGGCCAGCGCCATTGTTCATTTCGGCAATATCCTGATCCGCGCACTCGGTTATGGCCATGCCGGCGATATTTGGGTGCCGCCGCTGGACAACAAGGCATGGAAGCTTCTGGCCCTAGCCCCCGCCGATATTGATCCGCTGCTGCAGGAGATCGAGGAAAAGCTCTGGGACGTCAAGGGCTTCAGCCTTGATATTACGTCCAATCCGGAAGGCGTGGCATGAGAATTTCCCCGGCGTGGCGAGAGCCTGAGGGACAGCGGAAATGCCCCGTATCCTGATTGCCGGCAGCGACTCGCTGATCATGCCGGAATGCCGGCTGCTTCTTGATGCCAAGGGCTACACTGTGAAGCATTGTGCCAAACTGCCCGATGCCTTGTCGCAGGTGCTGGAAGATCCCCCTGATTTGCTGATAACGGAAAAGGGTTTCTCCAGCAAAAACGGCGATATTGAATTGATCCGGGCCGTGAAGGCCTGCCTGCAAAAGGCCAATATCCCCATTTTCCTGGTCATGGAGGAGGGACAGCTCCAGGTTGAGCTGGATTGGGACAATTATCCGGTGGATGACATCATCACCAGGCCGTTTACCCCCGAGGTTCTGCTTGCCCGGATACGCCTGGCCGAATCCCGCATGGCCCGGGCTTTTGACAACAATCCCCTCAGCCGGCTTCCCGGCAACACCTCGATCATCCGCGCCATCCAACGGGTGCTCGGGGAACCAGACAGTTATGCCGTCTGCTATGTGGATATCGATAATTTCAAGCCCTATAACGACAGGTATGGTTTCTCCCGGGGGGATGAGGTGATCCTCATGGTGGCCCGGGTTATGGTTAATGTCGTGGACGAGATTGCCCGGAAAGGCAGCTTTGTTGGGCATATCGGCGGGGATGATTTTGTTTTCATCGTCCGCAAAGAGATGGTGGAGCCGGTCTGTAAAAAGATTCTGGCCAATTTCGATCTGGTGCGGAACATGTTTTTGAGCGCGGAAGACATCGCGGCTGGCGAATTCGTCGGCCGCGACCGGCAGGACCGCGAAACACGCTTCGGGCTTCTGAGTCTTTCCATTGCGGCGGTGACAACAGGGGCTGGCAAATACACGCATTACGGCGAGGTTTCTTCTGTTGCTTCCCAGCTCAAGCATTGCGTGAAAAAACTGGATGGCAGCAACTATTTGATTGATCGGCGGGACACATAACAGCCGGTCTGTTGTAAGCGGGAAGATGCCCCTGGGTCAAGGCCTAATAAAGACGAAAAATGCAGCACCTGTGCCGAATGTGGATGCAGGTGCTTTTTTTTGTGTTGATTCTTGTTGCGTGGTGGTGCAAGAAACAAGGGCAAAAAAGTAACTCTGCAATAAATAATATTTACATGAGCTGTTATTGTTCCTGTTCTGTATTGTCTTAAAAAAAACTTGCTTTGCTATTTGTTTTGCGATACCTATTGATCTGTATGCTGTTCACTCGTAACGATCAAAGACGGAGGATGTAACGATGGGGAAATCACTGGTCGAGATGGCGGCAGATCTGGTTCAGTCGCAATGTGCGTCAAAGGCTATGAATACAGAGGAGATAACTCTGGCGTTGCAATCTACATTCAATGCATTGCAGGCGTTGCAGGCAGGAGAAGCAAAGCTGCAGGCTGGAATTTCAGAAGGAACAGCCGGAGTGGTGATTGCGCCAGGCATGACCGCAGAGAAGTCCATCCAGAAAAATAAAATAGTCTGCCTGGAGTGTGGGCAGGAATTCAAGATGCTGTCGCCAAAGCATCTGCGCTCCCATGGCCTCACCGGCAGGGAGTACCGCGCAAAATGGGGGTTCTCCCTGCGGCAGCCTCTCTGTGCAAAGGCTCTTTCCGAACGGCGCAAGAAGGCAGGCAAGGATCGTGGCCTGCCGGATAATTTGCGCAAGGCCATTGCCAAGCGCAAGAAAAACGGCCAGGCCAAGAAGGCGGGAGCTGAGAAAAAATAGGCCCCTGCCGGGGGGTGTTTCCGTTGCTTTTCAAGGAGGGCCGCTGACCGGAAGGTCGGGGGCCCTCCTTTTTTTGTGTCAAGCTGGTTGGTTTTGGGGGAGTGCGGGGCATGTTGCCCCGCGACAGGGATGGCTGTTGACTTTTCCTGGAATACGCTGCATAGTCGCGGTATTTTTTACATCTTTTCCGGCTTGGTGTATAATCCAAAATTACATTGGTTGCCGCTTCGCTACTGTAATCTGTTGCTTCTCGGGTAGCGGACCTTTGTGCTTTTTTCTTTTTTTTTGTGAGACCTGTATGATCGGTATTTTTGATTCGGGTGCGGGTGGGATGACGGTGGCCAAGGCTGTTGAGCAGCTTCTGCCGCAATACCGCATTGCCTATTTCGGCGATCTGGCCCGAACCCCCTATGGTTCAAAAAGCCCGGAAACCATCATCGCCTATGCCCGGCAGAATACCGAGTTTCTCCTCGGCCAGGGGGCGAAGATCATCATTATCGCCTGCAATACCGCAGCCAGCGTAGCCTCCGAGATTCTGCAGCAGGAGTTTTCCGTGCCCATCTTCGAAGTTATCACCCCGGCGGTGAGCAAGGCCGTGGCCACCAGCCGTTCCGGCCGCATCGGGGTGATCGGCACCCGGGCCACCGTCAAGAGCGGGGTGTATGAGAAAAAGATCCTGGCCGAGCAGCCGGGATACACCGTCTATTCCCAGGCCTGTCCTCTTCTGGTTCCCCTGGTGGAGGAAGGCTGGCTGCACAAGCGGGAAACCAAGATGATCCTCCGCCGCTATCTCCAGCCGCTTAAGCTCAGGCAGGTGGACACCTTTGTCCTGGGCTGCACCCATTATCCGCTCCTAAAGGATCTTATCCAGCCGCGTATCGGCAAGCGGGTGGCGATTATTGATTCCTCCGAGGTGGTGGCGGAAAGCGTGGCCCGTTTCCTGGAAACCAATCCGGCCATCGCCCAGCAGCTCGAACTTGGCGGGGAAAGTCATTATTATGTTTCCGACGTAACCGATGCGGCCGTCGATATCGCCAGAAAGGTCTTTGGCCGGCCCATTACTCTGGAAAAGGTCGCCTCTGATATTTTCAACAGGAGTCACTTATCATGAACCGTACAGCTCTTTACGCTAAATCCTTGCTTTCTTTGCTTGTTGGCCTCACGTTATTGGCGGGTTTTCCCGGCCTTGGCCTTTGCGCTGCCTTGACGCCTTTGGAGCTTGCCCAAAAACTCCAGTCCCGCTACGA
>JBAZSA010000156.1:0-5452 GCA_041662645.1 Desulfurivibrionaceae bacterium
CTCCCTTTCGTCAATTGTGGAACACCCTGTTCCTTTTTCTACAAGGAAGCACTCCAGCACCGACGAAGAAATGAAGATTAGGGGGCACTATACCACAGATCACAAGATTATCAATTCAAACTTAAAAAAACATGATATTACAACGTATTAGAATACACCTACTCTGGATTGATCCGGTTCATGGCAGCGGGGAGCCCTTCTTCCATGACAAGACGCACCCCTGTCTCAATCTGCTGAAGTTCTTCAAGGACCATGGCCGCCTCCTCTTGCCCGAAGCGGGAAAGCACGAAATCGCTCACCCTCTCCGCGTTGTCCGGACGTCCGATGCCAACCCGCACCCGCACAAAATCATTGGTGCCGAGGTGCTCGATCAGGGAGCGAACCCCGTTATGGCCGCCTGCTCCCCGGTTTGTCATGATCTTGGTGCGTCCCAAGGGAAGATCAAGATCGTCGTGGACCACAATGATCTTGCTGGAATCGACCTGATAAAAATCGGCAATCGCCCTTACCGCGGTACCGCTTCTGTTCATAAAGGTCTGCGGTTTGACAAACAGAACGGGATACCCCCAGGAGATGTCCTTCGCCGTTTCCGCCTGCCATTTTGTTCCCTTGAAAGCGAACCTGTATTTTTCCGCCAGGTAGTCAAGAAAGATAAAACCGATATTATGCCGGGTAGCAGCATACTCTTTCCCTGGATTTCCCAAGCCGACCACGACGTACACGATATTTCCCTCTCTGCCGTAAAACTATCGGAAAACGGTTTCCGGCCCTGCCTGACCAGAAAAAAGAAAAGCCGAAAAAAGGAAGCTCCTTTCTTCGGCTCGGATCATGCGATATTAAAAAAACTTATTCCAGGCGATTTACTCTGCAGCGCCGGAGATGGAAACACATACCGTATCCGGGGCGGTGACCAGACTCACGCCTGCGGAAAGGCCCAGTTCCTTGCTGGTCAAAACATCACCCCGATCCAAGGGAGCAACGTCAACCTCTATGACATCGGGGATATCAAGCAATTTTCCCGATACCGTAACCTTGGTCTTGAGGATGGTCATGTCGCCGCCCAGGTCAACACCCTTGGCCTTGCCGACATATTTGAGGGGCACTTGGAATACCATGGGCTTATCCAGGGAAACCTCGTAGAAATCGGCATGCAGAACGTTGTCCTGTACCGGATCCGTCTGAATCTCACGGGTAATAACGTGGCGCACCGATTTCTTGCCGTCTTCCTCAATCTCCAGATTGATAAAGGCATTCTTCCTATGGATCGAGAGCAACCCCTTGGTGAGATCCTTGGTGTTGCATTCCAGGGCAACAGGAGCCCCCAGCGGACCATAAATAACAGCAGGAGTGTTCCCTGCTCTGCGCATTGTCCTTGCCGCACCTTTGCCAACAGTTTTCCGGACCCGCGCCGTCATATCGATTTGTAACATTGCACTGACCTCCTCGTCTACCGCTTCTCATGACAAAAAACCAGCAAGGCCACACGTTCACACAGTGGCCTCCGGTTATATAGATATCTCTGTCTTACTCACTACACAAATAATGAACTGACAGAATCCTCACTATGAATTCGCTTCACCGCCTCACCCAACAGCTTGCACACGGAAAGCACCTTGATTTTCTTGCAATTCCGGGCGGCCTCGCTGAGGGGAATACTGTCGGTGATGATCAGGGTTTTGATCTTCGACTTTTCCAGCCGCTCAATGGCAGGCCCGGAAAGCACCCCATGGGAACAACAAGCATATACCTCTTTAGCGCCTGCGGCGATGAGAGCATCGGCACCGGCACACAGGGTTCCGGCGGTATCAACCATGTCGTCGAGCAGAATCGCGGTCTTGCCGGAAACATCGCCAATGACGTTCATCGCCGTGCATTCGTTGGCCCGTTCCCGCCGCTTGTCAACAATGGCCAGGCTGGCATTCAACCGCTTGGCGAATGCCCGGGTCCGCTCAACCCCGCCGGCATCCGGAGAAACCATGACCACGTCATTGTTCAATTTCTGCGAGATGTAATCAAGCAAAACCGGCGCGGCAAAAAGATTGTCCACCGGAATGTTGAAAAATCCCTGAATCTGCCCGGCATGGAGGTCCATGGTGAGAACCCGCCGCACCCCGACCACCATCATCATCTCGGCCACAACCTTGGCGGTGATGGGCACCCTGGGAGCAACCTTGCGATCCTGCCTGGCATAGCCATAATAGGGAAGCACCGCGGTAATCCGCCGGGCAGAGGCGCGCCGCATGGCGTCAACCATGATGACCAGCTCCATGAGATGGTCATTCACAGGCGGACAGGTCGGCTGGATGATAAAGACATCGCGGCCGCGAACGTTTTCGCCGATCTCGACAAAGATTTCCCCATCGCTGAACCGGCGGACTTCCGCCTTGGACAGGGGCACCCCGAGATAGTTGCATATATCCCCAGCCAGGGCTGGGTTGGCGTTACCGGCAAAGACCTTCATATCTTTCATGCTGTTGCCTGAAGTTCTGGTTTTCGTTTTTCCGCCGCTTCGAATCGCCTCAACCGGGCATGCGCGCCAGAGAATATGAAATGGCTGGGGCGGCAGGATTCGAACCTGCGAGTGCAAGAGTCAAAGTCTTGTGTCTTACCGCTTGACGACGCCCCAACGCCTTAACGCTTTACTTGTGTGTTCAGTGGTCGTGCAAGAAAGACATTCCGACCGAAACGCTGGGCAAACCGAGCAACGCTCTTGTGCGCTTGCGCCTCGCTCTCAAAAAGACCAAACACTGTGGGGCCGCTGCCGGACATCAATGCCCCGTGCGCACCATCAGCCAGAAGCTCATCTTTGATGCGGCCGAGCTCCGGATGTTTCCCGATGGTCACGGCCTCTAACTCGTTATATAAAGGAAGATTCCCCGGCCCGGCACATGCATTATTACCATGCACGAAGTCGCGGCCTAAGATATATGGATTGCCACCCGTTGTCAATGTAAAATTCTCATACACCCACTTGGTGGACACGGGAAATCCAGGGTTTACCAAAACGATCCAATCGGAAAGCGAAAGATCCTCGGCATGGATCTCGTCGCCAATCCCGGTGGCCCAGGCGGCAACACAGTCAGCAACGAAAAAAGGCACGTCGGCCCCCAACGGCCGGGCCAGATCAATCAGCTGTTCTGAAGAAAACGGCAACCCGTAAAGGGTGTTCAGTCCTCGCAATACGGCAGCCGCATCACTGCTTCCCCCTCCCAGTCCGGCGGCAACAGGCACTGTTTTCTCAAGCACGATATGAACGCCGCCTGTGCCCAAGGCCGCCAAAAAACTTTTTGCGGCTCGATGGACAAGATTGCCTTCGCCGGTGGGCAAATCGCTTTCCGGGCATTGCACTGTGATGCCGGAATTCCGCCTTGTCAGATGCAAACGATCGGCCAAGGTGATTTTGACCATCCTGGTCTCAAGATCGTGGAACCCGTCCGCCCGCTTGCCCTTGATGGCAAGATAGAGATTTATTTTGGCCGGGGCCTCGCAGACAAGCTCCATTGTGCTTTCATTTTCCATCTTCAGTAACTATCCTGCACTCTGTTTGCCGTTATCATAAAAAAAGATCGCCTGATTTCAACAGATTGAAAAGCAGGCGATCTTGAATATTGACGGGCGTGGAAATAATCAGCTATTGGCTTTCACATACCGCAGTTTCAAATCGGCAAGCACATGCCCGAGAAGCTCATCCTCCTTGCCGGTCAGGTTGCCCTTTGTTCGATCCTTCAACAACTGCAAGGTATCGATGGTATGTTTGGCCAAAACAAGATCCCTGCCGGTCTGTCCGGTTTCTGGATCCTGGAGATCGCCCAGATGGAAGAGAGCCGAGGTATTCAACGACATGATCAAAGTGGTAAAGGTAACCTCCGGCAGAACGCAATTACCGCCCTGCCGGACATATCCCTCCGGGCACCTCTTTTCGTTGTCAGTCATAGCTATCCCTTGGGCAGAAAAAAACTAAACCGCTAAGCGCTCACCAACTCCGGCAATTCAAGAACCATTGCGGCATGGATGTTCGGCAAGGAACGGACCTTGTCCAACAATGGCTGGGGAACCAGGCCATCGGTGTTGAGCAGAATCACATTGAGATTTTTGTCCCCTTCCCGCTGCTTGCCAACAGTCATCCTGGCGATGTTCACCCCGTCATTGCCGAGGGTGGTGCCGAGCAGACCGATAACCCCGGGCACATCGTTGTTCTGGACAAAGAGCATGGGCCCGGCGGGCAGGGCTTCCATGCGGAAGCCGTTAAGGCGCACCAGGCGCGGCTCGTTCTTGCCAAACACCGTACCGGCCAGGACGTTTTCGCCCTCGGTGGTTTTCACCCGGATATTCACCAGATTGAGGAAATCGTCGCTCTTGCTGGTTTTGGCCTCAACCACCCGGATGCCGCGCTCCTGGGCAATGATCGGCGCGTTGACGTAGTTGACCGCATCCTTCAAAATCGGGGTAAACAGCCCTTTCAAAAAGGCAACGGTGATGGGGCTGGTGATCATCTCGGAAAGATCGCCGCAGTACTCGATGGTGACTTCCTCAACCCCGCCCTTGGCGATCTGCATGTGAAAGGAACCAAGCATCTCGGCCAGGGTGATGTACGGGCCGACCTGGGAGAGAACCTCGGCGCTCACGGAAGGCACGTTGACCGCATTGGTAATGGTGCCGCGAAGCAGATAGGCCGCAACCTGTTCGGCAATGGCCACGGCGACATTTTCCTGGGCCTCCGCCGTGGAAGCGCCCAGATGCGGGGTGCAGATGAAATTATCCAGGCTCAGCAGCTTGCAGTTTTCCTTGGTGGTGGGTTCCACCTCAAAAACATCCAGGCCAGCGCCGCGGATCTCTCCGTTTTTAAGAGCCTCGTACAAGGCCTCTTCGTCAACCACGCCGCCCCGGGCGCAATCGAGGAAAACGCACTCTTTCTTCATCATCTTGAATTGATTGGTGGAGAGCAGATGCTTGGTCTCCTTGGTGAGCGGCACATGCACGGAGATAAAATCCGCCCGCTTGCACAGCTCGTCCAGGCTCACCAGCTCCACGCCGATCTTCTCGACCAGTTCCTTGGGCATATGGGGATCAAAGGCAATAACCTTCATCTTCAAGCCCTGGGCCCGCTCGGCAAAGATACTGCCGATCCGGCCGATGCCGACGATACCCACGGTTTTGCCGGTTACTTCCCGGCCACCGAATTTCTTCTTCTCCCACTTGCCGTCTTTCATGGAGGCCGTGGCCTGGGGGATGTTTCTGGTCAACGACATCATCATGGCAATGGCGTGTTCCGCAGCGGTGGTGGCATTGCCGTCCGGGGCGTTCATGACGATGATTCCCTTCTTGCTTGCCGCGGGGATGTTGACATTATCAAGGCCGATACCGGCGCGCCCTACAACCTTCAGCTTTTCTCCCGCCGCGATGATCTCCTCGGTAACCTTGGAGGCGCTGCGGATGACCAGGGCGTCATATT
>JBAZSA010000157.1:0-5353 GCA_041662645.1 Desulfurivibrionaceae bacterium
GCCCACAGCCATTTGTCCAGCCGGACCTGCGTCTCTGTCATCGTTCCATTCGCCTCCCCCATTATCTTCAGCCTACCACAGCTCACGCCCGGGGGCCAAGCCCCATCCGCGGCCTGGCGTGCTCCCTGTTTAGGAGCCGTTCAGAAACAACATGGCCATTTATGTTGTCTTACTGTACGGCTCCTTATGCCATCTGGCTGCCCAAAACGGCCATGTTATTTTTTGACAATGGCTTACCGCTTTCCGCGCGGAGGCAAATGGTGTATATATCTGTGCACCATGAAGCTCAATACCGTCGGCATAAAAGATATCAGGTATCCGGTGCGGGTGCGCGAAAAATCCGGAGGCATCCAGCAGACCGTGGCCAGCATCAGCCTGCAGGTCAGCCTGCCGAGCCAGTACCGGGAATCCTGCGTCTCCACCTTCATCAAGGTTCTGAATACCTACCAGGACGAGATGAGCAACCGGATCTTCAGGAATCTGCTGGCCGAGGTGAAAGAAGAGTTGCGGGCGGAATCGGCCCATGTGGAAATGACCTTTCCCTATTTTCTGGAAAAAAAGGCGCCGGTCACCGGCACTGCCGGGCTCATGGAATACACCTGCCGGTTCACCGGCGGCATCGGCAAGGATGAGGATTTCATCCTCTCGGTCTGGGTGCCGGTAACCACCCTGTGCCCCTGCTCCAGAGAGATCAGCGATTGCGGCGCCCACAACCAGCGGGGCGAGGTGAATCTCATTGTCAAGTATTCAGGGTTTATCTGGATGGAAGAGCTCATTGCCATGGCCGAGGCGGGCGGTTCCTGCGAGGTGTACTCCCTGCTGAAACGGCCGGATGAGAAGCATGTAACGGAAAAGGCGTACAACAACCCGATGTTCGTTGAAGACGCGGTGCGCAAGGTGGCGGAACAGGCCATGGCCCATCCGGCCATCACCTGGTTTTCCGTAAGCGTGGAGAGCTTTGAGTCCATCCACAAGCACAGTGCCTATGCCTATGTGGACAGCGACGAGATCCGCTGATGTAACCGCCCAGCAGCACCGCATCTGCTTCGCAGTCTCGCTACGCTCGCTTAGCTGTCATCGGCCTGCTCGTGTGCAAATAGCACACTTCGCAGGTCTCTTCCGCGCATCTGCACCACTGCCGGGCGGTTACTCTTCCGAGGCAGCCGAAATCTTGGTGCCTCTTGCAGCCGATTGCGCTGATCTCACTCAGGCGGCCAGCCGCACCAGATTACGGCCGGAGTGCTTGGCCGCATACAACGCCTTGTCCGCCCGGTTGATCAGCCCGTCCATACTCTCCCCCGGCAGGCATCCCGCAATTCCGCAGCTGATGGTGACGCCAATCGGCAGCTCCTCCACCCGTTGCCGCAGCTTTTCCGCTATGGCCACCGCGTCCTGCGCCACAATGCCGGGGCAAAGCACCATGAACTCCTCGCCGCCCCAACGCCCCAACATATCCGTTTCCCGAATCTGCTTACCCACCGTGGCGGCCACCTCTTTTAAAACCTGATCGCCGATGGAGTGCCCAAGGCTGTCGTTGATCTTCTTGAACTCGTCAAGATCAAAGAGGAGGATGGTCAGGGGACTGCCATATCGGGCGGCGCGGGCCATCTCTTGACGCAAGCACTCCTCGATTTTGCCGCGATTGTAGATGCCGGTCAGGGTGTCGGTGGTGGCAAGGCGGGTGAGCGCCTCTTCCATCTTTTTACGCTCGGTGAGATCATGCAGGGTTTCTATGACCGCGACAAGTTCCTTGTTGTGGTTGTAAATAGGCACGGCATCGCAGGACAGGTAGCGGCGCGCCCCGCCCACCGTGTCCAACCATTCCTCGGCATGGATGCCCTCCTCCAGCAATTCGGATTTTTTTGCCGAGGTGTACAGGGTGCCAAGATCGCGCCGGTCGGCGGAATCAATGACCAGATCGGCCAGACACGGCCGTTTTTCCCGATAAAAGGCCTGCCAATGATGCGTTGTTCCCACCATCTGTTCCGCGGCAATGCCGGTAAGCATCTCGCAGGCGCGGTTCCAGTCGGTGACTCTGTGCTGCGGGTCCAAAACAAAGATAGGCACTGCCGAATAGCGGATCAGTTTCTCCGTGAGCAGCTTCTGATCCCGCAACAGATCTTCCGCCTCTTTTCGTTGGCTGATGTCGCGGAAGATCCCCCTGGTCGCCACCAATTCGCCGTCCTTGAAATCGGTGCTGATCTTTCCTTCCACCGGGATGCGGCGTCCGCCCTTGGCGATAAAGACCACCTCGTAGGTATGCGAGAGTTTGCCTGCGGCGATATCACGAAACAGGGTGGCGCAATGCTCTCGGCAATCCGGAGCAAGGATATCGAAAACAGAAAGGGAGGCAACCTCGGCGTCATCATAGCCCAGGGTTTCCCGCCACGCCCGGTTGACATAGAGTAATTTCCCGGACCGGTCGATGCTCTGGATCAGGTCATTGGCGCAATCCAGAAAAATCTGCGAAAACCGGCTCCCGGCAAGAAAGGCTGTTTCCGGGCACTGCCCCTGCCCAGACCCATCTTCCAAAAATATTGTTCCCAAATCCATTGTATTCCCTGCCCTGACTAACAGAAATCATTACTGTTTTTTTCCGCACAAACACATGCACACGTCGCCCCGTGATCCTACAACTTTTAACTAAACTCTTACATCATTTTTACCGTATGCAACCTGCTTCCAGAAATTTTTCAGGATCAAACTGAAATGGAGGGGAATTCCACAAGGAATTCGCGGCTCAGACTATCTCCACGATGTTGCGGCCTTTGTCCTTTGCCATGTACAGGCCGTCATCCGCCCTGCGGACAAAAGCATCCACGGAATCATGCGCCTGGAAACGGGTCACACCGCAGCTGATGGTGATTGTTTTCACGGTTTCAAAGACATGGCTTTCCACCAGCGCCCGCAGTTTCTCCGCTGTATGAACCGCGTCCTTTTCCGTGGCTTCCGGGCAGAGCACCATGAACTCCTCGCCGCCCCATCGCCCCACCCAATCCGTGGTGCGGACATTTTTCCGGATAATCTCGGCCACGGCCTGCAATACCTGATCGCCAACCGCATGGCCGTATGTATCGTTGATGTTCTTGAAATAATCCAGGTCGAACATGATCAGGGAAAGCGGGAGATGGTAACGCCTGGCCCTGGCGACTTCCTGCTGTAGAAGTTCGTTGAACCGATGCCGGTTGTACAGGCCGGTGAGGGCGTCGGTGGTGGCAAGTCGCGCCAGCTCTTCCTCCAGCACTTTTCGCTCGCTGATATCCTGCAAGGTTTCGATGACCGCCACCAACTCCTTGGCCCTGTTGTAGATCGGCACGGCATCAAAAACAATGTAGCGTTTCTTCCCGCCGACATTGTCAAACCACCCCTCCGAACGCACCCCGTCATGCAGAAAGGTCGAGGTATCGAAGGCATCATAAAGCCTGGGGAACGAATCATACGCCCCGTCCAGCACCAGATCGGCAAGACAGTTCCGCTTACTGGAATAAAAAGCCCGCCAATGATCGCTGGTGCCGACAACCCTCTGCGCCGATACCCCGGTCATTTTTTCACAGGCTTTGTTCCAGTTGGTAACCACATGATTTTTATCCAAGACAAAGATCGGCACCGCCGAGAACTTGATCATCTTTTCCGTGATGTTCTTTTGCTCCAGGAACTGCTCCTCAAGCAATTTCCGCTTAGTGATATCCCGGAACATGCCCCGCACCGCCACCGGAGCGCCTTCTTCCATCTGGGTGGTGATGCTTCCCTCAACAACTATCGCTTTCCCGGTCTTGGAAACAAAAACAAGTTCATGCCCCACTACCTGTGATATCCTGCTGATGGAGCTGAACAATCCTAATGAGCTTTCCAGGGAATCCCTGTGCAGGATGTCATGGATGGTCATGTTCCTGATTTCCGGTTCGTCATACCCCAGGGCCATCTGCCAGGCACGATTTACATAGAGAAATCGCCCCTGCAAATCGAGAACCTGAATAAGATCGTTGGCGTTATCGAGAAAATCCTGCAGGCTGGCCTCGCTTCTCTTCAACGCATCTTCCGCCAGCTTCCGTTGAGTTATATCCATGGAAGCTTCGATCATCTGCACCACATTGCCGTTCTCGTCAAAGATCGGGTAGCCGTGCACCTCCATAACCCGCTGGGCGCCCTGCTGATTATAGTGCAGATGCTCCACAACGACCGGCTTCCCGGTTTTTTTCACCTCAAGCATGGGACAAGGATGTTCGCCCCCTGCACATGGCGTTGCGCTTTTATGGGAAAGGGCATGGCAGGTGAGATTTTTCCTGTCATTGGTTCCTGCGGCGGCCCTGTTGATGATCTTCACCTGGTAATCAGTGGTGTCGATCACATAAAAAGGGTATGGCAGCGCATCAAGCACCGTTTGCAGGAAAGCGTTTTGCCGAATGACCTCTTGCCGCTCCCGATTGTACTGCTCGGTTCTTTCGCGCATGGGTCTGTAGAAGAGATGATGCCACAGTGGTAAGACCAGACAAAAAAGAAGAACCCCGTCCAGCAAACCAGCGGTGCCGGGAGTCAGATTGGGGAAAAAATCAAGAACCCGCATGATGCCGAGTTCTCCCAGAAAAATCAGGACAACGGCAATAACGAGCCTCCAAACCGCAGGCCTTTTCACAGCCAACCGTTCTGGGGCTGCGTCCGTTTTTTCAGCCTCTGGCTTTCCCAAAGTCGTTCCTCACACCTGAAAAAAATGATGGCTTTGAGCCTTGGAGCTTTCCGGTAAACAAGCCCCTGTTCTTTTCCCGCCTACACGCTGCTTCGGGACATGAGAACTGGTGGGCTCAAAAAAAGGGGATTATCCGCCGTCAACGCCGGAATCTTGCCAAAGAAGATCTCGCAGGTGCATAATCTGCAAACAGGTGTCAGACCAAGGGCCACTGTTATCAATAACGTGATCCGCAAGGCGGGCCTTGTGCTCCAAGTCCATCTGCGTGCCAATCGCCTGTCTGGCCTCAGCCTCGCTTACCCCATCACGGAGCATAATTCTGCGCAGGCAGGTTGCGTCATCCGCATACGCCACCACAACCGGCGAAAAATCATGTTCCCAGTGCGCTTCGTACAAGAGGGGTACCTCGACGACAAACCGCTTTGGAACCCTGGCGCCAAGAGACTGGTCCGTCTCCCGCTCGATGCAACCGGCTATCTCGTTTCGCACCAGGGGATGGAGAAGGGCGTTGAGTTCGTGGCGGAATTCGTGATCCTCAAAAAGCACCTTGCGCAACAAGGGACGGTCAAGGTGCTGGTTCGCCAGAAAGAATTTCTCGCCAAAGGCGGTGCGCACGGCGAGCCAGCCGGGAGCCTCCGGCTCAAGAAGCTGACGGCAGAGGGTATCGGC
>JBAZSA010000158.1:0-5262 GCA_041662645.1 Desulfurivibrionaceae bacterium
AAAAAAGCGCTGGCGAGATCCGGATTTTTGATCTGGAGGCGCCGCGTTTTCACCGGGAGATCAAGGCTCGTATCGGGGTGGTTCCCCAGGCGGACAGCCTGGACCCGGATCTGAGCGTGGAAGAGAACCTGCGCACCTATGCCGGGTATTTTCAGATTCCGCGCCGCCTTGCCTGTCAGAGGGTTGAAGAGTTGCTGCATTTTTTTGCCCTCTACAACCGGCGGGATGAGATCATCGAGCATCTGTCCGGCGGGCAGCGGCGGCGGCTGCTCTTGGCCCGTGCCCTGATCAACCAACCGGATCTTCTTATTCTCGACGAACCCACCATCGGCCTTGACCCCCAGGCCCGTCATCTGATCTGGGAGCGTCTCGCGATCCTCCAAGCCCAGGGAACCACCATGCTCCTGACCAGCCATTACCTTGACGAGGTTTCCCGCCTGAGCCAGCAGGTGTTGATCCTCGATCACGGTCAGGTCGTGGTTCAGGGGGAACCGCAACAGCTCATCACCGATCTGGTCGGGCTGGAGGTTTTCGAGGTGGATGGAACGGCTGCGGAGCTTGACGTGCTGGAGGCTTCGTTCAAGCAGTGCAATGCCACGCTGGAAAGGGTCGGAGACAAGCTGTACGTCTATGCCCGGGAGGATTGTTCCCGGTTGGTAAAGGTCTTGGGTGATGCAGGCAGTTGGGTGCGGCGTCCGGCCAACCTGGAGGATCTTTTCATTCAACTCACCGGCAGGTCATTGAGGGAATCATGAACGGATTTTCTTTCCTGACAATCTGGCTGCGCAACGGGCGGGTCTGGAAAAAGCACATCCTGGCCACCCTGATCGGCAATCTGGGTCAGCCCCTGCTGTTTCTTCTGGCCCTGGGCTATGGGCTTGGCCGGGATATGGCGCCGATGGATGGCCTCACCTACCTGCAGTTCATCGCCCCAGGTCTGGTTGCCTCCTCGGTGATGTACAGCGCTGCTCTTGAAACGACCTACGGCTCCTATACCCGGCTCACCGTGCAGAAAACCTACGAGGCCATTCTGATGACCCCCTTAGGCGTTGTTGATCTGGTCTTGGGGGAGATTGTCTGGGGGGCCAGCAAGGGGGTGCTCTCTGCCCTCATCATGCTGTTGACCTTGCCTCTTTTTGGCGTGGTGCCTTCCCCTTGGGTTGTTGCCCTGCTACCGGTGCTGTTCGTTTCCGGCATGTTTTTTTCCGCCTGCGGCCTCATTATGACGGCGCTGGCGAAAAATTACGATTTTTTCAATTACTTCACCTCGCTGGTCATTACCCCGCTCTTTCTCTTCTCCGGAATCTTTTTTCCGGTGCAGACCATGGCCCCGCCTGTCAGGAGTGTTCTTGAAGTACTGCCCCTCACCCCCATCGTCAGCCTGGCCCGTATCCTCTGTTATGGCCGGTTCGGCGAACCGGTTCTGCTGAAAATTGTCGGCTCTCTTCTGGCCACTGGCGGTGCCGTATGGCTGGCCGGGTATCTCATCAGGCGGCGGCTGATTCAGTAACCGTGGCGTGCCTTCTCCAGGTGTTGCTCGATAAAACGGCGGATCATTTGCGGAGTGAGGATGAGACCGGTGAGGACATCGTTGCCGATTCTGATGGCCGGCACGGTTTTGATCCCGGCTTGGCGGGTCCGTGTCAGATTGGTGGCGACCTCGATGGTTTCGAGTTTAAGGCGCGGGGAGCCGGCAACGATCTTGTTCAGGGCGTGGCTCACATAGAGGCAGCGCGGACAGAGGATGGTGCGGTAGAGTTCTATTTTCATCGGTTGTTTGTGGACTCTGGGTTTATCGTTCGATGAGGGTTTTGAGATAGCTCTGTTCGTCCTGCGGCGGGATGAAAACCTCCAGGTTGTTGTTCCAGCGGCTCACATAGTGCTGGGTGAGCAGGGCGCGCATCGCATTCTTGAGCTGGATTGCTGTAGTATATTCCTGAATGAAGTACTCGCCGTAGCTGTTCTCCGTAATCATGGTCGATTTCAGGGTTTTCGACCCCTTTACCGGTTCCTTTTCGAAGTTGACAATGGCCAGCGCCCGCAGCACCTTTTCCCGCTTGAGCAGGTTTGCCGGGGAAATGCGGGAGAAATGGATGATGGGGAAGGTTTTTATCAAAAGCTCGGTGAGTTTCTGGATATCCACCAGGTCGATGGGCAGGAAATTTTTTGTCAGGTGGAGCTCGGTTTTGGCGGAAAGGATGCCATTTACCAGGAGCCAGACAATGAGCCGGACCAGGTTGTTCTCCCGCTTGATCACCGAATCCACATTGCTTTTCACGGTTTCGTGGTCAAGCTGCCCCTGGAAGGCATAGTAGTGAAACTCGCCTTCGTATTTGGTGATATGGATGGTGATGTGTTCTTGCGCCATCAGGTCGCGGGAAACACTGCGGATATAGTCGATCTTGTTTTCCTTCTGCTCGTAGAAGGTGAACAGCTTGCGGCCCAGGATGGAGATGTCCCGCTCGGTAATGGTCAATCCCGTGTCCGCGCCGAAACTTTTAAAGATCCAGCGCAGCCTTTTGTAGGTTTCGATGAGATACTCATGAACCTTGGCGCCAAAGGCAATGAGTTCCTTGTAGTTCCAGTTGCGGAAGCGCAGGAAGTGGCTGAAATTTTCAGGGAGAAGATGCCAGGCCTGCATCATGCCCATGGTTGCCTTGAGGTGGCTGGTCTGGCCGAATTTGGTGTTTTTTTGTGATTCGATCCCCTCAAGGGTTTTGAGGAAGAGGCATTCCTGGATCAGGACGGCCCGTTTTTGTTCGGATTTTTCCTGCTTGTAAAAGGCGATAATGTCACGGGCCAGCAGGATGTATGGGTCAATCTCGGCCAGGTCCATGGCGCCCTGTTCCGCGGCTGGCAGCTTTTCCGGATAGGTTACCAGACATTTTACCCGGTCCGAGAACAGCGGCAAGCGCGTTGTTTCTCCGCGCAGGAGAAGCTCGAGATAGGCGAACTTGATGACCGACTTGAACGGGCTGTCCAGCGCCTTGTTCATCTGCCAGAGACAGGCTCCGAAAATTTCCGATTTGGGTATGTCGGAGAGGTAGCCCAGATCAACAAAATCATTGACGCGCAGCTTGCTGCGTGAAACCAGGTTTTGAACAAAGCTCCGGTATTCGCCCTCGGTAAGGCCTGGAGGGATGAACCACCAGAGGAGCATCTTGCCGGCCACCAGAATATGGGTGCGGAAAAGCTCATCCTTGAGCAGGAGTTTGATGGCGGAGCCTGCTGATTCCTCATCCGTTTCCGCCTCGAAGTTGTTTTCCTTGGTCTGGTCAATATCCACCAGAAAGAAGTGGACTTCCGATCCCCGCTTCATTGCCCATTCTTCGATGCCCTTGCATTTTTCCTGCAAAAGCTGCAACCCTTTTTCCCCGAGCTCCCCCTTGCGGATGCTGACCCAATAATCGCAGTCGGAAATCGCCGATTGGGCAATGGTGCCAATGCTGCCGATGGTCTTCAGGGAATGGATGCAGGGCTTCCCGCTATAGGGGGAAGGCCGGTCGGTCCGCATGGCTGTTGAGTTGGGAAAATAGCGGCGAAAGAGTTCGTGGGGAAATTCTTCCGCCGGGTTGAAGAGGTGGATGCCATACGGGCAGTCCGCATCATCGACAAATCCTGGGAGGTCGGGGTAGTTGCTGTGGAGCAGATAGGGGAGAACCTTGAGCAGAAGATTGCCCTGATGCGGGTTGAAAAGCATCGCCTTGGCTTTGCGTTCCTCATTGTACTTGAGGTAGCGCGTTATTTTCTGTTGGAAGGAGTTTGCGGCGGTTTCCGGTTTGGTCTCCATGGGAGGGGTCGTTTCCTTTTAGGGCGCCTGGATTATGGCCTCATGCAGGCGAACCGCCTGCACGGTTTTTTCCACGTCATGCACACGAAGAATATCCGCTCCTTGCGTGGCGCAATAGGATGAAATCAGCGCCGTTGCCAGATCGCGGTCCTGGGTTTCCAGGGTAAGAATCTTGCCGATGAAACCCTTGCGGGAATGTCCGATCAAAAGCGGGCAGCCTAGATTCTTAAACGCACGCAGATGTTTAAGAATCGTCAGGTTATGTTCTACAGTTTTGCCGAACCCGAGGCCGGGGTCAACAATAATTCGCTCCCGCTTCAGCCCCTGTTGTATTGCCCAGGATATCCGCTCGGCCAGGAAATCCGTGATCTCCTGAACAACATCATCGTACACCGGTTCGTCCTGCATGTCTTTGGGAGTTTTTCGCATGTGCATGAGAATGACCGGCGCTTCATGGGCAATGGCGACCCGGATCATCTCGGAATCAAAGCGCAATCCGCTCACGTCATTGATGATATCCGCCCCTGCTTGTATGGCCTGGCGCGCCACTTCGGCCTTGGTCGTATCAATGGAAACCGGGATGCTGCCATGCATCGCGCGAATGCAGGCAATGGCCGGAAGAACCCGGCGCAGCTCCTCGTCTTCCGATACCGGCTCGGCATAGGGTTTGGTCGATTCCCCACCCACATCAAGGATATCCGCGCCGCTGTCCAGCATGGCTCTGACCTGGAGGGAGAGGGTTTTCTCCTGGGTATAGCGCCCGCCATCGGAAAAAGAGTCCGGAGTGACATTGAGGATGCCCATGACCAGCGGGCGGGGGCCGAAGACCATGGTTTTGTTTTTGCTTATAATCTGCATGGGGTTGCCGGAAAATGCCCGAGCCCTTTGGGCGGCTGGACCGCCAAAGGGCTCGGGTTGTTGAAGAATGAAGGCAGGGGCATCAAGCGTCCGGTGAAATTATTGCTATGCGGGAATCTCCGCCGGAGGAGAGATCTTGTCCCCACTCGCCATGATGGTTTTGATATCCTCCAGGCCGATGGTTTCCTTTTCAAGCAGGGCCTGGGCAATGCCCCGTAAGCTCGTGATGTTTTCCGAGAGCAGCTGGTGGACCTTTTCGTTGGCGGTCAGGACGATGCGTTTGACCTCATCGTCAATCCGGACCGCGGTGGATTCGCTGTAATCACGGTGTTGCGCGATTTCCCGGCCCAGGAAGATCTGTTCTTCCTTCTTGCCGTACGACAGGGGGCCGAGTTCCTCACTCATGCCCCATTCGCAGACCATTTTTCGCGCCAGCTGGCTGCAGCGTTCGATATCATTGCCGCTGCCCGTGGTGATTTCGCCAAAGACCAGCTCTTCCGCCACCCTGCCGCTGAGCAGGATGCAGAGATTGTTCTGGAGAAAGGATCGGGCATAGGTGTGTTTTTCATCCACCGGCAGCTGCTGGGTAAGGCCCAGGGCGCGTCCCCTGGGGA
>JBAZSA010000159.1:0-5198 GCA_041662645.1 Desulfurivibrionaceae bacterium
ATGGCAACCAACGAACCGATGGTCGCCAAAATGGCCGCGGCAGGGTTTCGATCGGTGTTTTTGGGCATTGAAAACGGCTCGGTCAAGAACATGAGCAGCGCCGGCAAAGGCGATATCCCGGCCTATGCAATGAAGGCCATTGAAAACTGCCATGCATATGGCTTGATGGTTATCGGCGGGTTGATTTTCGGTTTCGCGGATGACGACGAGGCCTCGATCAGGGAAAATTACGAATTTTTTAGACATATCGGCGCGGATGCCGCCTACTGCCAGATCCTGACCCCCTATCCCAAGACAGCCATGCGCCAGCAGATTATCGAGCAAGGGCTGTTGACCAATGCAACCGATTATAAAAAATACACCGGCCTCTGGGCCAATGTGCGGACAAAGCATCTTGATGCGGAAGAGCTTCAATATCAGTTCTGGTACCAACGCCAAGTGGTGTTGGGCTGGTGGAATCCTCCAGACTCGGCAAAAAAGCATGGCGTGGGATGGACCTCCATCTGGCGCTTTCTGTTCAAGCCTTTTTTGAAGCTGCGCTACCGGTTAATGATGCGGAAGCACGGGTGGAGGGGGCGCTACGAAAAAGAAGTGGCCCGCTGGGAACGAATGAACCGCTTTATAGACCTCGAACCATACTGAGACGCCATGCAGATATATAATCTTGAATTTAGCGAACAGGAAATCCGTGAGGCAGTGGCTGCGGGCAAACTGCTTTCCATGGAGATCGAATTCAGCCGCATCTGTAATTTCCGCTGCTCGTACTGTTATGTTCCGGACAGGAGCGAATGCAAAAACGAGCTCTCCAGGGAGGAGATAAAAGATGTCATCCTCCAGGCCAAGGAGCTTGGCGCCAGAAAGATCATAATCCTGGGCGGCGAGCCGAGCATCTATCCGCATCTTGTGGAAATGCTCCGCTTTTTGGGCAGGGAGGGGCTTGAGATCGAGATGTTCACCAACGGCTCCGGCATTGATACGGATCTTGCCGCTGTCCTGGCCGAAGAAAAGGTCCGGGTGGTCCTGAAATTGAATTCCCGCGACGAGGCGATCCAGGATCGCCTGGCTGGCAAGAAAGGGGCCTTCCAGATCATCAACCGGGCCCTGGCCACCTTGCAGGAGGCCGGATATCCGTCAGCGGATCAATTCCTGGCGATCAGCACCGTGATCTGCAAGCAAAACATCGAAGAATTACCGGCAATGTGGCAGTGGCTGCGGGAAGAAAACATAGAGCCGTATTTCGAAGTCATCACCCCCCAGGCCAATGCCTTGGAAAATATGTGGCTTGGCGTGGATTCCAGCGCTTTAAAGGAGTTGTTTACCCGGCTCTCGGCAATTGACCGGGAACGGTTCGGCCGCACCTGGGAGCCCCAGCCGCCGCTGGTGGGAAACAAGTGCATGCGCCACCAGGTCTCCTGCGTGGTCACCGCCACCGGGGATGTCACTCCCTGTGTGGGGGTCACCATTGTCCTGGACAATATCCGCAGCAACAAGCTTGCCCATATCCTGAAAAACAGCGAAGTGGTCAACAACCTGAAGAATTATAGGCAGATGATCAAAGGGACGTGCCGGACCTGTGAAAAGGCCGAAGAATGCTACGGCTGCCGCGGGGCAGCCTACCAGATGACAGGAGACTATCTTGCCTCGGATCCCACCTGCTGGCGCAATGCCTCAGGTGACGGCAGCTGACTTCCTTCCGGACTTCCGCCTTGCCTGCGCCGCCTCAGAGCAAGAACGGCAGGAACATCTTGGTGGTTTTCCGGTATTCGAGATAGGCGGGGCCGAAAAAATCGAGATTTTCCTTTTCCTCGATGAGTCCGGCGATCATCAGAAAAACGGTGGTCGCAGCGAGCACAGCGGCTCCCGCCAGGCTGAAATGCTTGAAGAACGCCCCCCAAGCCAGCAGCAGCAGCGCGCTGTACATGGGATGCCGGACATAGCGGTAAATCCCGGCCGTAACCAGGGTGGCCGTATTTTCGAAGGCGAAATTTTCCGGCATAGCTTCTCTAGCCTGTGATCCTCCAGCCGTCCTGAGCATGTGGAGCCCTTGGGTGACGAAGAGGATGGAGGCGGCCAGCAGCAGCCAGGAGACGATCTGCTTGGGCGCATACCAGTTGTCAAACCAGAAGGGGTGATTGGAGAGCGTCAGGAAAAGAATCCCCTCGAAGGCAAAAAAACGGTAAAAGCCGTGGCATCGGGGATTGCGCAGCGGTTTCCAGGAAAGCGCCAGAAACACCAGGGAAAAAACAACGAAAAGCAGGCTCCTGACAAGCGAAAAAGGCTCCATTTCCCCTCCCTCGTACCTACCTTGTGCCGCTCAGACAACCGTCAGCAGCACCCAGCCAACGGAAAACCTGCCGCTTTCAGGGATAAAACCCAGAATCCTCTCACCTTTGCGCAGCCTGCCGGAAGCAAACAGCTCCGCCAGCATGATATAGAACGAAGCCGAGCCAGTGTTGCCCTTGTCCGCCAGGTTGGTGAACCAGCGCTCCTCCGGGATTGCAAAGCCGATGTCCTGGAGTTGCCGCCGCAGCGGTTCCCGGAAGTATTGCGAGGAATAATGCGGTAAAAACCAAGCAATATCCCCGGATGTCAGGCCATGTTTCGCCGCAATCGCAGGCAGGCTTTTCCCCACCAGGGTCGGGATCACCTCCCGGTTCAGCAACCGGGCATCCTGCTTGACCGTGAGCACACCTTGCAGGGCCGCCTCCCCTTCCACCGCATATTCCCGCCAGCCTCTGATCCGGCCGCCTTTCTGTTTCACCGCGCCAGCATACATGCAGGTCTCGAGAGAATGGGCATGGGAGGTGATCTCTATCCAGTCAATCCGAAGGGAGAGGCTGCCAGCTGCCGGTTCTTTTTCGATCAAGACCGCGCCTGCGCCGTCGGAGAGCATCCAGCGTAAGAATTCCGCTTCAAAGGAAAAGGCTGGATGCTGTTTTTTGTTTTCCGGCTGCCCCGTTGCCTCAGGCTGCATGGCCTGAACAAAAGCCGTGCGCATAAAGGTGGAGGCCAGTTCGGAGCCGGTTGCCGCAGCCATATCGCTCAAGCCAAGGGCAACAGCCATGGCGCCGTATTTCAAGGCTGTAATCCCGGAAAGACATATCCCTGCGGTGCTGATCACCTCACAGGGGCCGCCTCCCAATTCCCCATGCACCATGGAGGCATGGCCCGGCATGAGCTGGTCGGGCGACGAGGTGCCGCAGCAGAGGCAGCCAATGGCGCGGCCAGCGACTGGCAAAAGACGGACTGCCTCTGCCGCCAATTCCGCGTTGGTATGGGTTGTGGCGCCCGTCTCCGGGTCAATGGCATAATGCCTGCTCTCGATGCCGTTGCCAGCAAGAATTATCTGCCTGGTCCGGGCGGCGATCCGGTCCACTGGGCCCAGGTATCGTTCCAGATCATCGTTGTGCACCGGCTGGCCCGGAAGATAGGCCGATGCGGCCGTGATAAAAACATTCATAGTCTACAACCTGGCGTTGTGGTGGCTGTTGGCAAGGAGCGCTGCGTAACGGCCATAGAACCGTTTCTCGTCAAGCTTCGTTGGGGTGACGGCATTGGTCAATGTATAATAATCAAGGTTGTGGTTGATGATCCGATGCTGCTCTTTCTTGTACAGAGGCGTCCCCGGCAGGGGGGTCATCACGGTGATCATCGGCAGATCGATTTGTCTTGTGCCCAGATAGGTGTCCAGGCGGTCAAAGTCAGCCTCATCATAGCCTGGGGAGATGATGAAATCGCCGACAATGGTGATGCCAAGATCATTGAGGATGGAGATGGCCTCCGCGTTCATGCAGGCCTTGTTTGCCTTGTTCATGGCCGACAGGCTTGCATCGTCAATCTCTTCAAAGCCGATAATCACGGCGCGCAGGCCAGCCTCTTTCCATTCCCGCAGCATCTCCGGGTGGCGGACCACCGTATCCGAGCGGATATCGGCCAGGTACTGTTTGTTGAGCCCGGAGTCCCGCAGGGCCCGGCCCAGGGCTTTTGCCCGCTCGATATCGCCAAAGGTGTTGGCATCCACCAGCCTGATGACCGGGATACCGGCCAGCAGCCCGATGTCCCGGATAACCGCTTCAATGGATTTTGTCAGGTAGCCGCCCCCTGTCTGCCCGTAAATGGAGCAGAACAGACACCTGTGCGGGCAACCGTAGGCCCAGGCGACAAAGCCCATGGTGATGCCGAGCTTTTCCAGAACATAGTGCGAGCGGTAGCGGCGCACCAGGTCATAATCGGGGGGCAGCTCCATGACCAGATCCTCGACCCGGTTCCGCAGCGGCGGCCGCTCAAGCTGCCTGCCCGGCTCTGTCCGGATCACCCCGGGAAGATCACATGCCTCATTGCCGTTCTCCAAGGCGGAAACAAGATCGGCAAAGGCCTTTTTTCCGACACCAACCACGATATAATCCACCGCTGGATGGTTAAAAAATCCCGGGTCATTGCTGGCATGGATTCCTCCGACCACCACGGTTGCCCGGCAGGACTCCTTTATCCTGGCGGCAAGTTGCAGCATGGTGTTCGCCTCACAGGTCACCCCGGTAATCCCGGCCACATCTGGCTGAAATTCGAGCAACTCCCGATCCAGGGCATCGGGGTCTGCTTTCAGGTCGATGATCCTGACCGCATGTTCCCGCAGATTACCCGCCAACTCTTCAAGGGCGAGAGGCTCGCCCCGGAAAATCTGCTTGAGCGAGGATATTCCATAACGCTCTTCCGGAATACTCCGTCCGCAATTTGGTGGATTAATAAGGCAAATATTCATCATGACCAGCGGCTGAACATTCATGGCAGGGCCAGAAAGCCGAAGGATCGGCCATCGGCCAGGACTTTTGTGTGACGCCTCGTCAACCGCAGCGATCCCGGGCAAAAGGTGAAGAGATCGAAACGTGCATACCGCACACTGATTCCGGTAAATCAAAAGGCGGGAAGCCTCCGGCGCGGAAAGATTCGCCCCGTTTCCAGCTTCACCGCCTCTTTACGGAACTCTTTTGGGGCACCGCCGCCACATTTCTGTCCAAAGAAACAGCAAGTTACACTACCCCAGCGGGTGCACCATGTCAACCGGCCAGAGCGGCCGGAACAAAAAAAGGGTTTGCAGACAAAAAGCTGCAAACCCTTGATTTTACTGGTGCCGGGACCAGGATTCGAACCAGGGACACTCGGATTTTCAGTCCGATGCTCTACCGACTGAGCTATCCCGG
>JBAZSA010000160.1:0-5194 GCA_041662645.1 Desulfurivibrionaceae bacterium
GAAGGAGCAGTTGCCGCAGCACCCGCGGACAATGGTGATCGAATCCCGGATCATCCGGCAGGCCGGGACATCGCCGCAAGCCGGATGGGGTTTGCGGGTAAAAGGCAGGCTGTACAGGGCGTCCAGCTCGACCGTATTGAGCGGCGCAGCGGGCTGGTGCTGCACCACCCAGGCTGCCTGCTGATACTGTACCAGGGGCGCGGGGTCATAGGCCCTGGCCAGACGATCCACGCTCAGTTCGGCCTCAAGAAACAGGGGAGGTTCAGCCTGGATTTCCGCCCAGGAGGGCAAAACCTTGGGCGCGGCAATCCCACGCGCCTCCATCTCTTTTACGGTCAGCCGTTCGCAGGTGCCGGAAATACCGGCCAGATCCCGGCCCTTGGCAAGCCGGTCCGCCACCTCCAGCACCGCCCGTTCCCCCATGCCATAGAGCAAGAGATCGGCCTTGGCGTCGGTGAGTACCGACCCCCGCAGCCGCTGCTGCTGGTAATCGTAATGCACAAACCTGCGCAACGACGCTTCCAGCCCGCCCAGAATCACCGGGACCGCGGGATAGGCTGCGCGTGCGAGGTTGCTGTAGAGAATGGTGGCCCTGTCCGGCCTGCGGCGCATCTTTTTTTCCGCCAGCTCGCCGAAATAGGGGTTGCCGCCTGGGGAATAGTCGTCACGATCGCGGACCTTGGCGTTGCCGCTGTAATTGGCCACGATGGAGTCCAGGTTGCCCGCGGTGATGCCGAAAAACAAGCGCGGCTCGCCGAACTGCCGGAAATCATCGGGGATATGATGGCGGGGCTGGGGGAGAATGGCCACCCGGTAGCCGTTGGCCTCAAGCAGGCGGCCGATCAGGGCCACACCGAAGGAGGGATGATCCACATAGGCATCCCCGGTGACCAGCACGACATCGACATATTTCCAGCCTCGTGCAGCCATCTCCGCCCCAGAGGCCGGCAGGAAGCTGTCTGTTTTTTCGTGCGCCAAGATTTTTTCTCCTCTTCCCGGAAATGGAACGCATCGGGACCCCTTCTGTTTATAATCCAATTCCGTTATGATATAAAGAAGACACTGTGGCGCACGCGGGTTTTGCCTTTTTCTTCAAGCTGGATTTACACACCGGAGCCCCCCCATGCAGGAATCCCCCTATCTGGAAGGCCGTGGTTTTCTTGTGGACAAGCTGCATCAGCTCCCATTTCTCGGTTCGCTGAGCGACAAGTACATCAAACATATCCTGCGCCTCAGCAAAATCAGGACATTTGAGGATGGCGAGACCATCACTCCGGAAGGGGCTTTTGACAGCTGGGTCTACATCCTGTTTTCCGGGGCAGTGCGGATTGTCAAGCACGGCAAGGAGATAGCCAGGATCGAAGAGACCGGCAGTGCCTTTGGCGAGCTGGCCGCCATCGACGGCAAGGCCCGTTCCGCTTCGGTGGAGGCCATCGGTCCCACGGTCTGCCTGGCCATCGATGCCTCCTTCATGAGTGAGACTTCCGAACCCTTGGATCAGGCGCTTTTTGTCTCCGTCATGTACCGCCTGTTCACCGAGGTTATTGCCCAGCGATTGCGGGCCTCAAACGAAGAGCTGGTCAGGGTGCGTTCGGAGCTTGACCGGCTGAAAAGAAACCAGAGATAACCTCACCTATCCACAATAGGCGCCATATTCCGGTCCAATTCACAAGGGCCTTTTGCTTCCCGTGATGATTTGGTACTATGCCTTTTCATTTGTCACGCCAAAAACTCAACCCGCAGGACACACCAGGTATGGATTCAGCAAAGCCATTGGCTGGCGGCATCCCCATGGTCAACATAGACGGCGCCAAAATCCGCCGGATCAGGGAAGAAAAAGGACTAACCCAGCTCTACGTGGCCACGGTGGTCGGGGTCACCACCGACACCATCTCCCGATGGGAAAACCGCCGCTATCCCAACATCAAGAAAGAAAATGCCATCAAATTGGCCGAAGCTCTGGAGGCCCAGCTGGCGGATATCATTGATCACGGCCAGACCGCGCCTCCTCCAGAGCCGCTGCCCAGCCCGGCCCCAGCCCCAGCCGTTGAGCCGCCGCCCGGACAGGAAAACCCACCCCTTCAGCCGGACACGCCAAGCGGACCAGCCGCTCAAGAAGCATTGGCTGCCCCCGAACCAGCCGCGCCGCAAACCGTTTTGCCAATAGCCGCCCCGCCCAGACTACGCCTTGCCTCGCGGCCTGTCCTTTTGTTCGCCGTCTTCCTGCTACTTACCCTAACCGGCCTCTCCCTGTTCTGGTGGCATACCGCAAACAATGGGGAAAACCAGATCACGGCCTTCCGGATTTTGCCCGCGCACGCAACCCCTGGCATGGCCTTTCCGGTGGTCATTGAAGTAACCACCAGCGCCTCCAGCCCGTTTTCCCTGATCCTCAAGGAAACCCTGCCCCCGAGTTGCATCCCGGCCCAGGGCAAACCGCCGTTTGTCTTCCAGAAAAACGAGCCCCCGGTTCTCAAGTGGATCGGCAAAATCACCGGAGAACATGCGGTGTACAGCTATCTCGCCAAGCTCAAGCCGGAGACGAAGATGAAAACAAACCATCAATTCACCGGGGGCGTCACGGTCCGCTCGGACGACAACCCCAGCCTCCCGGTGTCTGGGACAGAAACCCTGCAAGCAAGCCCATTCCATTGGGCGGACAGCAACAGCGATGGCCGGATAGATGATGAAGAGCTGCTTTCCGTGTACGAAACCTACGGAGGGATCGAGGGGTTGCATTTCGGCAGAAAACAGATCGAAGATATTTGGGCCGCCAAGGGCTATCGCTGGAATCCGGAAACGCGCAGCTATGATATTCTCCAGTAACCACCAACAGGAGGAACAGAAAATGACGGCTGAAAAAATTCATGCTCACGAGCAGGGCCTGATTTTGATGGCCTTGCTCGTGCTTCTTTCCCTGCCAATGCCCCTGCACGCGGCCGGCGCTCTCGTCAGCGGTCAATATCTGAGCGCCACCGGTCAAGATATTCAGCTGCAAATCACCGTTGCCAGCCCAGCCCCCACCACCCTGATCGTGGTCCAGAATCTGCCCCCCGGCACGGTGATCGAAACCGCGTCACCCGCCTTCCACCAGCACGATGCCGGCAAAGGGGAAGTGAAGTGGCTGCTGACCCAGGTCAGCCCCGGAAGGTATGTCCTGAATCTGCACCTGTCGCGCCCCATGTTTTCTGGAGGAATCAGTGGAGAAATCCGCTACAAGGAGCCTGCCAGCGGCCGCCTGATCAACCTGCCCGTCAGACCCTGAAATGCAGAATATGCAGCCCGATGATCTGCTGAACCGCCGGAAATTTCTCTCCGGCTCCGCAAAGCTGTTGGTCATGCTCTCCTCCTTCAGCGCCTTGCCCTGCGCCTGCACCAACAAGAAAAAAGAAGAAGGCCGGCTCGACGGTCTTGTGATTGACCAGGGCAAGCTCGTTTTTGATCTAACAGAGAGCCGCTACCGTGCACTCAACACCATTGGCGCCGGGCTGAAAATCGAGATTACCCGCCAGGAAAAACCGCTCATCATCACCAGAGTATCGGAGACACGGGTTGCGGCCTTTTCCTCGGAATGCACCCATGCCGGCTACGAAATTCTTCTGCCGGAACACGGGATACTGGCCTGCGCCAGCGGGCACGGCGGAACCTTTGATCTGGAGGGGCGGGTGCTGACAGGACCGCCCATAAGCAACCTGCAAAGCTATCCGTCCCAGCTGACCGGCAACCGGGTTTATGTCGCCTACCCCCTTAACTGAATGCTCAAGGAATGCGGTTTAGGAGGAAGAACCACATTGATCTTGCGCATCTTTACCCTGATCAGGTATGGTGTTGCCCCGAACCTTCCCTTGCAAGGGAATAGCCTCTACAACCAAACGACCAAGGACACACCAGATGAAAAAGATAGCAGTATTGGCCGGTGACGGTATCGGCCCGGAAGTCATGCGGGAAGCCATCAAGGTTCTGGACGCGGTCCAGCAGAAATTCGGTTTCAGCCTTGCTTATGAACACGCGGATGTGGGCGGCTGCGCCATCGACCGCCACGGCGAGGCCCTGCCCGCCGCGACGCTTGCCGTGTGCGAAGCCAGCGACGCCATCCTCTTTGGTTCGGTGGGCGGCCCCAAATGGGAATCGCTGCCCCCGGCCCAGCAGCCGGAACGCGCTGCCCTGCTGCCGCTGCGCAAACATTTCGAGCTGTTCTGCAACTTCCGCCCGGCCCGGATTTTCAAATCCCTGGCCGCGGCCAGCCCGCTGCGGGCCGATATCGTGGGGGATGGCTTTGATATCCTCTGCGTGCGTGAACTCACCGGCGACATCTACTTCGGCCAACCCAAGGGCCGCGAGGGTTCCGGCGCCAACGAAAAGGCCTACGACACCATGGTCTACCACCGCTGGGAAATCGAGCGCATTGCCCGCCGCGCCTTTGATGCCGCCCGGCTGCGCCGCAAGATCGTCACCTCGGTGGACAAGGCCAATGTGCTTACCACCATGGTGCTCTGGCGGGAGGTGGTCATCGAGATCGCCAAGGAATACCCGGATGTCACTCTGAACCATATCTATGTGGACAACGCCACCATGCAGCTGGTAAGAAACCCGCACCAGTTCGACGTCATGCTCTGCGGCAACATGTTCGGCGACATCGTCTCCGACGAATGCGCCATGATCACCGGCTCCATGGGGCTGTTGGCCTCGGCCAGCCTCAACGAAAAAGGCTTCGGCCTCTACGAGCCCGCAGGCGGCTCCGCCCCGGACATTGCCGGCAAGGGCATTGCCAACCCCATCGCCCAGATCCTTTCCGCGGCCATGATGCTGCGTTTCAGCCTGGATCAGGGTGCAGCGGCGGACGCCATTGAAGCAGCAGTTGCCGCGGTGCTCGATAAGGGCGTGCATACCCCGGATATTGCCGTGGACAAGAGCCGCGCCATTGGCACCGCAGCCATGGGCGATGCCATCGTCAAGGAACTGCTGCAGTAGAACAGAGAAAAAGCCCCTGGCCCCAGACGATGGGCCTCTATATTTTTGAATTCAATTACCTACGAGGAGCACCATGAGCGACTTGACCGCCACAATGACAACGAGCAAAGGCACCATCACCCTCCGGCTGTTCGCCGAGAAAACCCCCATCACCGTGGCGAACTTTGCCAATCTCGCCCGGCGCGGCTTTTACAACGGCCTCAAATTCCACCGGGTCATCCCG
>JBAZSA010000161.1:0-5184 GCA_041662645.1 Desulfurivibrionaceae bacterium
AAAGGCCCGCGGTTCCTTCATGTGGACCGCCACCCTGGCCTTGAACGGCTTGACCCCGGCCGGGATCGGCGAATACAGCTTTCCCAACCACATGATCGAACACGCCATGAGTGCAATCTACAACATCCCCCACGGAGCCGGGCTGTCCATCGTCATGCCCGCTTGGATGAAGTGGTATCTCCCTAAAAACCCCAGCCAGTTTGCGCGGTTTGCCAAGGAAATTTTCGGGCTGGATTCCGGCGAGGCAGGGATTGCGGCCTTGGAGCAGTGGTTTGTCGCGATCAAGTCGCCGGTGCGCTTGGCTGAGGTGGACATCCCGGCAGCCGATATCAATGCCATCGCGGAGAATGCAGAAGGCCTTGCCAGGCAATGGGGGATTGGCGGACTTTATCCCAAGGAAACCATTGCCGAGATTCTGAAGCTGGCGGTGTGAAAATAAGGATAGCTTAAATACAGCCCTTCGACAGGCTCAGGGCGAACGGCTGTTCTCATAACGTAAAAAAAATCCGCTCGTGCTGAGCCTGTCGAAGCACCGATGCCTGCCCTAGCTACTACCCCCTTCCACAAAAAACACCGCATGCCGCTGGCGTTGATGCCCGGCAACATGCTCCTGTTCCTGGAAAAAGCAGACATAGCCGCCAGGGGATGCCTCGCCGTCGGCCAACCCCACCGCCTTGAGCAGCGGGCCGGAAAACCGGGCAAAGATCACCCGCTTAAAAAATTCGTTCCTGGTCAGCCGGGTATAATGCGGGGGCAGCTCTTCCGGCAGACGGTGCCAGAGATGATCCCGGATCTCCTTGGACGGCTCCGCGTCCAGCCAGGGCGGCAGCAACCGCTGCCCGCTCACCAGCCAGTCGAACCGCAGCAATTCGCAAAAAAGCTCGCGATCCGGCCGCGTCTGGGCCAGCTCAACCAGCATCCTGCTCATAAGCTCCTGGGTCTTTGCATACGCGAAAAAATCCGCTGCCTGGCAGATGACGAACAGCTGGGCAAAGAAGCCAAAGGGATCCTCTCCTCTTTTTCGGATGTAATCCAAGGTGTTACGGAAAAACCGGTTGTTATAAAAACCCTCCAGGCACTCGCCCAGCCAGTACAGGCGGGAAAGCGTCGCATGGTCCAGCCAGCGGGTGGCCAGCACCGAATAGGGCGGCGTGGCCGAGCTGACTAGGCCTAATTCCTCCGCACCCCTGCTGATCGCGGTGCCCGACAAAACCTTGAGTAGCCCCATCTGGAGATGGTGGGGCGCCATGCCGAAGGCCTCATTCAGCGAAGTACGGAAGGTGGCCTCGGTTTCCCCGGGCAACCCGAGGATCAGGTCCAGATGCAGGTGGATGTTGCCCAAGGCCACCAAACGGCGGATGTTCTCCCCAGCCTTGCTCAGATCCATTTTCCGGTTCACTGCGGCCAGGGTTTCTGGGTTGGTGGATTGCAGGCCGATCTCGAACTGGAAACGCCCCTGGGGGACCTGGGCCAGGAAGGCGAGCATCTCTTCAGTGAACAGGTCCGGGGCGATCTCGAAATGAAAAAGGGTCTCCCCCGGCTGGGCCAGGAGCCAGCGCCAGATGGCCAGGGCCCGCTCGGGCAGGGCGTTGAAGGTGCGGTCCACGAAGCGGATGATCTTGGGGGAATGGGCCAGGATCCGGGCCAGCTCTTGCTCCACCTCGGGCAGATTCCGGTAGCGCACCCCCTGCCCCACCGAGGAAAGGCAGTAGCTGCAGGAAAACGGGCAGCCCCGGGACGACTCGTAGTAGATATTGCGATTTGCAAGGTGGGGGGCGAAATCGGCCTCCAAATACGGCATACCAAACGGGGGGGTAGGGGCGGCAAGGTACTCGGCCTGCAGGGTTCCCGCGGCCAGATCGCGGAAAAAATCACCCCCCAACCCCTCCACCTCGCCCCGGACCACGGTGCAGCCAGCGGGCAGGCTCGCCGAGGCCATGAAGGTTGCCTCCGGCCCGCCCAAAATGATCGGAACCTGGGGCAAAGCCCGGCGCAGGTCGGCCACCAGCCGCATGGTGTAATCACTGTTCCAAATGTACACGGAAAAACAGATGCTCTCCGGTCGGTCGCCGGTGATCCGAAGCAGGGTCTGGTAATAGGGGTCGTTGATGGTGAACTGGTGCAGCACAAGGCTGCTTTCCGGCAACGCCCGCGCCAGGGCGTTGCGCACATGGAACAACGCCGGGCAGGAATGCAAGTAGCGGGCATTGAGGGTGATCAGGCTGATTTGCATTGTCTCACCTGCCGACAGCGGTTAGAGTGAACGGGACACAGGGGGCCATACTACCTTTTTTTTGCGTCTCCGTCACTTGCTCGATTTTAACCTTTAACCTTGAGCCTTTCACCTTCTAACGCCCTATGCTCCCCTACCCTGAAATCGACCCTGTCCTCCTCCACCTCGGCCCCCTCCAGGTCCGCTGGTACGGCCTCATGTATGTCCTGGGCTTTATCGCCTCCTATCTGCTGGTCCGCCACCAGATCAAGCGATACAACCTCACCGTGCTGGCCAAACATTTTGAAAACCTCAACCTGGTGCTGATCCTCAGCCTGGTGCTGGGCGCCCGTTTGGGCTATGTCCTGTTCTACAACCCCGGCTATTATATGGAAAACCCCCAGAATATCGTGGCCACCTGGCAAGGCGGCATGTCCTTTCATGGCGCCCTGGCCGGCATGCTGGTGGGCGGTCTCATCTTCTGCCGGGTCACCGGCCTCCCCTTCTGGCAGAGCGCGGACGTCTACATCATCACCACCCCCATCGGCCTTGGTTTGGGCAGGATCGGCAACTTCATCAACGGCGAACTCTACGGCCGGATGAGCGATGTCCCTTGGGCCATGGTCTTTCCCACGGGCGGCCCGCTGCCGCGCCACCCCTCCCAGCTCTATGAGGCGTTCCTCGAAGGGGTGGTGCTCTTCTCCCTGCTCTGGCTGCTGAAAAACCAATACTGGAAACACCGCTGGCCCGCCGGGTCGCTCCTGGCCCTGTTTCTCCTGTTCTACGGGATCTTTCGCTCCATAGTCGAGCTGTTCCGCCAGCCCGACGCCCAGCTCGGCTTTTTGTTCAATGTGTTTACCATGGGCCAGCTGTTGAGCAGCCTGATGATCGGCACCGGCTTGCTCATCCTGCTTGTGCGGCGAAAAAGCGGTGGGTTAGCCTGATCCCTTGACGCAGAATCCGTAGATGTTTACACTGCTCGGGAAACAAAAAGACAACGGCTGGAGCGGGCAACAAAAATCGCGCTTCCTCCGATTGTTACAGCCCTTCGGCCAAAAATGATGAATCACACCATACAATTGTCAGACGCGAGGCCTGAATCCGGGTTATACCACCGGCTCCAGCCACTCTTTCTTTTCCTTTTTCTCCTGTGTATGACCATGACCCCCACCTATGTTGAAGCCGTTGAAATCGCCCCGCACCTGCATAAAAACAAGCTCGATAACGGCCTGACCGTTCTGGTCAAGGAGACCCCCGGCACCAAGGTGGCCACGGTCCAGATCTGGGTCAAGGCTGGGAGCATCTACGAGGAGAAGCGGGAGGCGGGCATCACCCATCTCATCGAGCACATGATCTTCAAGGGCACGCCCACCCGAGCGCCCGGCGAGGTTGCCGGGGCCATCGAGGCGGTGGGCGGCCAGATCAACGCCTACACCTCCTACGAGTACACGGTCTACCACGCCACCCTCTCTTCCCGGAACTGGGGGGATGCCCTGGAAGTGCTCACCGACGCGGTGCTGCACTCGAATTTCGATGCACAGGAACTGGAGCGGGAAAAAAAGGTGGTGCTGGAAGAGATTCGCATGCGCAAGGACCGGGCCAATATCGCCCTGTTTCAGGAGCTCATGGCCCAGGCCTACACGGTGCATCCCTACCGGCTGCCCATTAGCGGCACGGCGGAGAGCGTCAGCGCCATCAGCCGCGACGACATTCTCCGCTACATGAAAAACCATTATCACCCGGATAATTTCACCGTGGTGGTGGTGGGCGATGTCCGGGTGCAGCAGGTGGTGGACTCGGTGAACAACCTGATGGGAGGATTGCCAAAAAGCAACAGCCAGTCGCCACCCATCCCCAGGGAGCCGGCGCAAAAGGCGCCCCGCCTCTTCGCCCTGACCGAGGATGTCAACCAGACCCAGATGGCCCTGGCTTTTCCCGGCACACCCTTCAAAGGGCAGGATACGGCCATCCTTGACGTGATGACCAGCATCCTCGCCAGCGGCGAAACCTCCCGTCTCTACACCAAGCTCCGCAACGACAAGGGGTTGGTCTACCGCATCGACGGCTCGGCCTTTACCCCCCGTGATCCAGGGCTGCTGGAGTTCACCGCCACCCTGGACGCGGACAAGGCCGCCCCTGCCCTGGAAGAGACGCTCGCCGAGATATTCAGGATGAAACATGCCAAGGTGAGCGATGAGGAGCTTGACCGGGCCAAACACAACCTGGAAAGCGATTTCATCTTCAACCTGGAACGGGCCGAAGGCCAGGCCAGGGTCCTGGGCTCTTTCGAGTTCCTGACCGGAGATCCCCGCGAGGACAAATACCTGGAACGGGTCCGGGCGGTGAGCAAGGAGGATATCCAGCGGGTTGCCGCCTTCTATCTCAAGGGAGAACGACTCACCGTGGGCACCATTGCCCCGTTCGGCACCCCAAAGATTCTGACCCAGGCGCAACTGACGCAGATTATCGCCAAGGCCGAGGCCGCGGCCAAGCTGGACCAGCCCGCCTCAAAGGTAAACGACGCCTTTCTCTCCGGGGTGCACAGTTTCCAGTTGCAAAACGGCATCCGGCTCCTGGTGAGGGAAAACCATGACGTGCCCACGGTTTCCATCCGGGCCGTGCTGCCCGGCGGGCTGCGCAGCGAGACCGAAAGCACCAATGGCGGTTTTGCCTTTATCAGCGAACTCCTGCCCAAGGGCACCCAACAGCTCAGCGCCGGGGAACTGGCAAAAAAAGTGGCCAACATGGCCGGCTCCCTGGGCGGATTCAACGGCAAGAACACCTTCGGGGTCAAGGGCGACTTTTTGTCCCGTTACACCGACAAGGGATTGGCCCTGGTAAGGGACGTGCTCCTCACCCCGGCCTTCTCCCCGGCAGAGGCAGAAAAGATTCGGCCCGAGCTGCTCTCCCAGCTCAAGAATCGGGAAGACTCCCTGCCCAGCCTGGCCTTCAAGGAATTCAACAAACGGCTG
>JBAZSA010000162.1:0-5133 GCA_041662645.1 Desulfurivibrionaceae bacterium
ATCTCCGCCGGGTCGCGTCCTTCTTCTTGCATCCATTTGTAGGACAAGCGATCCGCCTCTTCTTCGTCCTCGCGGCTGAATTTGAGATTTGCGGTGAGCCCGCCCGCCATGGAGCCGGTAACAATGGCCTGGGAAAGCGCCCCCTGGCCAGCGAGGAGGCCTGCCAGCATGAGAGCCGTGGTGGCGGCATTGAGTTTGCCGGACTTGTCGATCCGGTCGGCAATATGCCGGCTGGCGGCATGGCCGATTTCGTGGGAGAGCACGCTGACCAGTTCTCCTTCGGTATCGCACAGGTCAATGAGGCCTGAATGGAAAAAAACCAGGCCGGACGGGGCGGCAAAGGCATTGAATTCCTTGTTGTCGATGATGAAAAAATGATAATCAAAGAATTGCGGGCCGGCGAGCCGCAGGGTTTGTTGTCCGAGATTGGTTACATATTCGGTGAGGTCTGGATCATCAAGCAGGGTGAATTCCTTGCGGATAATGGAAAGGAGTTTTTCCCCTACCTCCCGTTCCTCGCCAACGCTGAAGGCCTGGGCCGGGGGCGGGGAAAACCCGCCCAAGGGCAGATTGCCGAGTAAGAAAAACGAGCAGATGATGGATGCGGTGAGGCGCCGGAAGATCGTGTTATGATTCATGGGAAATATTCAGATACCCTGTTTGGAGGAGTTCTTTAATTCCATCTCCACGTATTTATAATAATATAATGATGATCGGTCGTTTGCGCCACCATTTGTTCCGTTCTGCCGGCATCGGGCTGGTCAACCATTGCAATCGCCTGGCAAGCCGTTGTTTAAACCGTAACATCGAAATGCCGCGAGCGGCATAATGGGCCGTAACGAAATAGCCGGAAACATAAAGATCATTTCGTAACGGCCCAGAATCCTGTATAGAGAGCCATATGCTGAAGGAACTCATCATCACCAATCTTGCCCTCATCGAGAAGCTGCATGTCTCCTTTGCCGAAGGGCTTACGGTTCTTACCGGAGAGACCGGGGCCGGGAAATCCATCATTCTGCAGGCCATTCATCTGCTGGGAGGCGGAAAGGCCGCGGCCACCTGGATCAGAAGCGGGGCGGAAACGGCAACGGTTGAGGCGCTTTTTGAGCTCAACCCCCAGCATGGGATCATCCAGGAAAAATTGGCGGAGATGGGATTCGAACCCGAGGCCGAGCTGGTGGTCAAACGGGTCGTTTCCCTGAAGGGGTCCAGCCGGTATTTCATGAACGGCAGCCTGGCTACGGCCAAGGCGGTGGGCGAGGTGATGGAGAACCTGCTCAGCGTTGCCAGTCAGCATGATCACCAGCAACTGCTGCAACCCCGCAGCCATCTTGATTGCATTGACGCAGTGGGCGGTCTCTGGCCGCAGCGGCTTGTCGTTTCCCAGTGCTACGACAAATGGACAGCAGCCAGGGAGTCATACCAGGCGCTCGTGGCCAGGGAGAAGGACAAGGAGCAGCGGCGGGATTTTCTCACCTTTCAGGCCCGGGAGATTGAGGAGGCTGCGCTCAGCCCGGGCGAAGACGCGGATCTGGTTCTTGAGCGAGACAGATTGCGGGCCTCCGATGATCTGATCGGTCTTGGGAAAAAAAGCTGGCATCTTTTGGCGGAGGCGGTCAATACCCCGCTCTCGGTGGCGCGGAAAAATCTGATGCAGATGGCCGCCTTTGACCCAAGCCTTGCCGGGCTGGCCGAAGAGGTGGCTGGGAATTGTTTTCAATTGGAAGACCATGTTCAGGCGATCCGGAACTATGTGGAGACCCTTGCCAGCGATCCGGCCCGTCTCGATGCGGTGACGGCGCGTCTTGATCTGTTGCAGCGGCTCAAACGAAAATATGGCGGCGAGCTCGACGCGGTTATCGCTTTTGGTAGAGAGGCGAAACAGGAGCTTGCCGAGATCGAGGCGCTGGATGAGCGGGTGGCTGCCTTGGAGAAAGAAATGCGGCAGAGCGAAGCCGCCCTGATTGAGGCGGCTGCTTTATTGTCCAAGGCCCGTCAGGTAGCGGCTCAGGAATTGGCCACCAAGATTCGTGCTTCTCTGGCCTCTCTTTGTTTTGAGCAGGCGGTTTTTGAGATCTGTTTCAAGGGGGAGCAGGGGGCGGAATTGGGGAGCATTTCCAGGCTTGGCTGGGACCGCCCGGAATTCATGTTTTCCGCCAACCAGGGCGAGGAGGTAAAGCCCCTGGCCAAGGTGGCCTCGGGGGGCGAGCTGTCGCGGTTGATGCTGGCCTTGAAGACGCTTTTGGCCCAGAAGGATGAGGTGGATACGGTCATTTTCGATGAGATAGATGCCGGGATCAGCGGCAAGGCGGCAGAGGCGGTGGCCAGGAAAATTCGGGAGCTGGCAGGGCATCATCAGGTGTTTTGCATTACCCATCTCCCGCAGATCGCCTCCCTGGCTGACGAGCATTTCCTGGTGCAAAAGTCCGTGGCCGATGCGCGCACCAAAACCTCCATCATCCCCCTGTCCCCTGAAAAACGGGAGCATGAACTTGCCAGGATGCTGGACGGAGATTCGGTCAGCGAACAGACCCTGGCTTATGTGCGCACGCTCATGGAACGGAAGGCCGCTTTATGACCCGAGCCCTGGCTCTTTTTTCCGGCGGGCTGGACAGCATTCTTGCCTGCCGGGTGGTGGCGGCTCAGGGGATCGCGGTGCAGGCGGTCAAGTTTGTCACGCCTTTTTTCGGCTATGAGCTCCTGGCCAGGGAGCAGGAATACGCACGGACGGTCAGGGAAAACTACTGTATCGAGGTCGTTCTCCGGGATGTGAGCGAGCCCTATTTTGCCATGCTGCGCAACCCTCCCCATGGCTACGGCAAGAATTTCAACCCCTGTATCGATTGCAAGATCCTCCTGCTCACCGAGGCAAAAAAGCTGATGGAGGAATTTTCCGCCTCGTTTCTGATTACCGGCGAGGTGCTCGGCCAGCGGCCCATGTCCCAGCGCCGCGATACCCTGCGGGTGATTGAGCGGGACAGCGGCTGCACCGGCATTCTCCTGCGGCCCTTGTGCGCCAAAACCCAGGAGCCGACCCTGGCGGAGCGGGAGGGGCTGGTGGATCGGGAACTGCTCCTTGATTTTAATGGCCGGGGGCGGCAACCGCAAATACAGCTGGCCGAAGAGTTTGGCATTCACGACTATCCCCGTCCCGCCGGGGGGTGTGTCCTTACCGAACCGGACCAGGCAAGGCGGATTGCCTGGTATTATGGCCGCTATCCCGAGGTCAGGCTCAATGATGTCCGGCGGCTTCTCTTTGGCCGTCATTTCCAGTTGCCGCATGGCGGCTGGTTTGTTCTGGGGCGTGATGAGGCTGAGAATGCGCGGCTTGAGGCGCTCCATGCTCCGGGCGATTTTCTGGTGTATATGCCGGAGCGGTCCGGGCCAATGGGGGTGCTGCATGGTGCGGAGCACCCGGAGGATTTTGCCGCGGCAGCCGGGTTGGTGGTGCGTTTCGGGAAAAAAATGGACACTGCCTCAGCTGAGGCTTCGGTGTTGTTTGCTTCCGGCGGAGAAGAGCGTCGTCTTGTGGCGGAGCCCCTTGCCGATGAACTTTTTCAGGGCTGGTCCCTGTAAGCTGAAAAACTTCAGCTCAGGCCATATTTGTGCATCTTGCTGAGCAGGGTTTTGCGGGTGATGTTCAGGCGGCGGGAGGCTTCACTTTTGTTGCCGCCCGTTTCTGCCAGGATATTTTTGATGACGTTCTGTTCCGCCTCTTCCAGTGAACCAGGGGGGGCGGAGGCAGATGGCGGGGTCCCGTTTTTCATGGCGAAGCGTTTCACCGGGATGGGCAGGGATTCCTCATCGAGGTAGTCGCCGCGCATGAGTATAATGCCCCGTTCAATGGCGTTTTCAAGCTCCCGCACGTTTCCGGGCCACGGATAGTTGATGAGCAGAGCCATGCAGCGTGGAGTAATGCCTGCGACCTGCCGGTTGTTTTTCTTGGCAAATTTTTCAACAAAATATTCGGCCAGGGGAGGGATATCTTCTTTTCGGTCCTTGAGCGGGGGAACGAGCAGGGTCACCACGTTGAGCCTGTAATAGAGATCCTCGCGGAATTTTCCCTGTGCCACCTCGTCTTCAAGGTTACGGTTGCTGGCTGCCAGAACGCGCACGTCAACGGCAAGGGTTTCCTGCCCGCCAACCCGTTGGACCTCGTGTTCCTGCAAAACTCGCAAAAGTTTTGCCTGCATGCCCGGCGAGGTTTCGCTTATCTCATCCAGAAAGATGGTGCCGCCATTGGCTTGGACGAATCTTCCTTCCCGCCGGCGGTCGGCTCCGGTAAAGGCGCCTTTTTCATGGCCGAACAGTTCCGATTCCAGAAGATTCTCAACAAGGGCCGCGCAGTTGACCTTGACAAAGGCGCCGTTTTTCCGACCGCTGTTGTGGTGCAGGGCTGCGGCGATCAATTCCTTGCCCGTGCCCGATTCTCCTGAGATAAGAACGGTTGCCTCGGTTGGCGCGACGTAGGAGACCATTTCCAGAAGTTCGCGCATCGGCGCTGAGTTGCCGATAATTCCTCCGGCATCCATGGCCGCGCCTGCATTGTCGCGGGAAGAGTTTTTGTTTTCCTGGACTTGCCGGTGATCCAGGGCATGGGCCATGGTGAGTTTGAGCCGGTCAAAGTCAAGGGGTTTGGTCAGGTAGTCGTGGGCTCCGATTTTGATGGCCTCCACGGCGGCATCCACCGAGGAGTACGCGGTCATGATGATCACGGGAATGGCTGGATTGTAAGCGTGGATGCGCCGTAAGGCTTCAATGCCATCCAGCTTGGTCATGCGGACGTCCATGAGAATGGCATCAAAGGGGGTGCTGTGGACAGCCTCGATGGCGGTTGTTCCGTCATCCGCCTCTTCTATCTGCCAGCCCCATTGCTTCAGCATGGCCTTCAGCATGATGCGATGGGTTTTGTCGTCATCGACGACAAGAATGGAAACCGGGCGGTTTTTTTTCATTGCTGCCAACAGATATGGGGCGAGTTTTTAGGTGTTTTACCGCTTGGGAGGCGGGAAGGTCTTGACACTTTTGGGTAAAGTTGATAGATGCAGAGCATCATTTACGATACGAAAAATATCGTTATCCCGCAAGGTATAACGCCAACGTAGCTCAGTTGGTAGAGCAACTGATTCGTAA
>JBAZSA010000163.1:0-5053 GCA_041662645.1 Desulfurivibrionaceae bacterium
GATTGCTCATGGTGCCCCGCCTCAAGCTGACGGAGCACCATGAGCAATCCGGCAAGGATGTCCACGGTCTCGAAACCGGTGACCACGATCGGCACCTTAAATTCCTCGGCAAGCGGCTCGTACTCCTCCCAGCCCATGATGGTGCAGACATGCCCAGGAGCCAGATAGCCCTGCACCCGGTTCCCGGGCGAAGAGAGCAACCCCCGAATGGCGGGCGGCACCAAAACATGGCTGGCCAGCAGACTGAAATTCGTCAGCCCCTCGCGCCTGGCTTGCAGCAGGGCCATACCATTGCCCGGCGCGGTTGTTTCAAAACCAACGGCCAGAAAAACCACCTCCCGCTCCGGATTCTGCCGGGCCAGGGCCACGGCCTCCAAGGGCGAGTAGACCATGCGCACATCAGCCCCGGCGGATTTCGCCATGAACAGGCTGGAAACGCTGCCCGGCACCCGGAGCATATCGCCGAAGCTGGTAAAAATCACCTCGGGCCTGGCGGCAATAGCCACCGCCCGGTCAATGGTCTCCACCGGAGTCACGCAGACCGGGCAACCCGGCCCGTGCACCAGCTCCACATCGGCGGGAAGAAGCTGATCAAGCCCGTTTTTCATGATGGCGTGGGTGTGACCGCCGCAGATTTCCATGACGACCCAGGGACGGGTCACTGTGTGGCGGATCTCCTCAAGAAGACGGATGGCCAAGGCAGGGTCGCGGTATTCATCAACAAATTTCATGGGGATGAAAAAACCTTTTTATTTTTCCAAGGGCTTGCCGAAGATATCCGTGCCCTGGGCCGCCACGGCTTGGGTCAGTTCTCGCCAGGCCGCGAAACTCTGTTGCGCCTCTTTTTCGTCGAGGACCGACAGGGCAAACCCGGCATGCACCACGGTGTACTGGCCCACCGCGATCTCCGGCACATACTCGAGGCAGACCTTGTTGACCGTGCCGCTGTAGTCAATATGCCCCATGAGCAGGCCGTTTTCCTGAAAAATCTCCACCACCCTGCCGGGAATCGCCAGACACATATCATCACCTTTTTTGTAGCTCCTCAGGTGGACAGACCAAAGGCTGAAGGTTTTCTTACTATACTTCAGTCTTCAGCCTAACTACCCAGGTGGTTATCACCCTTTTTTCAGCGCCTGCCTGCCGATAACAGCCTGCCCCAGGGAAATGCAACCATCATTGCAGGGCAGCTCTTTATGAACCAGCACCTGGAACCCGGCCCGCCCCAGAGAGGCAACCATCCCCTCCAGGAGCAAGCGATTCTGAAAAACGCCGCCACTCAAGGCCACGGTCTTGATCTTTTCCCGGCGTCGCGCCTCCTCGGCCACCCGAGTGAAAACCGCAACCAGGCCACCATGGAACCTGCGACTGATCTCGCTTTGCGCCATGCCGGTCTGCACGGCTTGGGCCACCGCCCGGATCAAGGAACGCACCGAGATTTTCAGCATAGCATCTTCCGCGTAGACTTCGCAGGGAAATACTTCCTCACCAAGCAAGCCGCCTGCCGCCTGCATCAGCTCAACGGCGGCCTGGGCCTCATACTGGATGGTTTGCCTGCCCCCGCTCATGGCAGCCACCGCATCAAAAAGCCTGCCGCAGCTGCTGGTCAGGGGAGAGTTCACCCCCTTGCCCACCATGACCAGGATCGTCCCGCACTCATGCTCCGCCATAAAGGGCAGCTCGGGCAGACCGGCGCCATGGGCGGCATGGAGATAACTCACGGCGGTCCGCCAGGGGGCCTGGACCGCGGCGTCCCCACCCGGCAAGGGCAAGGCTTCCAGGGCGGAAAAACGCTGGTAGCCGCAGGCATCTCCCAGCAGAACCTCGCCACCCCATATGGTGTTATCCACCCCAAATCCAGTTCCATCGAGAATAATGCCGATGGCCGGTCCGAGGTGCCGGTTCTCAGCCAGACAAGCGGCCAGATGGGCATGGTGGTGCTGCACCGCCAGGGTGGGCACATTGTTCTGCTCTTGGGCCCACCGGCTTGAAAGATACTGCGGGTGCAGGTCATGGACGATCAGGGCCGGGCTGATTTCAAAGAGGGCGGCCAGCTGGCCGATGCTTTGCTGAAACACCCGGTAGGCCTCCAGGTTTTTCAAATCCCCGATGTGCTGGCTGAGAAATGCTTGATTCTCCTTGAGTAGACAGACGGTATTTTTGAGCTCCGCCCCCACCCCAAGAACCATGCCCCCCGCTGCCGCAAGCCCGACGGGCTTCGGGGCAAAGCCCCGGCTGCGGCGGATTTGCCGGATCACCCCTGCCTGGAACGCAACCACCGAGTCATCGCAGGGCAGGTGAATCCCCCGGTCATGCACCAGAAAACAGTCAGCGATCCCAGACAGACGCTGCACCGCCTCGTCGTTTTCGATACAGATCGGTTCTTCGCTGCGATTGCCGCTGGTCATGACCAAGGCCTGCACCGGTCCTTCCAACAGAAGATAGTGGAGCGGCGCATAGGGCAGCATGATCCCGAACTGGTCGCATCCCGGCGCAACCTCTTCCGCCAACCCATGCCCATCTTTTTTGGCAGCCAGAACGATGGGCCGCTCCTGACTGGCAAGCGCCTGCTCTTCCATGACCTCCAAACAACAGATTTTCCGTGCCTCCGGCAGATCGGCAACCATCACCGCCAGGGGCTTGGCCTCCCTCCCTTTCCTCTGCCGCAGACGCCTCACCGCTTCGCCGTTGGCCGCGTCCACTGCCAGATGAAAACCGCCCACCCCCTTGACCGCCACGATCCCGCCCGCAGCCAGCCGCCGGACTGCCTCGCGAAGCGCCTCATCCCGCTGGGCCACCTGGCGCCCATCCGACTCAAGCAAACTCAGCTGCGGACCGCATTCCGGGCAACAGTTGGGCTGGGCATGAAATCGCCGGTTGGCGGGATCATCATATTCCCGCTGACAGGGGGCGCACATGGCAAAGCCGCGCATGGTCGTGTGGGGACGGTCGTAGGGGATGCGCTCGACAATGGTATAACGGGGGCCGCAGTTGGTGCAGTTGATGAAGGGATAACGGAAGCGGCGGTCGGCCGGGGCAAAGAACTCCGCCAGACAATCCTCGCACACGGCGACATCAGGGGAGATGAGAGTGGAGACCGGCCCGGAAGCCGTCGAATGGCGAAGGACAAATCCGCCATCATGAATCAGGGGAATAGGGGCGGAAACGATCTCGCCGACCTGGGCCAGGGGAGGCGCTTCTTCCCGCAGGGCAACGAAAAAATCCTCAAGTTGCGCAACCTGCCCCTGGGCCTCGATGGCAACCCCCTCCGGGGTATTGGCCACAAAGCCTGTCAGAGCGCGCGCCTTGGCCAGCCGGTAGACAAAGGGCCGGAAGCCGACACCCTGCACAATGCCGCTGACCGATATCTTCCAGCGCTCGGTTGGCATGAAATCCTTCAGATTTGGCTACGCAGCCAGTCCAGCCAGCCAGACATGCCCTCGCCGGTCCGGGCGGAGATTTCAAAAAATTCCAGATGGTGATTCACCCGCAGCGCATATTCCCGGCAGCGGGCCACATCGAAATCCACATGGGGAAGCAGGTCGGTCTTGTTGATCAGGCAGAGGCTGGCCGCGTCGAACATGGCCGGATACTTGAGGGGCTTGTCCTCCCCCTCGGTGACGCTGATGATCACGACCTTGGCCGCCTCGCCCAGATCAAACATGGCCGGGCAAACCAGATTGCCGACATTTTCGATGAAGAGCAGGGAGTTCTCCGCCAATTCCATCCGGTGTAGGGCCTGATGCACCATATCCGCATCCAGATGGCAGCCAGCCCCGGTGTTCACCTGCACCACGTCCACCCCGGTGGCATCGATCCGTTCGGCATCGAGCATGGTCTGCTGATCCCCCTCGATGACCGCCATAGAAATCTCGCCCCGCAGCTCCCGGATGGTCCGTTCCAGGATGGTGGTCTTGCCCGAACCGGGCGAACTGACCAGATTGAGGGCCACGATCCGCTTTTGCCTGAAGAACTCCCGGTTATGCGCGGCAATCCCGTCGTTTTTCCCCAGCACCGCCTCCCGCACCTCCACAACGCGGCCTTGGCCCCGATACGATTGATGCGAATGGTGGTGATCCGCCGCGCCCGAGCCGGACCCGGTCTGTCCAGGCCTCGTTATGGTTACGCTGTTCTCCGGCTGACTGCAGCCGCAGGAATCACACATGGCTCCACCTATCCTTCTTCTTCGTCAACGGTGAGGGAGACAACCTTCAATTCCCTGCCCTGCACGGTCTCCACCGCATACCCGCCGCATTGCGGACACTGGGCGAGCAGGGAATCAAGCGCAAAGGCATGACCGCAGCCCAGGCAGTTGCCGCGGCCTTCAACCTCATGAACCACGAGACGGGCGCCTTCCGCAGGGGTATTACGGGCAGCAGCCTCAAAACAGAAAGTCAGCGCCTCAACCATACCCCGGAAAGCTTGCCCGCCTCAAGCTCGACCGAGGTGATTCTTTGCCCCCCGGCTTCCTGCGCTTTAGCGGAAACAAGTTCGACGATATTTATGGCCAGCGACATCTCATGCATGTTTCATGATACACAAAGCCGCGGGCATGTTCCAGACAAGAGCAGCGCAGCGTTTTTTTCTGATTTTTCCGGCAACCTATTCCTGACAGACGAGCTGCTGGAAGTCGTCAACCACAGGGCCATTCACCGGCAGGGTGACGATGAATCGCGCCCCCTTTCCCGGGGAACTTTCCGCCGTGATGGTCCCGCCGTGCCGCTCGACAATCCGCTTGCACACCGCAAGGCCGATGCCGGTTCCCTCATACTGGCTGCGGCCATGCAGCCGCTGGAAAAGGCCGAAAATCTTGTCAACGGATTCCGCGGCAAAACCGATACCGTTGTCCTCCACCGTGATGCAGCAAAACTCCATTGCCCCTTCGGCCTCGGGCGTGACGATGATCCGGCTGGACACCAAAACCTGGGGAGGAACCTCCGGCCTGCGGTATTTCAGGGCGTTGGCGATGAGATTCTGAAAGAGCTGCCGGATCTGGAGGGGGTCGGCCTTGATCCGGCACAGGGTGTCAATCTCGACCTGTCCCCTGGTTTCG
>JBAZSA010000164.1:0-5024 GCA_041662645.1 Desulfurivibrionaceae bacterium
CTCGGCCATCCGCATCACCCATCTGCCCACCGGCATCGTGGTCCAGTGCCAGAACGAACGCAGCCAGCACCGCAACAAAGACACAGCCATGAAGATGCTCAAGGCCCGTCTGTACGAGAAAGAGCGCGAAGCGCAGAAGGAGCAGCACCAGGATATCGCTGGCGAGAAAAAGGAGATCGCCTGGGGCAGCCAGATCCGTTCCTATGTGATGCAGCCGTACCGGTTGATCAAGGATCACCGCACCAATTTTGAAGTGGGCAACGTGGACAGCACCTTGGACGGCAACCTCGATCCGTTCATCAAGGCCTATCTCTTGTGGCAGAGATAGACCCCCTCCAGTGCGCAAAATGCGGGGCCTGCACCGTGGTCTGCCCGGTCTTTCAGGCCGGCGGCAGGGAGTCGCTCTCGGCCCGCGGCAGGCTGCATTTGCTGGCCCGGCTTGATCCGGCCCAGGCCTCGGCCGCCTATGCGGAGATTCTTTCGCAATGCCTGCTCTGCGGCGCCTGCCGGGCCGTGTGCTCACGGGGGCTCGACCCGCCCGCCCGCTTTATCGCCGCCCGGGAACGACTGGAGAAAACAGCCGGGCAACATGTCTTGCTCAGGAGCATCACCCGCAAGGCCTTGAGCAACCCGGCTCTGTTGGCAACAATCGCGAGCCTGGGGCGGCCCCTGCTGGACCGGTTGCCAGCCGACAGCGGCCTGCGGCTGCGCCTCGGGTTGCCGCGGGAGAGGATGGCCGCCTTTCCGGCTCAAGCAGAAACGGAGCAAGAAACATCCACCCTTCCAGCCCTGGCCTTTTTCCCAGGTTGCTATGCCACCCATCTGCACCGGGAAATCGGCGAGGCAACGGAGCGGATAGCCATAAGATTCACCGGCAAGCCAACGCTCAGGCCAAAGCAACAAAACTGCTGCGGACTTGCCGCGGAAAGCGGTGGAGACATCAGCACGGCCAAACGTCTTGCCAAGCAGAATATCCTGGCCTTTGCCGGAAACACCCTGCCCATCCTGACCTCCTGCGCCTCCTGTTACAGCCAGTTGCGCCGCTACCCTCAACTTCTTGCAGATGATCCGGAATGGAGGACAAAAGCCCAAGCCTTTGCCGATCGGCTCCTTGAATTCTCAACCTTTGTCGCGCAGAGCATGCAGGCTGATCCGGCTTTCCGCTTTGCCGCTCCGGCCTCCCCCCGCACCGTGGTCTACCACGATCCCTGCCACCTGCGGTTTCACGCCAAAATCACCACCCCGCCCCGGGAAATCCTCCAGGCCATCCCCGGCCTGCGCCTGGCCGAACTTCCCAGCGGCTCGCAATGCTGCGGCCAGGGCGGCCTGTTTCATCTGGCCCAGCCGGAGCTGGCCGAAAAAATCAGAGGCCGGCTGGTCAGCCAGCTGGCACAGGCAGCGCCCGATCTGGTAACCACCACCTGCTCGGGCTGCCTCATCCATATCCAGCAGGGGTTGAGCCATACCCCTTCACGGCCAGAAGTTCGCCATCTGGCCATGCTCCTGGCTGAACTTCTGTAAAGAAAATCCCAGGCTGGAAAAATTTTCCCCGCCTTCTGCTGATCCTTGCGTAATTTCCCCGGGCATTATAATGTGTCCGGGATAGGATTCCATTCCAGAGCGATTGCCGGATGTACGCCTCGGCTGCCCTTATTTTGCTTCCCAAAAAAGGAGAACTATAACATGGCCTTGACAACGCGACGTTTTTTGGTTTTTTCCCCCATGCTTTTCGCGTCCCTGATTTTGGCGCCACCCTGCCAGGCCGGGGTTGATTGGGTGGTGGGCAACACCCTGAAAACAACTACCGCCCCCCTAGATATTGCCGCCTCGCTGGACGGCAAATGGACCTTTGTTTTGGCCGAAGGGGGCAAACTCCTTATCTACTCCGATAAGGGCGCATTGGAAGAGACCATCAGCGTTGATCCGGCCATGGACCACATCGCCTCCTCCGGGCTGCAAGCGGCCAACATCCCCGACAGGGTCTATCTGGCCAGCACCAAAAACAAAACCGTCCAGGCCGTTACCCTGGATTTTTCCGTACCCATCAACATCCAGGGTGCCCCGTTTCTCGGGCCGGAAAACGCTCCGGTGGTCATTGTGGCGTTCAGCGATTTTGAATGCCCCTTTTGCGGCACGGTGGGCAATCTGTTTGAAGAAGCGCTGGCCAAATACCCCAAGGATGTCAAGGTTGTTTTCAAGCAGTTCCCCCTGGCCATGCACAAACAGGCGCAATCCGCCGCCCTTGCCTCCCTGGCCGCCCACCGCCAGGGTAAGTTCTGGCAGTACCATGATCTGCTGTTTGAAAACCAGAAGTCCCTTTCCGAGGCAAAATACAAGGAGCTTGCCAAAAAGATTGGCCTTAATCTGGAACGATTCAACACGGATTACAAAGCACCGGCCAGCCAGCAGGCACTTGACCGCGACATGGCGGACGCACAGATTGCAGGGGTTCGGGGCACCCCGACCATTTTCGTTAATGGCCGCCGCCTGAAGGAACGTACCATCAAGGACCTTCAGCTGATGATCAGCCAGGAGCTGGGCAAACACACCAAAGGCGGAGCCCGCCGTTGATCAAACGTAACATCACCCTGAACGACAACACCACCGCCCTGCTGCTTTACGGCGATCTGAACAAAAACCTCGCCGTTCTTGAGGAAGGAACCGGGGTCGCCATCCAGGTGCGGGGCAGCCAGCTCACCGTAAGCGGACCGAAACACGAGGTGGACCTGGCGGTTTCGGCCATCGACAAGCTCCATGGGCTGGTCCGCGCGGGTTATCCGGTGTATCCCTCGGATGTCGCCTATGCCCTGCGCATCCTCCAGGCCTCGCCCAAGGCGAACCTCAAGGAGATCTTCCTCGACAAGGTGTATATCACTGCCGAACAGAAGGTGGTCTCTCCCAAAAGCATCAATCAGAAGCTCTACATCGACAACATCCGGACCAACGACATTGTTTTCGGCATCGGCCCGGCAGGCACCGGCAAAACTTACCTTGCCGTGGCCATGGCGGTTTCCGCCTTTGTCAGCAAACAGGTCCGCTCCATCATCCTGGCCCGGCCCGCGGTGGAAGCGGGCGAGCGGCTGGGCTTTCTCCCCGGCGATCTGGCCCAAAAGGTCAACCCCTATCTGCGCCCCCTGCACGATGCCTTAAACGCCATGCTTGGCCGGGGCAAGGTTGCGGATCTCATTGAGGAAGGATTGATCGAGATCGCACCCCTGGCCTTCATGCGCGGCCGGACGCTGAGCAACGCCTTTGTCATCCTGGATGAGGCTCAGAACACCACGCACGAACAGATGAAGATGTTTCTGACCCGGCTGGGCTTCAATTCCCAGGCGGTGATCACCGGAGACATCACCCAGATCGACCTGCCGGACCGCAGACAGTCCGGGCTCATCGAGGCAGCCAGGATACTCAAGGATATCAAGGGAATTGCCTTCAACGAATTCTCCGAGGTGGACGTGGTCCGCCACCGGCTGGTGCAGGAGATCATCCTCGCTTACGCCGCCAAGGAAACCCTTCCGCAGCCCCGCCGGACAACCGACAGGAAACACTGAGGCCGCGCCCCATGCCCGTACTCATCACCAGCCAGACGGCCACGCCCCCGGTCATCAGCCTGCAACAGCTCCGGCAGCGGGCAGAAAAATTGCTCTCCCTCTGCGGTCGAGCGCGGGGTGAACTGAGCATCCTGCTCCTGAACGACCCCGGCATGGCGGAGCTCAACGAACAGTACCGCAACAAAAAGGGGCCGACCAATGTCCTGGCCTTTGCCATGCAGGAGGGGGGCGGGGAACATTTGCCCGAGGAGCTCTTGGGCGATGTGATCATCTCCCTGGACACCGCATCCCGGGAAGCAGCCGCCGATGGGGTAAGCCTGCACCAGCGGGTGACGATCCTCCTGATCCACGGCCTGCTGCACCTGCTGGGCTTTGACCACGAACGCTCCCGAGATGAGGCTTTAGCCATGGCCGAACGGGAAAAACAGCTTTTAAGCCAACTGTTAACAGAAGAGAGGAGAGGGAAAATGGTCAGTCTTGCCATCAATGTCGATCATGTCGCCACCCTGCGTCAGGCCCGGGGCATCACCGAGCCTGACCCGGTTCTCGCCGCGGGTATTTGCGAACTGGCCGGAGCCCAGGGAATAGTCGTTCATCTCCGGGAAGACCGCAGGCACATCCAGGACCGGGACGTGCGGCTGCTCAGGCAGACTATAAAAACCAAACTCAACCTGGAGATGGGGGCCACCGAGGAGATCATCAATATCGCCCTGGAGATCAAGCCGGACATGATCACCCTGGTGCCGGAAAAACGCAAGGAGCTGACCACCGAAGGCGGGCTCAATGTGGCTGGACAGAAGAAGAGGCTCCAGGAGGTCATCGGACGGATGCGCAAGGCTGGCATCCCGGTGAGCCTGTTCATCGATCCCGACACCCGGCAGATCAACGCGGCCCACGAGGTGGGGGCGACCTTTGTCGAAATCCATACCGGCCGCTACTGCGATGCTGCCACGGAAAAGATGCGGGACCAGGAATTTTCTCTCATCGCCACGGCGGCGGAAGAGGCGTACGAACTGGGTCTGCGGGTGAATGCCGGACACGGCCTCAACTACCTCAACACCCGGCGGGTGGCAGCCTTGGGCACCATCGAGGAGCTGAGCATCGGCCATGCGGTGATGGCCAGGGCAATTCTGGTGGGACTTGATCAGGCGGTGCGGGAGATGCTGGCGCTGCTGCCTGCGGGGTAGAAGAAAAACTTAGGTGGGCATGGCTTCCCGCTCGTCGCGGCTCATCTTCCGCACCAGAATCTGGTGGGTTACCTGGTCGAAATAGATAACCGACTGCTCTTCCTCAAGGGTGATGGTCCGGGCCAAGCTGCCGATCTTCACAACCACCCCGGGAAAAAGGTGGCCATAGACATACACCACCTCGTTTACCATCTGCTCCAGCTCCACCTCCAACTCCTTGTTCTCTTCGGTCAGGAGATTAACCTTATCCATGGCCTTGGGCATGAAGGCCTTGCACTTGGCG
>JBAZSA010000165.1:0-4890 GCA_041662645.1 Desulfurivibrionaceae bacterium
GCGGAAACTGCTGGAAAAACAGAAGGCCGGGAAAAAGCGGATGAAAACCGTGGGCAACGTGGAGATTCCGCAGAGCGCCTTCCTGGCGGTGCTCAAGTCAGACCAGTAAGGCCAGCTTTTACCTCAGAAAGTGAAGGCCGAAGCACCCACGGGGAAGATCCCGGCAACGGTTTTCCCTTACACCCTTCTTCTGGGGCATTGGGTGGCAAGCACGCACTCGATCTTGCGTTCCATGATTTCCTGAACCTCTTCTTCGCTTAAGGCTGCGTTGTGCTCTTTTGAGATAAAAACGATGCAGTCCTTACAGACATTGAGCGCGCTGCGGTAATCGTCCAGTTCCTGGGCGACCTCCCAGCAGGGCCTATCCTCGACGCCCTGCTTCCAGGCAACACAGCTCTCCTCGCTCCCGCAGAGGGTAATCTGCCAACAGTGCCATTCTTCCTGTATTATCATGGCTTGGTCCTCACACTTCCTGAAAAAAAAGAGAAGCCCCGGTCAAACCGGCGGCGTTGTTAACACGAGCAAAAGCGAAAAAAATACTACTCCAAAAAAGTGGCGATTGCCGCCATCAATGCATCCTTCCCCTCGCCGGTTTTCGCGGAAAAAAGCACCCGCTCCTGCTTGCTCAGGCCGAGGGCGGCATCGAGGCTGGCGGCCTGCTTGGCCTGTTCGTTATTGGAAAGCTTATCCCGCTTGGTATAGACGATGAGAAAAGGGCGTCCCCTCATCCTGAGCCATTCAACCAGTTCCCGGTCCTGACTCTTCAGAAGATGCCGGATGTCGATCAGCACCACCACACAGCGCAGGGTCGGGCTGGTGGACAGGTAGTCTGTAACCAGCCCCTGCCAGTCGTCCTGGAGTTTTTTGGAAACCTTGGCAAAGCCGTAGCCCGGCAGATCAACCAGGTAGAGCTTGGAGTCAACGATAAAATAGTTGAGGCTCTGGGTTTTGCCAGGCCGGGCGCTGACCTTGACCAGCCCCTTGCGGTTCACCAACCGGTTGATCAGGCTTGACTTGCCCACATTGGAGCGGCCGGCAAAGGCGATTTCCGGCAACGGCTCCTCGGGCAGCTGCGCCATCTTGTAGGCGCTTTTCACAAATTCGATCTTCGCGTAATTCACGGCAGAGTCGGTCACATTTTCTCCCTGGCGACACAGTCGCCCAATCCTTGTTTGACAGCCCTGTCCGGATGAAACTTTAGATAACCTTGTTCAATGAATATTCGATGATGCCTTCGGCGCCGTTTTTTAAAAGCCTCGGAATAAGATCCCGCACCTCATGCTCGGAGATGACCGTTTCCACGGAAAACCATTCACTCTGATACAGAGGCGCCACTGTCGGTCCTTTCATGCTGGGCAGGATGGTGATCACCTGGTCGAGATGGGTCTTGGGCACGTTCATCTTGAGCCCGACGATTTTGTCGGCCCTGAGCGCCCCCTGCAACAGGAGGGCGATGTTCTCGATCTTCTCCCGCTTCCAGGGATCGGCCCAGGCCGCCTTGGAAGCGATGAACTGGGTGTTGGAGGTCATCAGCTCATGGATGATCCGCAGCCCATGGGCCCGAATGGTGCTTTCCGTTTCGGTGACCTCGACGATGGCATCGGCCAGCCCGGAAACAACCTTGGCCTCGGTGGCGCCCCAGGAAAAGGAGATATCGACGTTGATCCCTTTTCCGGCGAAGAATTTCCGCGTATAGCCCACCAGCTCGGTGGCGATCTTCTTGCCTTCCAGATCCTCAAGCCGCTGGATGTTGGAGTCCCCCGGCACGGCGAGAACCCAGCGGGTCGGGCGCTTGCTGACCTTGGAATAGACCAGGTCGGCCACCACCACGATATCGGATTCATTCTCGAGCGTCCAATCCTTGCCGGTGATGCCTGCGTCCAGCACCTCCTTTTCCACATAGCTGGACATTTCCTGGGGCCGGCAGATGGAGCACGACAGCTCGGGATCATCCACCTCCGGGAAATAATTGCGGGAGGAGAGTTTGATCCGCCAGCCCGACTTTTCAAAAAGCTCGATGGTCGCCTTTTCCAGGCTGCCCTTGGGAATACCCAGTTTCAAGATATTCATTTTTTATAAACCTTCCCGGGATCAAAAACCGGCGTATCATTTATTTCAAGCCCGCTGCCCTGCACCTTTCTAAAAAAACAGCTCCGGTAGCCCTTGTGGCAAGCAGCGCCGCCCAGCTGCTCCACCAGAAAAACCACGGTGTCCGCGTCACAGTCAACCAGGATCTCTTTGACCAGCTGCACATGCCCGGACGACTCCCCCTTGAGCCAGAGCTGGTTGCGGGAACGGCTCCAGTAATGGGCCTTGCCGGTTTCCAGGGTCTTTTGCCAAGCCTCTTCGTTGATGTAGGCAAGCATGAGAACCTCCCTGGTCAGGTGGTCCTGGGCAATGGCCGGCAGCAATCCGCCGCCCTTGTCAAATTGCAGCACACTCATAATTCTCCCACAACGGCGGGCATTGCTTACTTGCCCCCTCCGTCCTTGTCCGCACCCGCCATTTCCCGATCCCCGGCTTTTTCCCGAGACAAAAAATGAATCAGGCAGGCGCTCCTGAACTTACAGTATTCCGTGGGCCTCCGGCAGACAGCCTTTCTGGAATCGACCTTTTCCTTGTACTTTTCACAGACCAGCTCCATGGCGGCCACCTGAAAAAATCGCAAAATATGCCGATCCTTCTCTCTTGTCAAGTGGTTGCGGTAACGCCAGGCTCCTCAAAACATCTCCCTACGGAATTCAGAAAAAAAATTAAGGTAGCATATCCTCGGGAAAAAGACTATTTTTTTAGGTTTCCTCCCCTGCTTAGAAAAACTGAACCAAGCGCAGGAACATTCTATTCTTTCTTGTTTTTCAACCAGATAAAGATGCAAGCCATGATAAGCCCCGTACCCTTTGCCTCCATGCAGCCAAACCTCGCCCAGCCTCCCATCGGGATAGGCCAAGGCCAGACTGCCACGCTTGCCCAGGCCGAAGAGCTTACCAAGCAGACCAAAGCGACTCTGGCTGCACAGAAGAAGGAAACCCTCACTCTCTCCGCCGATTCCCGCGTGACCCAGTGGCACGATTGCAATTTCAACAGCTATACCCATATTCTAGTTTTTCTCGGCCTGCCGGACACCATGGCCGGGGCACGGGATCAGCATCCCGCCAACGCGGCACAGATCCTCAAGCATATCGAGAAATGCGAAAATGAGCTGGGCGCCCTGGATATCGATATCCGCCGCAAAACCATTCAGCCCTTCGCGGCCCTCAGCCAGGCTCAAAAAATCGTCCGGGAATGCGCCACCTATGAAAAGACCGTAAAAAGCTGGCAAGACCAGATCGCCCTTTTAACCCAAGCGGACAAAACACTGCGGGAACACCTCTCCCTCAGCGCTCTGCTCCCCCTGGCAAAGAACTTTGCCAAGCGAACCGCGCCAATGGTGGATGAAGGCTACGATTTTTATCGCATGGTGAAAAACCAAGGCGGCCAGAGTGACACCCCCACCCTGCATGACTATCAAGCCCAGGCCGTTGATTTGGAAAAACGGATCCGCCATATCGACCTGAATGGCCTTCCCGGGCTTGCCAAGGCAATTGTTGGCCACAATCTCCAGATAGCAATGGCCGCCACCGATCAGCTCAAGGAATTCATTGAATCTTTCCTGAAAAATCTTCCCGGGGAGGTCATGGCGGTTGACAAGGTCCAACAGGAATTGATGAGCCTGCGGGACATTCCCGCTCCGGCTATTCTGGAAAAAATAGAAGCCATCGCCTCCAGCCTGTCTAGGAATCTGATCGGCCTGCGCAACAAGGCGCAGAGCCTGAAACAGATCCAGTTTCTCCCCATTGTCCTGGAAGAAACCCGCACCCTCCACTACACCATGAAAAACACCATCATTCCGGAGATCAAACGCCAAATCAGCGCGCCAGGATCGCCGGTAAACCCCGCCACGGTTGCCGCCGAAAAAACCACCGATTTTTTCATGGGACTCAAGGGGTTCGTGCGGGCGGTCAAACTGCTTTTCAGCGCCGCTGGGGGACAGAAGGCGATTAAATCAGAGGATCTGCACCGGATCCTCACCGATCTGCTCAACACCTGCGACACTTACTATGGCAACACCAAGGCTGATGTTACCCGGTTGCACAACTTCATCGACGCCAAGCTCTGCGATTTCGACCAGCCCTTTCCCTACGACGGTCTGTATCAGACGGCCAAGGAAGCCATCGGCGCCTACGGCTCGCGGATCGAAAAGCTGCTCTTCACCTTTGAAACAACCGACTTCAGCACCGACGACACCGACGAGAAGCCCAGCCAGGCACACAAGACCACGGTTGGACGTCTTGTCGCCAAACTGGAAGTACGCACCGCAAACCTGGAAGGCGCCAGACTCTAGCCATGCTCCAATTCCTCGACCAACTTCCCTTTCCGATTCTGATCGTTTTTGCGATCTTCATGCTGCTGGCGCCGTTTCACCCCATGCCGCATGTGGTGGAAAAACTCATCATGCTGAAAAACGGCCAGCTTCACCGGCCAATCGACATCTTTGATCTCTTGTTTCACCTGGCCCCGTTGCTACTGCTTGGCCTCAAGTGGTGGCTGAACCAAGGCAGGCCTTGACCCTGCCCCTGTCCGCCCTTATTGTCTGCAAGCAGCACCAACGCAACACACAGAGGAGTAAGCACCATGCAGCGAGTTTCCGAAAACGATTCTGTCACCATTGTCTACGATGGGCTTCTGCCCACCGGGGAAAAATTCGATTCCTCCGATGATACCGGCCCCCTGCAATTCCAGCTGGGAACCGGCAGCGTACTCCCCGCCTTTGAACAGGCGGTGCTGGGAATGACACCCAAAGAAACCAAACGCATCACCGTGGCGGCCAAGGATGCCTATGGCCTGAAAAAC
>JBAZSA010000166.1:0-4881 GCA_041662645.1 Desulfurivibrionaceae bacterium
GTGAGCAGGCCGACCGGAATGGTGATCCAGGCGGAGATGGTCACTTTGGCGGTTTTGAAGTGCATCATGGGGGGGAGGTTGATCTTCTGCATGCGTACGGCCAGCTTGCTCACGGTTTCCTTGCCGCCGCCCTTGGCGAGCTTCCAGGCATCATAGAACACATAGCCGCCGACAAAGACGAGGACAACCATGAACACCGCGCTGATGTAAAGGTTGGAGCCTGCGCCGCCAAACTGATTCAGGATGTATTTCTGAATCTTGATGCCGATCTGCACGCCGATAACAGCGGTGGTGGCCATGACCAAGCCGAGCTTGATGTCGGCTTGCCCGTATTTCCAGCGCTTGTACGCGCCGACCATGGCCTTGGGGAACTTGTGGCACATGTTGCTGGCCACGGCCACCGCGCCGGGCACGCCCAGGGACATCATGGCCGGGGTCATGACGAAAGCGCCGCCGGAGCCGATGAAGCCGGAGAGCAAGCCGCCCACCGCGCCGATAACCAGCAGGGCGATGAGTTTGCTGACGGTCATGTCAATGAACATGATGGAGATATCCTTCATCACATTGCCGGCCTCGGCATGTTTGTCCAGATTGATCAGCACCTTCTGGTTCGTTTTCATGTCTTCCGGCTGCATCTTTTCGTTCATGACCAGGGTCACAAGTTCCTTGGTGTCATCCTTCTGGAAAACAATGGTGCGCTCCGCAGCATTCACTTGGGTGATAATGCCCTTGAGCATATCCTTGGAAGGTCCGTCGCCTGCGGCAAGGGCCGACTGGGCGAACAGGGACAGGGGGGCAAGAGCGAACATGAGTATGATCAGTAACTTCTTCATCGCGGGTAAATCTCCTTTATGCAAGTCAGCGAGGCTGGTTTATTTTTTGGCTTCAAGTCCGAGGGAGCTCAACAGGTTGCTGGCAAATGCCCCGTGGATAAAGGAAAAGAAGAAGGCCGCTCCCACCGGGTACACCCAGCGCCAGCCGCCCATGGTGAAGATCTCGGTGACCAGCTTTTCGTTGGTGAAGAGCAGAATATAGGCGGAAATCGACATCGTCCCAAAGATGATGGTCTTCAGGTAGGGCTTGCGCTTGGCTGCCGGAGCCGGTGATGTGCTGGGCTGTTTTTTGGTGTTTCCGCCCAAAATCTGGCGGGCGGTGTCGTGTTCGCCTGCCTCGGCAAAGGCGATGGCCGACATGTTTTTGTCAAAGCTGGTGGTGTTCATCTCTTCTCCCTTATTGGTGTGAATTTATTAAAGATCTCAGGCCTTGATCGAGCCTGCGTACATCACGACGGGGCAGTGCAGCGCCTGCAATCTGGTGATCATGTTTTCTTTTGCCTTGCGGCAGCTTGCGCCGTCCGGCTCAAGCACATCGAAAACAACGCACAGGATATCCCTGCGGGCACTGGCATGTTTGAGAACCTCGTCCGCCAGACAGCCAAGCCCGGTGAACGGCTGATAGATAACGCCCTGCTGTTGCAGCGCGGTATTCAAAGCGGCGAGCGGTTCTTTTTCTTGGCTTAGGGCGGAGCCTATTTCATTTTCCGGCATGCGCAGCATATGGAAGATTTCCAGACCGCCGCCGAGCCGCTGACAGAGATGCAGGGCGTAACTGATGGTTCTGGTCGCAATCTCCGGTTTGTCTGTTCCCAAAAGCACCCGTTTGTGCGCATTCTTGTTGGTCTTGAGGAATTGGCGGGCCGTCTCGAACTCGCCAGCCTCGGCAAAGGCCGCCGCGGTCATGGATTCTTCAAGTTTTTTGAATAGTGTCGTCAGGGCGCTCATGGGTGGTTCCCCAAAAGAATGTTCGCGGTTCAGTGGGTGGTCTGTATCGACGGAACCTGGCCGCCGGTCATCCGTGCGGTCTGGTTCGTCCGGTTGTTCCGCGACGCCTTCCGGCAGGGAAGGAATTCTTGGGCCATTTCAGGTTCGTTGGCTTCGGCAAAGGTAACGGCCATCATCAGGCGGTCAATGCGGTTCAGGATGGTGTTCATGGTGGTTCTCCTTCGTATGTGGATGTTGCCAAACAGAGTAAACGCTCTGTTGCCTGTTTCATTGAGCAACAAACGTGCCATGTTGGATAATTATGTTTTATTGTGTAATTTTGAATAGTTGCATCAACTGTTGCTATTTGGGCATACTGTTTCAGTATTGCAACACTGCTTCTGGTAAAAAAATAATATATAGTAAAATCAAAAAGATAAACTTGTGTTGCAAGGGGAAATGCAGTGTTGCCAAATGCAACCTCTGGACTTTGTTTTTCACTGGGGGTATGGTGCAATCGAACAGAAAATCAGCAGGGGGAACCGCTACCCTCGCTGGAAAGGACGGCAGATCATGTTCCACCTCGGCATACGCAAGAAGATCACCTACGGCTTCTACCTGTTGCTCATCCTCATGGTGGGCTCCGCGATTCTGACCTATGGCATCGTCAAGCGGGTGGAGGAGCAGGTTGCCTTTGGCGAGGTTGTCGAGGATTTTTTCAATACGATCCTGGAGGTGCGGCGGTTCGAGAAGAATTATTTTCTCTACCGGCAGGAAAAGGATTTCCAGGAAAATCAGCTTTATTGGACGAAGATCAGGGAGCTCTTTGAAAATAACGCCGCCGCTCTGCGGCTGGCGGTTTCCGCCGTGGAGTTGGAGCAGCTGGGTAGGGTGATCGAGGCGTACAACGGGCACATGACCCAGCTCCATGCCTATTATCTGGAGGTTGCGCGGGGTGCCGATTTTCCCGGCATGAGCCGCCACCAGGAAAAACTCGAGGATCAACTCCGTTCCTCGGGCAAGGAGCTGACCGAGTTTGGGGAAAGAACCAGGGGGGCGGTGAAAAACAGGATCAAAACCCTTCTGAAAACGACCCAGAATATTCTTCTTGCCTCCATGGTCTGCCTGTTTGTTTCCGCCCTGACCATTGCCGCTCTTCTGGGAAGGAGGGTGATGACGTCCCTCAAGGAGCTCGAGGGATACACCAAGAGAATTTCCCACGGGGAGTTTGTTGAAATAGCCGTGGGAGAAGGTGAGCCGGAGATCCGTTCCCTGCTCACCGCTTTTAACCGGATGACCAAGGAACTCCAGATGCGGCAGCATCAGCTGGTGCAGTCGGAAAAACTGGCGGCGTTGGGCACCCTGTTGTCCGGGGTGGCCCATGAGTTGAACAACCCTCTGTCCAACATCTCCACCTCGGCCCAGATTCTTGGCGAGGAAATCGAAGAGGACAATGTCGAGTTCAAGAAGAGCCTCATCGGCCAGATAGAGGTCCAGTCGGACAAGGCCCGCGACATAGTGCGAACCCTGCTGGAGTTTTCCAGGATCAAGGAGGTCAGGAAGGAGAAGCTGCCCCTTAAAACCCTTGTGGAGGACACCATCCTGCTCCTCCGGGGACACGCGCCCAGCGAAGTGGAGATTGCCGTGGATGTGCCGGATGATCTCAATATCATTGCCGACAAACAGCGGATGCAACAGGTGTTGCTCAACCTGATCAAGAACGGGATCGACGCAGTGAAGGCCGATGGGCATATCTGGGTTTCCGCCCGCAGCATCGGAGCGGCCACCGGGCTTGACGAGGTGGAGATTCTCGTCGAGGATGACGGGCCGGGAATCGATGCGGAGCATGTCAAGAGGGTCTTTGATCCGTTTTTCACCACCAAGGATGTGGGCAAGGGCTCCGGGCTGGGGCTGTTCATTGTCCATGACATAATCGAGTGGCATGGAGGCACCATCAGTGTGGATAGCCGCCCAGGCCTTGGCACTACCTTCATCATATGGCTGCCGGGAATGCAGCAGGAAATTGACCATGCCTGAAGAAACAGCGAGAATACTGGTCGTTGACGACGAAGAAATAGCCCTGAACAACCTCAAGCATGTTTTGAAGAAAGAGGGGTATGAGGTTACCGCCTCCCAGAGTGGCCCTCGGGCTCTGCATCTGCTGGAGGAGAATATCTTCGACCTTGTCCTGACCGACTTGAAGATGGAAAAGGTCGGCGGCATGCAGATCCTGAAGCGCACCAGGGAGCTGTATCCAGACACCGAGGTGATTATGATCACCGGCTACGCCACGGTGGATTCCGCCATCGAGGCGATGCGGGCCGGCGCCTACCATTATATTGCCAAGCCATACAAGCTGGAGGAGGTCAGGAAGGTTGTGCGCGAAGCCTTGGAAAAAACCAGGCTTAAGCGGGAAAACAACAGATTGCGGGAGCACCTCAAGGTCTTTCAGGGAGAAGCCCGGATCATCACCGATAACCCCGGGATGAAAAAATTGCTGACCACGGCTGGACAGGTGGCCACCTCGGACAGCAATGTTGTGATCTGCGGGGAATCGGGCACCGGCAAGGAGCTGCTGGCCCGGTTTGTCCATGCCTGCAGCAACCGGCGCAATGGCCCCATGCTTTCCGTGAATTGCGGCGCCTTTCAGGAGGATTTGCTGGCCAACGAACTCTTTGGTCATGAGAAGGGCGCTTTTACCGGGGCGGTGGAGATGAAGAAAGGGCTGGTGGAGATGGCCGATGGCGGCACCCTTTTTCTCGACGAGATCACGGAGATGTCTCCGTCCATGCAGGTAAAGCTCCTGCGGGTGATCCAGGAAAAAGAGGTGATGCATCTCGGCGGGGTTTCGCCGATCAAGGTCAATGTCCGTTTCCTTGCCGCCACCAACCGGAACCTGCCGGAGGAGGTAAGGCTGGGGCATTTCCGGCAGGATCTGTTTTTCCGGATCAATGTGGTGGCGCTCCACATCCCGCCCCTGGCCGAGCGCAAGGACGACCTGCCCCTGTTGATCCAGCATTTTATCAGGAAATACGGGGTATTGATGCACAAGGAGGTGCGCAACATCGACCCGGAGGTGGTGGATGTCCTGTTGCGCTACGATTTTCCGGGCAATGTCCGG
>JBAZSA010000167.1:0-4868 GCA_041662645.1 Desulfurivibrionaceae bacterium
GCTCTTCCGATCTCAACCCTTACCTGGCAGGTATTCCGGAGCGGGACATCACCACCCCCTCCGGCCGTGCGCTCACCCTCATCAACCCTGCCAGCATGACCCGCCAGGTACATGAGCTGGGCAAGAAGTATGGGCTCAATGGGCACATCACCAGCCTCAATCCCATCAATCCGGGCAATGCCCCCGATCCATGGGAGCGCCAAGCGCTCACCCGCATCGCCGCAGGCGAAACCGAGGTGTCCTCGGTGGAAACCCTGCATGGAGAACCCCAGCTTCGCCTCATGAGACCTCTGGCAACGGAGAAAGGCTGCCTCAAATGCCATGCGGCCCAAGGCTACAAAGAAGGCGATATCCGGGGCGGCCTCAGCGTTTCGATGCCAATGGCTCCTTATGTACAGCTCATGAAGCAGGCTCAGAGCCTCTTGCTGCTGACCCATTTCGCTGTCTGGCTGGCAGGGGCGCTTTTGTTCGGTGTGGGGGTATGGCTGCTCCGGGCCCAAATTTTGAAACAGGAACAGGCCGAGGCGGAGTTACGGGAAAGCGAGGAACGCTTTGCCTTGGCAGCCAGCGGCTCGAGCAACGGCCTGTGGGACTGGCCGGATTTAGACCAAGACGCCCGGTGGTGGTCGGCCCAATGGTACCATCTGCTCGGTTATGAAGAAAATGAGATTCCGGCCACGGGAGAGAACCTTCGCCTGCTGCTCCACCCGGATGATCTCCCACGGATAGAGGAGGCGTGGCAGCTTCATTTCGAAAAACGAATCCCGTTTGACCTGGAGTACCGGATGCGCTGCAAGGATGGAACGTACCGCTGGTTCCGGGGACGCGGCCAGGCTTTGTGGGGCGCGGATGGCCGGCCGCGCCGGATGTCCGGCTCCATCGAGGATATCCATGCCAGGAGAATTGCCGAGCAGGCCTTGAAGCAGGCGGCACTGGAGTGGTCCGCCGCAATGGATGCCTCGGATGATGTCATCTACCTGCTTGATTGCCAGCGCCGGATCGTCTGGGCCAATCGCACCTTTTGTCAGCTGACCGGCTCCTCGCCCCAGGAGGTGACCGGCCGCCACATCGCGGAGGTGCTTCATCCCCAAGGGGAAGAAACCCCATGCCCGGTCTGCCGGGCGCAGAATGAGTTGCGCGATTTCAGAACCATCATGGAGGCGGATCACCCGGACAATCCCGCTGGCCGCCCCATTGAGGTTACGGTGAAAATCGTGCGTGATAGCGGAGGAGAGCCGCTCAGCATCCTGATGACCCTGCACGATCTGACCGGCGCCAGGCAGGACGTGGAAGAACGGACCCGGCTGGAGATGCAACTCAGGCAATCCCAGAAAATGGAGGCCATCGGCACCTTGGCCGGTGGGATTGCCCACGACTTCAACAATATCCTCTCGGTCATCTTTGGCTATACTGAATTGGCCAAGATAGAGGATGGTGATCCGGAAAAACGGCAGCAGCACCTCGGACAAGTTCTGACCGGGGCAAGACGGGCAAAGGAACTTGTCCAGCAGATCCTGGCCTTCAGCCGCAAGGCAGAGCAGCAGAAACAACTTTTGCATGTATCATCGATCGTCAAGGAAGCTCTCAAGATGTTGCGCGCTTCCATCCCGGCGACCATCGAAATCCGGCAAAGAATCGCTTCCGACGGTATGGTTTTGGCCGATCCCACACAGATCCATCAAGTCATCGTGAATCTTTGCACCAATGCTTACCAGGCCATGCGAGAAACAGGGGGCATCCTTACCGTTTCCCTAGAGGAAATCGACATTCTGGGAGAAGATGAGGGAGATGCCACCTTGTTTCCGGGAAGATACCTGAAACTTGGGGTCAGCAACACCGGAGACGGTATCAGCCCAGAAATTCTGGACAAGATTTTTGAGCCGTATTTTACCACGAAAAAAACAGGCGAAGGGACAGGTCTTGGCTTAGCGGTGGTGCATGGTATTGTCAAAAGTCATAACGGCCATATCACCGTCCGCAGTGAACCCGGAGCTGAAACAACCTTCCAGGTTTACCTGCCGCTGGTTGAAGATGAAAGGAAGGCTGCCGGACTGCCAACAGAAGAGAACATCGTGAATCTCTCCGGCAAAGGCGAACGCATATTGTTCGTCGATGACGAAGAGCAAATCCGTACTTTTGCCGAGATGCTTTTTTCAAAGCACGGCTACCAGGTGAGTACATTCTCGAATGGGGTGCAGGCCCTGGAGGAATTCCGGAACCACCCGGACCAATTCGACCTTGTCATAACCGATATGACCATGCCGCACATGACCGGCGCAGAGCTCGCCCAGAAGATCCTCGGCATCAGGCCAGACGTACCGATCATTCTCTGTACAGGGCAAAGTGAACTTATTGATAGAGAAAAAGCCTTTGCCATGGGTGTGCGCGCCTACCTCAACAAACCGGTTTTGCAGCACGATTTCCTCTCTGCCATTCGCAAGGCCCTTGAAAAAAACAAGCTCGAACCTTTGCCTGGCTGACCTCCCTTGCCGCGCACCCTCGCCATTTTGCCACCAAACATCGAAGAGCCTTGAGGGGCCTTTTGTATTCCCGACCCTTCACTTTTTCCCCTCAAACCATCTCCCTGTTTGCACTGAACCTCGTTCCCCTATACAATAAAGAAAAACCGTCCGGCTTCGGTGCCGGAAAAGCCCGCCGGACACAATCCGCACAGGATGCAGCGCCATGTTCGATTTTTCGGATCACATAAAGTTCATCATCTCCCTCTTGGCCATCGTCAACCCCATCGGCGCAATCCCCATCTACATCAGCCTCACCGATGGCTACCGTCCGGAAGATCGGGCCAGAATCGTCCGGATCACTCCGGTGGCCGTATCAGCCATTCTCCTGACCACCCTGGTCAGCGGCGAATTCATCCTCCGTTTTTTCGGCATCTCCATCGGCTCCTTCCGGGTGGGCGGCGGCATCCTCCTGCTGCTCATGGCCATATCCATGCTCCAGGCCAGGACTAGCCGCGCCGCGCATACCAGCGACGAGGCCGAGGAAACCTCGGACCGCGAAACCATCGCCGTGGTGCCTTTGGCCATTCCCCTGCTCTCCGGGCCGGGCGCCATCAGCACGGTCATCGTTTACGCCTACAAGGCAAAAGGGAGCATGGCCTATCTGATAACCAGCGCGGGCATCCTCCTCATAGGCCTGTCCATTTATCTTTCCCTGCTGGCCGCGCCCTACATTGCCAAAAAGCTCGGCAGAACCGGGATCAACATCATCACCCGGCTCATGGGTCTTATCCTGGCGGCTATTTCCGTGGAGTTCATCACCACCGGATTGAAAAACATCTTCCAGACCCTGACCTGATCCTTGAGACTCCCCCCGGCCTGACGCCAGTCGAGCCCGGTACTTTCCCCCCATGACCGCCCCGGCTCTTTCCGCGACAAGGAAAGCCCCCGGCCACAACCAGGAGAAACGCGTTCATGAAAGTCATTGCCGCGCTGAACGGCCTTGTTTCCTCGGATGTCGCGGCGCTCTATGCCCTGCGCTACGCCGCGCTCTTTGACTACACCCTCTGCCTGCTCCATGTGCTCAACCCCACGGACCGGAGGGAGGAGGTGGAACTGAGCATGGCAGAGGCCGAAGAGGCGGCCACCCATTACCGGGTCAAGACCGAACGGGTTTTCCTGACCGGGGAACCGACCCAAGCCATCCGGGAATATCTTGCCGCAAACAGAACCGACACCCTCTTCTGCAGCACCAGGATTAGAACGAAAAAACGGTTTTTCCAGAACTCGCTCAGCGAAAAGCTGAGCCGGTTGTCCCTGCCCGCCAATCTGGCCGTGGTCCGGGTCGCCCATGTAAACGCGGTTTTCGTCACCGAGAACATCCTGCTCCCCATCCGAGAAGACCGGCTCTCCGCCCAGAAATTCGCCTTTTTCAGCTCCCTGGCCAAAGCTTTTGGCGCGGCGACGGAGATATACAGCATTCATCCCACAAGCAGGCGCAATCTGGCAGCCATGGATACCCACGCCGCCAAGATGCTGTTCCAGAAAATCAACACCCGGTTGAGCCACTATGCCAACACCATGAAGCTCCTGGATATTCCCCTGACCATCAAACACGCCCTGACCGGCAAGGAGATTGACCAGATCCTCCACCACCTGGCCCGCCATGATTTCCAGCTTATGATCATCGGAGGCCGAAGGCTTTACTCTTTTCCCGGATTTTTCCCGGAAAATCCCATGGAACGGCTCTTTTGGCACACGCCGGTCAACACCATCGCCTTCTACGCCAGGGACAAAAATTGATGCAGCTCTTTGACCTCGACCACAAGGAGCTCTTCCTCCGCCTGAAAACCTCGGGAAACGGCCTCTCCGCCAACCAGGTGGCGCGGCGGCTCGTGGAATTCGGCGCCAACGAACTGGCAACCGCGGCGAAAAAAAATTATCTCCTTGCCTATCTGGTCCAGTACATCCACTTTTTCGCCATTGTGCTGGAGGTGGCCGCCATCCTCTCCTTTGTCGCCGATCATTACGCGCCGAACGAGGGCAGCGATATCCTGGGCTATGCCATCCTCGGCGCGGTGATCATCAACGCCACCTTCACCTTCTGGCAGGAATACCGGGCGGACAAGGCCATGGAGGAGTTGCTCAAGCTGATGCCCAGCAAGGTTTCCCTGCGCCGGGAGGGAAAGATCGTTGCAACCATGGCACACGGGATTGTCCCCGGCGACATCATGCTTCTGGAAGAAGGCGACAAGGTCGCGGCGGACGGCATTCTCCTTGAGACAAACTCTCTCTTTCTCAACCTCTCCTCCCTCAACGGCGAATCAGCCCCGGTGGCCCGAGACCTCCTGCCGGGCGAGGCAAAACGACCTCTCGACGCAAAAAACATGGTCTTTGCCGGGACCACCG
>JBAZSA010000168.1:0-4741 GCA_041662645.1 Desulfurivibrionaceae bacterium
GCTCGGGGCAAGGTTCAATTCCCAGTAGTTTTTTTCTCCTTCTTCAGCCCAGAACATCTCCAGGCAGGTGGATTGCCAGAGGTTGTCGCACCGTTTCCGTTCAACCGTGGCTGGCAGGATGAGATCGCCCAGATTTCCTTGCAGGAGAAAGGAAAGCACAATGGTTTGGTCCGTGCGCTCGATACCGCCCTCGATGCTTACGCCGCCGGAATCCTGGCCGGGAAAGGGTTGCAGGCTGAATCCGGTCATGCTTTTTGAGAATTCCGGACGATATTTTTGATCTCCGCTTCCTGCGCCTCAATGCTCTGGCAGAGGGTAAACTGGACCATTGCCCTCTGCAGGTTCTGTCCCGGTCTCCTGATCTTGAAATACACATCCCCGGCCAGATGGTCGGAAAAGAAGCGCAACCCAAGCTCGAAGGCGATGAGCCGGACGGCGTCGTAGATGTAGCGATAATCGGCGGTGGAAAAAAATGAGGCGACCTGCGGCAGGTATCCCCGCAGGATGGCGCCGCAGTAAGCAAGGTTGAACGAGACCTCGGCCAGGGCCACGTCTTCCCCCGCCGCATTGCAGCAGGAGCGGAGGCAGTCGCCGATGTCGTAATGGAGCAACCCTGGCTTGACGGTGTCTAGGTCGATGAGGCTGATAGCCTGGCCGGTATCGCTGGCAAAGAGGATGTTGGCCAGCTTTGGGTCGCCATGGATGGGGCAGGGGTGCAGTTCTCCCCGAAGGCGCGCGGCTTCGAGCACCCCTGCCGCCTCCTTTCTCTCGGCAATGAATTGGTGGCAGAAAAGTGCCTCGGTTGAGAGGTCGGGCCGGGGCGGCGAGGCGGCCAGCACCTCGTATGCGGCCAGATAGCCGGGGGTGACATGGAAGCCGGGCAGGGTGTCGTGCAGCAAATGCACGGGCAGGTCGTGGATCAGTCCATGGAAGAATCCCAACCCCCGGCCAGCCTCTTCGGCCTGGGACTCACTTTTGATAGCGTCGAAAGTCTGGGTGTCGGCGATAAAGGTCTGGGTTCGCCAGACAGCCCCGTCCTCATCCCGGAAATAATCAGCCCCGCTCCGGGCTGGGATGATGCGCGGCAGCTCCCAGCGGTGGTTCGGCTGTGCCTGCAGCTTGGGCCGGACATGGTCATCGAGCACCCGCAGGTTGTGCATGATCCGTTCGGGTTCCGGGAACACCGCGGGATTGAGGCGTTGCAGGATGAAGTCCAGGGTGGACTGGCCGCCTGCAACCCGGACCAGATAGGTGTCGTTGACGTTGCCGGAACCGTACTCATCCACGGATCGTATCTCGCCGGGAAAGGCGAATTGTTGGGCGATGGCGGCAGGATCGGTCACGGGGGAATCCGGGGGCTGCTTTAGCGGAACAGGTAATGCTTGCGAACCGCGCTGTGCACCTGCCATTGGCAATCCAACCCCTGGGGAAAGGTCACGTAATCGCCGGGGAGGATGTGCACGGTCTGGTCCGCAGTGGTCACGGTGATCTCGCCTTCCAGGATATAGCAGGATTCTTCCTGGTCGTAATGCCAGGGAAAGGTCGAGGGCTCGCACTGCCAGACCGGCCATTCGTCGAGCCGCAGGGACTCGCGTTTTTTTGGGGAGAGCTTTTCAACGGTGATGGGCATGGGCGAATCCTTGGTCAAGGTTCAGGGGAAGATTATTGTTAACAGATAGCCGTGGCCTCTTGCTTTGTCAATTCCTAAGACCATGCAAACGAGGTAGGGCTTGCCAAAAGAAATATCTCCAGATATAAAAATGGAGGCGGAAGGAATGATGCGACAAATGCGCTCAGTGTTTGGCAGGGGCGCCTGTCTTGGGGAACAAAGGGGAAAATGATGGCTGGTGATTTTCACGAGAAAAGAAAAGAAGCGCGGGTGTATTTCTCACCGGGAGAAAATATCTGCGGGGTCTTTGTTTTCCCTGATTTCGGGCACTTTTCCTTTTCCGCCCTGGTCCTTGATCTGAGCCTGGGCGGGATGCATTTCACCGTGAAACGGGAGGAGTGGAATTCCCTGGAGCTTGGGCACCAGCTCGTTCTCGCCCGGCTCAGCAAGGGGGAGGAAGTTTTGTGTGATAAGGCCATGCCGCTTACGGTGCGCTGGGTGCTGGACCACCCCATGGTGAGCAATGTCAGCGTTGGCTGCGAATTTGACGAGTTGCCGGCAGATGACCGCAAGGCGCTCCAATCTTTTCTGGCGCGGAAACAGGCAGCCTGCCAGGGTGGCGGGTGCGACCGCACTTGCTGACCAGGCGTTCCCCCCGATTCACGGACCAGGCGAAAAGGCTTACGAAATCATCTTCGTTTGGAAAGATATCGTCCGGCACGAGTTTCCCCATGTTCAGCGCCGCTCTGTAACGGGCGCAATCGCTAAAATTCCCCGCGCAATAGAGTCCTGTAAGATATTCGCGTATCTCCGTCCCCTCGTCGCGTATAGCGAAAAAAGCGCATTGTTTGGCAAGGCTGCAGTGGGTCATCTGGGTTCCCTTTTCTTTTGCTGGTATCAGAAGCGCCGGGCAGGGCACAGGTGTTCAAATCCCTGGCACTGTACCCGAGTGGGATTTGGAAATATATAGGGGGAAGTCGGTAAAGCGCGGTGGGGGAAGGTAGGTATTGCCCCAAGGGATCAGGTGATGCCAAGGATCTTGAGAGGGTTGAGCCGCCAGCGTTTTGCGGATTCATAGCTGACGATGCGGTCCGCACCGCCCTTGCCATTGGGCTTGGAGAGATCGATGTCCTTCTGGCTGACCGCCCAGTCGTGCCTGATGTCATAGATGAGGCGCACCACGGGGCGCAGCAGGTTATCGGTCGATTCCACCACCACTCCGAGCATGCCGCTTTCAAGCTGGACCAGGGTGCCCGCCGGATAGACGCCGATGCAGCGGATAAAGCGGTGCACCAATTCTTCGTTGAAATGGCTGTGGCTCCAGCCATAGAGCTTGCGCAGCACCTCCACCTGGTCGATGCCGTTGCGGTAACAGCGGTCTGAGGTCAGGGCGTCGAAGACATCGGTAATGGCGGCCATTTGTCCGCCCATGCTGATGGACCCCCCGCTCAGGCCATTGGGATAGCCGGTGCCGTCAAACCGTTCATGGTGTTCCATGGCGATCTGGGCCACGGGCAGGGGGATATTGTGGGTGGTGGCCAGGATTTCCCGGCAATAGACGACATGCTGCTGAATCTTTTTGAACTCGTCATCGTTGAGGGCGCTGGGTTTATTGAGGATGGCCAGGGGTACGGCCATCTTGCCCACATCGTGCAAAAGCCCGCCCAGGCCGATGGTGCGGGTGGTTTCCTGGTCAAAGCCCATGGCCCGGCAAAAAGCCAGGAGCAGCACCCCCACGCTTACCGAATGGTCGAAGGTGTATTCATCCTTTTTACGCAACCGCATGAGCAGGAAGAGCGCGTCCCTGTTATGGCAGATGGAGTTGTCCAGCTCATCCACCGCTGCTTTTGCCTCGCCGGTCTGGATCTTTTTCCCAGCCCGCACGTCGGCAAGGATGTTCTTTGCGGCCTGGCTGGCTCGCTGCCGTACTTTTTGGGCCCGGACGATTTCATGCTGGATTGGGATATGTCTCAGTTCGCGCTCAATCCGCGCGGCCTGCGGGGTGATAATATGCTCGAATGCCACAGGGGGCGGAGGTCTTTCTTTTTCAACTCTGACTAGGGCGGGTGGGGGCGGCTTCTGGCCGTCCTCGATGTAGACATGGGTGATGCCCCAGTCTTTGAGGCGTTTTATCTCTCCCTGGTTCTTGATCCGTTTGCTGTTGAAGATAAAAGGATGGTCCAGCCAGCCGCCATCAAAACGCTCGATATGCATGCCGGGTTGGAGCTCTTCGATGGCAACCTTCTTGATCATGATCACAGGCTCGGGCTGACCGTTGGCGTTATGGTTTCAGGGCGGATTAAGAACCCCACTCCGATAGTATACGCCAAGGTCAGACGGGGAGCAAGCAGGTTGCCTCCGCTCCCCTGGGCAGGGCAAAACGAGAAGGCCGGAGGGCCCCAACCCTGTTACAATCCCAAGGTTTTGCCTTGCCGGATAAAGGTGGGGATGGCGAGATACCTTTCCCGGGCAAGGATTTTTGGTGTCCGGGTGGTCACTTCGGCGGCCGGGGAAGTTTTCTCGCTGAGTCTTTCCCTGTGCGTTACGGAAAAAAACGAGGTTGCGACACACCGGTTGAGTGCCGAGAGCAATTCGTGTTTGAAGCCATGGTCCGTGTAAGACATTGTTTGCCTCCGAATGAAAAAGTTGGGTTGTGTTTTCTTTTAAAGTGAGACTATCATGGCAGGTAGGACAAATGGTGTCCTACCCCTACACTTTTTTGCAAAAGAGATGACAAAAGACAAGACCCAGCTTTTACGACTGCTGTTCATCGACCGCAAGATCCGCGAGGGGATGAAAAGCGGGATCATGGCGAACTGCACTTCCATGGCCGCCGAATACGAGGTGAGCGCCAAGAGCATTCTGCGGGATATCGACTACCTGCGGAGTCAGCGGGATGCGCCCATCGCCTACGACGCCACGGCCCGTGGCTATTATTACACCGAGGAGAATTACGCCCTGCCCGCCATCTCCTTGAATGAAAGTGACCTGTTTGCCATCTGCATTGCGGAAAAAGCCCTGCGGATGCATGAGGATACCCCCATCTACCGCAAGCTCCAGAAGGTGTTCCGCAAAATCGAGGATTCCCTGCCCGACAAGGTCTCCATCCATCCCGATTGGGTGGAAGACAAG
>JBAZSA010000169.1:0-283 GCA_041662645.1 Desulfurivibrionaceae bacterium
AGCCTGAAAAACCTCCTCGCTGGTCAGCGTCGCAGCCATGGGCAACATACCAGCAGTCAGCCCCTTTGACAAACAGAGAAAATCCGGCACAACCCCGGCCTGCTCCAGGGCAAACATGGTTCCGGTCCGGCCAAAGCCGGTGGCCACCTCGTCAAGAATCAGATGCACTCCGTATTGCCTGGTCAAGGCCGCCACCTTGCGCAGATACTTGGCAGGATAGATGATCATCCCTCCGGCTGCCTGGATAAGCGGCTCGATGATCAGGGCGGCAATCAATGTGCCC
>JBAZSA010000169.1:293-4713 GCA_041662645.1 Desulfurivibrionaceae bacterium
GCCCGGCCGGGCAGCGGTAGCAGTAGGGGGATGGCAGCCGATGGGAGGAAAAAAGCAACGGGGCAAAGGGGCCATGGAATTCCGGTACCCCGCCCAGGCTCATGGTGCCGATGGTGTCGCCGTGGTAGCCGCGCTCTATTCCCACCAGCTGGCAGCGGTTGGGCTGCCCAACCTGCCGCCAGTACTGAAGCGACATTTTGATCGCGATTTCGCAGGCGGTGGAGCCGTTATCGGAATAAAACACCCGGGAAAGCGCGGGCGGGGTAAGCTGCACCAGCTGCTCCGCCAACACAATCGCCCCCTCATGGCTGGTGCCGGCCAGCAGCACCTGATCGAGCCGTGTCAGTTGGGAACGGATTTTCCCGGTTATAGTCGGATGGCCATGCCCATGGACAATGCACCACCAGGAGGAGATGGTGTCAAAATAGCGTTTCCCCTGTTGATCGAACAGGAAAATACCCTCCGCCCTGTCGATGAGGAGCAGGTCGCGCTGGGCATAATCGTGCATCTGGGTGTAGGGATGCCAGAGGAACCGCTTGTCTTTTTCCTGCAGGGTCGGCACGGGGCTCACACGGGGCTGACAAGCTTGTAGATCGCCGGGTATTGACGATGCTGTTCCGCATGGTCAAGGCCATAACCGACCAGAAAGCCCTCGGCCACTTCAAACCCGGCATAATCGACAGCCACCTCCACCTCCCGCCGCTCATGCTTGTCGATCAAGGCGCAGATTCGCACGGATTCAGCCTTTCGGGCCGCAAAGAGCTCCTTGAGGCAGGCAAGGGTTCTGCCGGTATCGACGATATCCTCCACCAGCAGGACATCCTTGCCTGCCAGCTCGATTTCGCTATCCTTGCTGATCTGGATGGCGCCGGTGGAGCAGGTGGAGGCGCCGTAACTCGACACCCGGATAAAGTCTATCTCAATGGGCAGCTCGATTTCCCGGACCAGATCGGCAAGAAAAATAAAGGCCCCGTTTAAAATGCCGACCACAACCAACCGGCGCCCGGAATAATCACGGGTAATGGCTTGGCCAAGCTCCTTGACCCTCCTGGCGATATCCTGCCTGGAGACAACCTCTTTTTTCTCAATCATCCGCCCCTCTCTTTGTGTTCCCAGACACTCCACGCGGCATAACGAAACAGCCCGCGCCAATAAAAACATTGACCCGGACCAAGGAGAGCACCTAAAATAAACGATGCAGCCTCCATGCTTGCCAAAACAAAAAAAAGGAGCCCGCCATGAAACGCTATGAATGTTCGGTCTGTGGGTATATCTACGATCCGGCGGACGGCGACCCGGATTCAGGCATCGCCCCGGGAACCCCATTTGAGGATTTGCCGGAAAACTGGACCTGCCCCATCTGCGGCGCCAGCAAGGATCAGTTCACCCCCATCGATTGAGCGCTACAGCAGGATATCCCCGGTGATGCTGGCCCAGGTTTTGTCAAGCTCCGCGGAAAATGAATTGATAAACTGCGACACATTGACTTCCTGAAACGGACGGTGGTGCTCTTCGATCAATGCCCAGGAAAAAGAACGCTGGGCATCCTGCATCGTCAACTGGGGCTGCCCCAGACAGGCGCCCTTCATCGAGGCGAAAATATTCGCCAGATTCACTATCGCCACGGGCACCTGGTTGGTCGTAGCCTTTTCCGGCATGTGATGGAAGTGCATCACGTCCAAATAGGGCTGCGGCAGGCCGATGCCTTCGGCAAGCCAGACACCCGCCTGGCCATGATCCACGCCAATATAGTCCTTTTCCGCCCTGACCATATCCCGCAGCTCTTCCGATGGTTGGGCAAACTGCGGGTAAAAATTCGGCGACAATCCATCCAGCACCAGCATGCCCAAGTCATGGAGAAGGCCGCATAAATACAGATCGGCCGAGGTGTTTATCCGGATTACCTCCCGCAACATCTCGGCAATTCTGCCGACCACCACAGCATGTTGCCAGAAATCCTTGGCAACCGGGGAAAAACCGCTGAAGGCCTGCGTTGACTTGGCCGCTCTGATGGTATCTATCAGCACTTCCTGGATCTGCTTGACTCCGACAATAACCATGGCAAGCGGGACTGTGCCCACCATGTTGGCCCTTCTGTAAAATGGCGAATTGGCGGTCTGGATCACCCGGCAACTCAGCACAGGGTCAAGGGAAATCAAATCAGCCAGCCGCCGGGTATTGTCAATGCCAGCGTGGCCTCTCATCATGGCGTTCAACTCGAAGGCAACAGCGGGGTTCACCGGCAGAACCGCCTCCGGATGCACCCGATGATGCAGCTTGGCCGGGGTTTGCCGGTTATCCTTGTCGGGCATGGGGGGAAGGGAAATGGCCGCCCTGATTTTTCCCGCCTTCTCGGGCCGCCCCACGGCCAATTCCGGTTTGGCCGGCTGTTTTTGCGGCGCTTCTTCGGTTTCCTCCGGGAAGTCATCGGAAAGCACCTTCTGCAAAATAGAAGGATTCGCCTCCTCGCCATCACGCCCGGCAACTTTTTTATTGGCCAAATCCAGTCTGCTGACCAGCCGTTCACAGAACCGCTTATAAAATTTCAGCTGCAGAAAAACATTGGAGGTGCTGACAATCTCCGGTTCAACCCGCAGGATAAAGGATTCCGTGCTTGCCACCACATCGGCGGTCCTCTTTATTTCGGTAACCAACGCCATTTCCCCGAAGCAATCCCCGGTGGCAAGGGTGGTGAGCTGAATGGGTTTTGCTTTTCCGGGCAACCGTTTTTCCACCCGGACTTCGCCCTTGACCAGAATGTAGAAGGCCCGCTCGGTTGTATCTTCCTTGATGATCACCGTGTTGGCGGGAACCCGGAGCCATTTGCTCACCAGGAGGAACTGCTTGAGCTCATGATCATCGAACCCATGAAAAAAGCTTACTTTTTTCAGGAATTCAATCTGTTCGTCAAGGTCGATTTCTTTGAGTTTTCTGCCTGAGGCCATGACTTTCCCTTCGCGATTTTACTGCTGCTGTTACACTGCCGCCGTTTCACCGCGGCTTTGCGTCGTTGACTATTTTCCGAGACAAAACTCCGCAAAAATCATATCCAGCACATCATCCGTGGTTGTTTCCCCGATAATGTCCCCGAGAAACGCCAGGGCACCCTGGAGATCAATGGCCAGGAGATCCGGCGGCAAATCCGCGGCCAGCCCCTCCCCAACCTGTTGAACCGCGACAAGGGCGCATTGCAAGGCAGCGGCATGCCGCACGTTCGGCGCGGCGGCCCCAGGCTCCTGAAGGCCATGCCCGCCAGTGGCCGCCTCATACACCGCCTCTTCCAGAGTACGAATACCCTCGCCGGTTGTGGCGGAAATAGCGACAACCGGCACCCCAGCAAATACCTCGCCATACCGCCCAAGATCCAAGGCAATCGCCCTGTCGATCTTGTTCACCACCACCACGACCTTTTTGCCCGCAGCCACCGCAAACAGGGCGCGGTCTTCTTCCTGCACCCCTTCCACCCCGTCAAGAACCAGCAAAACCAAATCCGCCTCTCCCAGCTTTTGCCGGGCCCTGCGGATGCCGATCTCTTCCACCGCCTCGGAGGTCTCCCGGATGCCAGCCGTATCGACAATGCGTACCGGCACCCCTTTGATGTCCAGGCACTCCTCGATGGTGTCCCTGGTTGTCCCGGGAATCTCCGTGACAATGGCCCTGTCTTCCCGGAGAAGACAGTTGAGCAGGCTGGATTTGCCGACATTGGGTCTGCCGAGAATGACCACGGAGACCCCCTCGCGGATAATTTTTCCTCCCTCCGCCCGGGACAGCAAGGTGGCCAGGGGCTCTGCCACCTCGTGCGCCAGCCTGGATTTCAAGGCCTGGGCGTCGAGGATCTCCACCTCCTCATCGGGAAAATCGATGGCCACCTCCATGATAGCACGAACCGAGACCAGCGCGTCACGAATTTTCCAGATCTCCCCGTGCAATCCTCCGCGGAGCTGGCTCACGGCAAGATGGGCGCCCTCCTTGGTTTTGGCGCTCAACAGCTCGGCAACCGCCTCCGCCTGGGTCAGATCAATCCTGCCATTGAGAAAGGCCCGTTTGGTGAATTCCCCGGGCTCAGCCAGACGGGTACCCGGAAAGGTAACGATCTGGGCCAGGATTTCCTGCAGCAGCAGATAGCTGCCGTGACCGTGGATTTCCACCACATCTTCCCGGGTGTAGGTCTGCGGCGCCCGCATATAAACGGCGAGAACCTCGTCAATGGCCGCGTGGGTTTGGGGGTGGACAATGGCGCCGAAATAGAGCCGGTGACTGATGAATGTGGGGGGGAAATTTTTCGGTTGGAACAGCTGCTGGAGGATGGCGTGGGCTTGAGGGCCGCTCACCCGGATGATGCCGATGCCGCCGGCGCCGGGCGGCGTCGCAATGGCGGCAATGGTCGCTTCGTTGAAATCCGGGAAATCCGGCATTACCA
>JBAZSA010000170.1:0-4681 GCA_041662645.1 Desulfurivibrionaceae bacterium
GGATGGCCGAGCTGGTCTTGTTGACGTGCTGGCCGCCTGCCCCGCTGGCCCGGTAGGTGTCGATGCGCAGATCCTTGTCGTTGATGTCCACCTGGATGTCGTCGTCCAGTTCCGGAAAGACGAATACCGAGGCAAAGGAGGTATGCCGCCTGCCGCTGGCATCAAAGGGAGAGATCCGCACCAGCCGGTGGATGCCCATCTCCGAGCGCAGCAAGCCATAGGCGTTGTGCCCGGTGATCATAATAGTCGCGCTCTTGACCCCGGCCTCGTCGCCGGGTTGCAGGTCGAGCATCTCGGTGGGGAATTTCTTGGCCTCGGCCCAGCGCAGGTACATGCGCAGGAGGATGCTCACCCAGTCCTGGGCCTCGGTGCCGCCCGCGCCCGCGTGGATGGTGAGCATGGCATTGCTGGCGTCGTGCTCGCCGGTGAACATGCACTCAAGCTCAACGGTTCCGACCCGCTCAAGCAGCGCGTCCAACGACTGGTCAACCTCCTTGAGAGTATCCTCGTCGCCTTCGCTCATGCCCATTTCGAGCAGAAGCTCCGCCTCGTCAAGCTCTGTCTGGCAACTGTCCCATTCTTCAACAATATTTTGGATTGCGCCCTGCTCCCGCTGCACCTTTTGGGCGTTTTCCTGGTTGTCCCAGAAGGCCGGGGCCAGGGTCATCTGCTCCAGCTCCTGCAATCGTTCTCTCTTGTGATCTACCTCAAAGATGCTCCTTCAGGGAGATGAGGCGCCCCTTGAGATCTTGAATCTTCTGTTTGAGTTCGGCAGACATGGTGTGTTCTCCTGAAAATAAAAGGTTAAAGGTGAAAGGCTAAAGGGGTAAGAATCATACCTTGCGCCTGCTTACTCCTGCACCCGCCAGGGTCAGGAGTAAGCAAAACCACGGGAAAAGATATCCCCAGCGGACAAAACAGGTCAAGCCGTTGACCAGAGGTGCCGGTTGGCTGCGGGCGTATTCGGCAAACAGGGGTGAGGCTCCCTCAATCCGGCCCATGGGGTCGATGAAGGCGCTGATCCCGGTGTTGGCAGCGCGGATCAGGGTTTTTCTGGTCTCCACCGCCCGGAATACCCCCATGGCCAGATGCTGCCACGGGGCGCTCGACCTGCCGAACCAGGCGTCGTTGGTGAGGGTGACCAGCAGATTTGCCCCTGCCTCCGCCTGCTTTCGGGAAATTTCCGCAAAAATGCTTTCAAAGCAGATCAAGACCCCGATCCGGCTGTTCCGGCAAGTTAAGGGCGTGTTGCTGTGGCCAGGGGTAAAGGCGCCCAGGGTTTCCACCAGCGGCGAGGCAAAGCCCAACAGCCAGCGCAAGGGAATATACTCGCCAAAGGGCACCAGATGCTGCTTGTCGTAACGGCCGGCGACCAGTCCGTCCGGGGAGAGCAGAAAGGCGCTGTTGGCATAGGTGAGCGGCTCGTCGGGCGAGAGCTTTTCCCGGTGGGGCGCGCCGGTGAGCAGATATGTTTGATGCGGCCGGGTGAGTTCGCTGTGCAATCTCAGAAAAAGCGGGTGCTCGTAGGGGTAAAACGGCAGGGCGGTTTCCGGCCAGACAATGAGCTGCGGCTTTTTAGCGGCGAACGTCTCTTGGCTTAACCGGAGGTAGGTGTCAATGGTTTCCCGCTGAAAAGCAGGCTGCCATTTTTGATCCTGGGGGATATTGCCCTGGGCCACCGCCACCTCCATCTGCTCCGCCTGGGCGATGGTGGCAGGCATGGTTTGCATCCGCCAGAGGCTGTAGCCCGCAGCCGTCAGCAACAGGACTGCGGCAACAGCGATAATGGCCGGGGAGCTTGTTGCCTTGCGCCGGACGAGCGAGGCGGCAAAGATAAAGATCAGCACGTTTGCCAGGACCAGGAGAAAGGTGAGGCCATGATGGCCTGCCAGGTCGGCAACCTGGATGATCTGGGGCAGATTGTACTGGGTGTAGGCCAAATCCATCCAGGGAAAGCCGGTGAACAGCATCCCTCGGATCAGGTCCAGCGCCACCCAGCAGGCCGGAGCGAAAACGAGCAGAGAAAGGCGCGGCCTTGTTTTGGCGCAGAGAAAGGCGAAGGCGGCCAAGTAGCAGCTCATGTACAGGGCAAGAAAGACCAGGGCCAGCACCGCGACGGGCACAGACACCTGGCCATAGGTGGCCAGGACAATGATGATCCAGTATAAGAGGGGCAGATAATAGGCCAGACCGCAGATGAGACCGAGCAGGGCGGCGCGGCGGGGCGTTTGATTGTCGAAGCTCCAGAAAAGGGGGACCAGCGCCAGCCAGGCAAGCTGGGGCAGGGCCAGGGCTCCCGGCGAGGCAGACAATAACAGGGTGCTGGTCAACAACGCCAGCAGCGCACCCCTGCCGAAATGGCCTTGGCTTCCGGAGCCTGGGGAAAGGCGATCCATCAGTCGAGTTTTTTCTGGATTTTTACGGTGTGGATGCGCCGCCGGTCGGCGGAAACCACCTCAAAGACCAGGGAGTTGATGAGCATGGTGGCTCCCACCGGCGGCACCCGGTCCAGCTGGTGGATCATCAGACCGCCCACCGATTCGTAGGGGCCTTCCGGCAGGGTAATGCCGAAAAACTCCTCCACCTCCTCAAGGTTGACCTTGGCATCGGTGAGGAGCATGTGTTCGTTCACCACCTTCCAGCGTTTTTCCGCCTTGTCATACTCGTCGCGGATCTCGCCGACGATTTCCTCCAGCACGTCTTCCAGGGTCACCAGGCCGCGCACGCTGCCGAATTCATCGGTGACGATGGCAAGATGGCCTTTCTGGCTCTGGAAATCCTTGAGCAGGTTGACGATCTTGCGGGTGTCGAGCACGAAAAAGGCTGGTTTGACCAGCTCCGATGCCGCGGGCATGGTAGCGCCCTTGAGACAGAAGGGCAGCAGATCCTTGGCATGGAGGATGCCGATGATATTGTCCGGAGAATCCTGGTAGATGGGGATTCTGGTATACCCTTCGTCGGTGATCAACTGGATAAGATCGGCGGCCGAGACCTTGGCCTCGGCGCTGACCATGTCGCTTCGGGGGGTCATGATCTCGCGGACCAGGGTGTCCCTGAACTCCAGGATGGAGCTGATCATCTCCCCTTCCTCGCGGGTGATCAACCCCTGCTCTTCGCCACCATCGAGGAGTTCCTGTATTTCTTGTTCAATGTCTTCGGTGGTGTCTGGTGCGCGGTTGATGCCGAAAAAATTGAGGATGCGCTTGAAAGGCGAGTCGCCGGTGTCCGGGGCGGATGTGTCCATGCGGGGGTAAGAGTCCTATGGGGAATGACAGCGGCCCTGGCGCACCGGTGATGGTGAACGAGGGGCGGTGCCGCCCTGTGGAAAAAATTTATGGAATAGGCTGCAACACCCATTGGCTAAAGGAAATAGCCAGGGGTGTCAAGAAAAAAAATTGACGTTTATCTTTAAAATCGGTATAAGAGCCACACTTCACGCCATGGAAAGCATGTGTTCCATGGCAAGGAATTCAAAAACAGGTTCACTATACCATAGAACACCATGCTGTTTCAACAGATTGCGCTTCACGAGATGGAGGGCTTTTTCTCCGGGGGGAGAATTGAGGCAGCCGCAACAAGCCCAGTGTCCTGCCGGAGCTTTCCCCATTGTTATGAGACCATCGGAATTCATCCTTTTCATTTGCCCTGAAAATTAGTAAAAACTAAAAAAATGGAAACGACGGAAACGGCGAAGTGATCGTTCTCTTTTTCCTTTTTGTTTTATGGGGAAATGGTGAAAGGTGCAGCCTGCCCCGCAACCGATATCGAGGGTTCGCTTGAAAGACAAGGTTTTGATTGCAAATCGGGGCGAGATTGCCCTGCGGATCATGGAGGCCTGTAAAGACCTGGGCCTTGATTATACCGTGATCTACACTGCGGCGGATGAGGAATCCGAGCATGTGCGCCGCAACCTGGACAGCCAGAGCAATGTCCGCCGGGCCTGGCGCGTATCGGCTTATACCGATCCCAATGATATCCTTTCCGTGGCGGATCACACCAATTGCACGGCCATCCATCCCGGCTACGGCTTTTTCTCCGAGGACTTCCGCTTTGCCCGCAGGGTCACGATCCGCAACCGGCCCCTGACCTTCATCGGCCCGAAATGGGAAGTGGTCAAGGATCTTGGCGACAAGATCAATACCAAGCGGGTCGCCAACAGGCTTGGTATCCCGACCATTCCAGGTACCGACGGCCCCATCTATAACGAGATGGAGGCCGAGGACATCGCCCTCCATCTTCTCGAAACCCAGGACAGCCAGAAGGTCAAGAATCCGTCCATCCTGGTCAAGGCTGCAGCTGGCGGCGGCGGCATGGGTATCGAAGAGGTCTATCAGATCGAGCAGTTCCGCCGCATTTACCGCCAGGTCCAGAACTATGCCAAGCGGCAGTTCGGCGACGGCGGGGTGCTCATCGAGCAGCGAATCCGCGACTTCAACCATCTCGAGGTGCAGCTGGTGTGCAGCCGGCACGGCGAGCGGGTCCATTTCGGCACCCGGAACTGCACCATCCAGAGTACCGGCCGCCAGAAACGGCTGGAGGCTGCGCCCGGATTCGACAATTCCTGTTTTAGCTACGATTTTAACGGCCAAGAGGTTTTGGACAAGGTCGTTGAATACTCTCTCAAGCTTGCCGCCCATGTCCGCTACGATAATGTCGGCAGCTGGGAGTGGATTGTCACCAG
>JBAZSA010000171.1:0-4647 GCA_041662645.1 Desulfurivibrionaceae bacterium
TCAAGGCCTATGTGGCCAAGGCCAAGGAGGCCGGGGCCAACGGCGTGGTGGCCAAGCCCTTTACCCCGGACGAGCTCAAGGTCCTCATCGAGGAAGCCTTTGGCCTGAAACAGGTTGCCGCCCCCAAGAAAGAGGAAGGCCCCAAGATGAGCGCCGAGGGCAAGGTCAAGCTCAAGATGGCCCATATCCAGATCACCGACCATCTGGCCCTGGGAGTCCTTAAGCACCAAGTGACCTCGGGCCAGAAAACACCGCAGCATTTCAGCCTGGACACTCTCTGCATGCCGGGCTGGAACCCGGTGCAGAACGCCCTGGAAAACGGCGAGGTGGACGGGGCCTTTATCCTGGCGCCCATGGCCATGGATCTGTTCAGCTACGGGGTGCCCATCAAGCTGGTGCTTTTCGCTCACCGCAACGGCAGCATCTGCGTGCGCAACAAGACCGGCAAGTATGTCAAGCCGTACCAGCAGTTCTTCAAGCACAAGACCTTCTATATTCCGCACAAGATGTCGATCCACAACATGCTCGCCCACATGTACTTCACCCAGATGGGCTTGCGGCCAGGGGTGGCGGGCAAGGAGGCGGTCAACGTCCTTTTTGACGTGGTGCCGCCGGTGGCCATGCCGGAGTTTTTAAAAGAAAATCCCGAAGCCAGCGGTTTTCTGGTGGCCGAACCCATCGGCTCCCGGGCCATTACCGCGGGCATTGCCGAGCGTCAGTTCCTCTCCAGCGAGGTCTGGCAGGATCACCCCTGCTGCGTGGTGGTCTTCCGGGATGAGATCATCCAAAAATACCCGGAGGCGGTGCAGGAATTCACCACCATGCTGGTGGAATCCGGCATCCATATCCGCGACCATGTCGATGAGGCGGCGGAGATCGCCGTGGCCTTTCTCGACCCGCAGAAAAAAATCGGTCTCGAACCCGGTCTGCTCCGCACCGTGCTCTCCGACCCCCAAGGGATTACCACGGACAACCTCTATCCGGTAAAGGAAGATCTGGAAACCATCCAGGACTACATGAGCAGCAAGATGGAGATCGGGCGGCGCATCGATCTTGCCGAGTTTATCGATACCCGTTTTGCCGATATCGCCTGCAAGCATCCGCAGACTGCGGCGGGGGCAAGCCAGGAAACAGCCCCGCCCCGTGGTGCGGCCCAAAAACTGGGCATCGACCAGTCCCTTGTCTCCCGCGAGGGCAAGTACCTGATCTTCACCCTGGGCAAGGAACGCTACGGTCTGGGCATCCTCGATGTCCGGGAGATCATCGGCCTGATGACCATCCACGAGCTGCCGCAGATGCCGCCGTTTTTCAAAGGGGTCATCAATCTCCGGGACAAGGTTATCCCGGTCCTGGACATGCGGAGCAAGTTCGGCATGGAGAGCGCCGAGTACGACGACCGCACCTGCATCATCGTGGTGGAGGTTTCCGGCCTTACCGGCTCCCGGCTCATCGGCGTCATTGTCGATGCGGTGTCCGAGGTGGTCTTCATCAAGGAGCAGGAGGTGGAAAATCCCCCCCAATTCGGCACTGCCATTGACAGCCAGTGCCTGCTGGGCATGGCCAAACTCGCCGAGGGCGTAACCATCCTGTTGGACATCGACTGCCTCATGCATACCCAGGAGGCGGTGCTGATCGGCGAGGCTGCTTAAGAGCTGATGCCGCAGAGGGTAAGCCCTTCGTAGAGAAGGGAAAGGCCAAAAAGGCAGAGCAGGAGGCCGAGGGCCCGCAGGATATTCCGGTAGGCCGCGCTGCTCAAGAACGTCAGCCGTCCGGCCGCGCAGGCAAGCAGCACCTTGCTCCCCACCAGCAACAGATAAAAAGTTCCCAGAAAAGCCAGGGGTGCGACCGGGCTCTGGCCCCAGGCCTTGAAGAGCATGGGGCCGCCCACGCCCAGCCAGAAAAGATAGGGATAGGGGCTAAGGATGTTTACCAGCACCCCTCGGCGGAGCGGGTGCGACTCCGTCCCGCCTTCGGCAACCACCGCCCCCGCCCCGGCACTGCGCAATTCGCCCAGCCCCATCCAGATCACCATTGCCCCGCCGGCCAAGGAGAGAATGCCGGGCAGCATTCTGGCCTGCGCAACGCGCCCCAAACCCAGCAGGACCAGGGCGATGATGGGCAGATCACTGACCAGGGGGGCCAAGGCCACCCTGAGTCCGGCAGCTGTTCCGCGGCGCAGGGATTCAGAGATGACCAGGGTCAGGAGCGGACCAGGTGAAAGGCCGGCGCCGAGCCCGAGCAGGGCGCCGGTGATGCAATAATAGAGCATGGGGAAAGAGGGCCTGCGCCAGACTACAGGCTGAACACGACGACGGCATCATGATATTTATCGACAAACTCTTCGATGATCAACCGCATGTTGCTTTCAAAGTTCGGCACCTCGGGCAGCTCCTCTTTCAGGCGTTCATAGGCCAGCACGTCAAAAAAGAAATCCCCGGCGCTGCCTGCATCGTATTCGGTAAGATGCACCAGCTGGTCGGCCAGATAGATGATCTTGGACCCCAGCCTTTTTGACTGGGGCCGGGCCATGTCATGGTGCAAGCCGACCGGAACGGAAACCGCCTCGGGCAAGCCCCATTTTTCCAGCAAGGCCATGCCCACCTCGGCGTGATCCGTATGCAGCAGGCTCCGCTCTACGGTCAACAGGTCCACCTGTTCGTCGTGTTCATTGCGGTTGTAGCTCTCCAGTTGCAGGGGCCGGTCGAGGATCACCTTGCCCACGTCATGGAGGAGCCCTGCGGTGTAAATGGCTGCGGTGTCCCTGGCCTTGGCGTAACGGGCAATGATGTTTGCCAGGATGGCCACGGCGAAAGAGTGGCTCCAGAGTTCACCCCTCCCCAGGGCATAGGCCGCCTGCGGCGATCTGAGCAGCCCCACCGAAGCGCTGGTGATGGAGATGATCTTGACCGCGTCCACCCCCATGCGGACGATGATGTCCTTGACCGAGGTGATTTTCTTCATGTGGCCGAAGTAGGCCGAGTTGGCCATCTGCAGCATGTTGGCGGTAAGCCCGGGGTCCTGCTCTATCTTTTCCGACAGCTTGGGGATGGAACAATCCGGCGCGTGGGCCATGGACAATACATCCAGCGCCACCTCCGGACACGGGGCTATCTTTTCCACATCCCTGACATATTCCGCGGCTACATCGATCATGGCTTTTCCCGTGTTTTAAGAGGAATTGGGCACCTGACAACACGACCCCAGCGGCTGGATTATCACATATTCAGGCGCGGTTGTAAATATTTAGGAGGTGTTACAAAATTACCCCGGCGCTGCCCGTTACGAACCGCAACCCGGCGCAGCTTGACAGGGCCTTGGGGATGATTATTTTTTGAGCCACATTGCCGTCTCGGCAAAAAAAGAACCATTCCGGTCCACAGGTCCAAGCACCTGCTACGCCCCAACGAAACAAATTCTAAAGAGAGAAACAATGAGCCCCGAGAAAAGCGCCAGCCAGACAGAGACCAAGGAGTTTCAGGCCGAAGTAAAAAAGATGCTCGATATCGTGATCCATTCGCTCTACACGGAAAAAGAGATTTTCCTGCGCGAACTGATCTCCAATGCCGCGGACGCCCTGGAAAAATTTAGGCACCAGAGCGTGGTGGAACAGGAGGTCTTCGACAGCCATGTGCCTCTGGAAATCACCATCGACTTTGACGAGCAGGCCAACACCATCACCATCACCGATTCCGGCATCGGCATGGACCGGGGCGAGCTGGAGGCCAACCTGGGCACCATCGCCCATTCCGGCTCCAAGACCTTTTTCAGCAAGCTTTCCGAAACCGACCGCAAGGATGTGAACCTCATCGGCCAGTTCGGCGTGGGTTTTTATGCCGCCTTCATGGTGGCCAAAAAGGTCAGCGTCAAATCGCGCTCCTTCCGCATGGACGACATGGGCCACGAGTGGGTCTCCGACGGCGGCGGCACCTTCACCATCGCCATGTGCCCCGGCATCCGGCGCGGCACCAGCATCACCCTGGAACTCACCGGCGAGGCCAAGGAGTATGCCAACGAGGCTACCATCCGGAGAATCATCAAGCAGTACTCCAGCTTTGTCCCCTTCCCCATCAAGCTCAAGGGCGAGGCAATCAACACGGTGCAGGCCATCTGGACCCTGGGCAAGAGCGAGGTCAGCGAGGAGGCATACACCGAGTTTTACAAATTCATCGCCAATGCCTATGACGAGCCCCTGACCCGGCTCCATTTTTCCGCGGACGCCCCCCTGGCCATCAAGACCATGCTCTTCATCCCCAAGGAGAATTTCGAGGCCATGGGTTTCGGCCGTATGGAGCCTGGGGTCAACCTCTACTGCCAGCGGGTGCTGATCGAGCAGCACAGCAAGACCATCCTCCCGGAATGGCTCCGCTTTTTGCGCGGGGTCATCGACAGCGAGGACCTGCCGCTCAATATCTCCCGCCAAGCCTTGCAGGACAGCGCCCTGGTCGCCAAGATCAACAAGGTGGTGACTAAGCGGGTGCTCAAGTTCCTGGAAGAGCTGGCCAAGAGCGAGCCGGAAAAATACACCGAGTTCTGGAAGAACTTCGGCATGTTCATCAAGGAAGGGGTGATCTCGGACTTTGCCTACCGCGAGGAAGCGGCCAAGCTCCTGCGGTTTGAATCCTCCAAAACCGATGCAGGGGTCTTCAC
>JBAZSA010000172.1:0-4628 GCA_041662645.1 Desulfurivibrionaceae bacterium
TGTAGACCTTGCCGTGGACCGCGATCTTTTGGGGGTCAATGCCCTGCCTTTCCAAAAGATTAAGGAGGATTCTGGTCTCATGCACACCCTTGATACTCACATCACTGAGAAGCAAGGTGTCAGCCAGGCCGCTTTTTATCGCCGCAGCCCCCATGAGTATCCGCGCTGAACTCTGCCCCAGCTGCTGGTAGTCGGACACATATTTGAATATCTCTTCTTCGTTCTCCGCCGCATGCTTCACATACCATTTATAATCCACCATCCCGCCCGGCACCACGGCGGCATCATACCGGTTATGCCGGTCCACCGTATCCGCCACCGACCATCTGGCCATGACAACCTGTGAAGTAAAAGGAATGCTGACCCCATAGAGATAAACCAGGAGCAGCAACAGGCTCAGGCGTGTCCGCTCCTTCTTGAGCAGCAGAACCAAGCCGATAAAAAATACAGGGAAAAGCGGATTGAGAAAAAAACGGGCCGCATCCTGGACGGTATAAAAAGGCATAACAACCCTCGTCGTAATCAGAGAAAGCAAGGCGACGCGCACCTGCCGTGTTCCTCTCAGATATACCTGCAAAGACGTCCCATTGCCAGCGACAAAATAAATAAAGCTGCTTGCCAAACAGACCGATAAGGAAATATGATAAGGGAGATTTTACGTAAAAACCCAGGAGGAAAAACCATGATTTCCGGCATCCATTCAGCACTTTCCGGCCTAACCGCCATCCAGAAAAAGATTGAATCAAATGCCAATAACGTGGCCAACGTCAACACCGATGGCTACAAAAAAACACGGGTTACCCTGCACGAACAGGAACCGCAAGGCATACAAGCTGTGGTGCAGAAAATCGAGACGCCTGGGCCCATGGTGTACGAACAGACACCCGCGGGAGAAACCCTGGTTGAAAAATCAAACGTGGAGCTCAGCGAAGAGCTGCCCAATATGATGTTGAGCCGCCGTTTTTTTCAGGCCAACCTGAAAACCGTGCAAATCGAGGATGAAATGCTTGGGAGCCTGCTGGATATCAAGAGCTGAAACCGTTTTCCTGCCAGGTTATCCTGCCGTCCATGATGGTCAACACGGCCTTCCCCTGTAACTCCCAGCCAAGAAACGGAGAATTCCTGCTCTTGGAGAGAATGGACTCCTTTGTAAACACAAACCGCTTCTCCGGGTCAATCACCGTAATATCCGCCGGTGCGCCCACCGAAAGCGTCCCGCCTGGCACCCCGAGGATCCGTGCCGGATTCACCGAAAGCAGCTCCACCATCCTCCGGGCATCGAGCTGATTCTCCCGGACAAGTTGCAAGGTTAAGGGCACCGCTGTTTCCAGGCCGATGATGCCGTTGGCCGCCAGATCAAACTCCCTGTCCTTGTCAAGCTCGCCATGCGGCGCATGATCCGTGGCAATGGCGTCGAGGGTTCCGTCCCGCAATGCCTCACACACCGCAGCCACATCCGCCTCAGTGCGCAAGGGGGGATTCATCTTCGCCAGGGTGTTATACCCATCCACCGCTTTCTCGGTGAGGGTGAAATAATGCGGCGCTGTTTCCGCTGTCACTGCCACCCCTTTTTCCTTGGCCCTCCGGATCAGAGACAGCGACTCCCGCGTGCTGACGTGGGCGATATGGATGGGCCGACCGGTAAATTCAGCCAGGGCCAAATCGCGATACACCATGATCTCCTCAGCCACATGGGGGATACCCCGCAACCCGAGACGGGTGGCCAGCGCGCCATCGTTCATCGCGCCACCGTGACTGAGCGTCATCTCCTCAGCATGGGAGATAACCAGCAAATCGTGATTGCCCGCATACTCAAGGGCCCGGCGCATGAGCTGACTGTTGCCCACCGGCACCCCATCATCGCTTACGGCAACGGCCCCGGCTTGGCGCAGTTCGCCGAACTCGGCGAGATGTTCCCCGGTACTCCCGCTGCTGATCGCGCCCACGGGATAGACCCTGGCAAAACCGGCTTCCGCCGCCTTTGCCAGAATGAATACAGTCACAGTCTGATTATCGTTGACCGGTTTGGTGTTCGGCATGGCGGCCACGGCGGTAAACCCACCGCCCGCGGCGGCGCGGGTTCCGGTTTCGATGGTTTCCTTGTACTCCTGACCTGGTTCGCGCAGATGTACGTGCATGTCGATCAGCCCCGGCACCACCCATTTCCCCTGCAAATCGTAAACAACTCCTCCCTGTTCGGGAAGAGAGCCTGGCTGGGAAACCGCACGTATCATGCCCTCTGCGATCAGCACATCTTGGATCTGATCGATTCCGTTCACCGGATCAATCACGCGCCCATTCTTTAAGAGAATACTTCCGGGCATGCTAATCGCCTCCCATGATCAGATAAATCAAAGCCATCCGCACAGCCACCCCGTTGGTAACCTGCTCCAGGATCACCGAACGGCTGCCATCGGCAAGTTTCGGATCGAGTTCAACCCCCCGGTTTATCGGGCCGGGATGCATGATAATCGCATCGGGCTTGGCTGCGTCCACCACTTTTGGCGAGATGCCGAAAAACTTCGCATACTCGCGCAGGGTCGGAAACAACGGATCTTGTTGGCGCTCTTTTTGAATCCGCAGGGCCATGATCACATCGGCCCCATCAACCGCCTCCATCACGCTCCGGCTAACCTGGGCGCCCAACTCCTCAATGCCGGGGGGAATCAACGTCGCCGGACCGCTCACCGTCACGGAGGCCCCCATCTTGGAAAAGCCGATGATGTTTGAGTGCGCCACCCGGCTATGGGCAATATCGCCGATAATGGCGATTTTAAGCCCCGCGATCCCCCCCTTGGCCTCCCGGACCGTCATCAGGTCGAGGAGCCCCTGGCTTGGATGCTCGTGCGCCCCGTCTCCAGCATTGATCACGGAAACGTTGACATGATCGGCCAGGAGGCGGGCAGCCCCGGACTGCGGGTGCCTGAGAATGATGCAATCCGGATTCATGGCGGCAAGATTGCGCGCGGTGTCAATGAGGGTTTCCCCCTTTACCGTGCTGCTGCCCGAGTTGGAGATATTAAAGGTGTCCGCGCTCATACGTTTTGCGGCAACCTCAAAGGAAAGACGGGTCCTGTTGCTTGGCTCAAAGAAAAAATTGATGATGGTTTTGCCGCGGAGGGTCGGGACTTTTTTTATGGCCCGTGAAGAAATTTCCTTGAACGATTCCGCGGTTTGCAAAACAGCCTGAATATCTTCCACGGAAAAATCGGCAAGCCCAAGGACATGTTTGTGACTGAATCGGTACTCGGGGTCCATACGATTCTTTCCGTGAGAATGTCAGCGCGACCGGAGAGAATATCCGGCGCCGAAATTATGGGGAATAACGCCGCATCAATTCAGAATAGAAAAAACGGTCGCCTTTGGTCCAGAACTTTTTTAGGAGCCGGGAGAAATAACTATATATACCATTCCTTCCGTTACAGCTCCTCACGCCGTCCGTCAACAAGCGGTTTAAGGAATTATTTTGCCGAGCCGGTTCCAGCGCACCGAAAAATTCTCGCTGTCCCACGACCAGTACAGCATGAAAGCCTTGCCCCGGATGGCTTTGAGATCAACAAATCCCCAAAATCGGCTGTCATGGCTGTTGTCACGATTATCCCCCATGACAAAAACGGAGCCGGGCGGCACGGTGATTGGCTCCATATTGTCCCTGGGGGACGGAAGAACCTCCGTATCCAGATTCACGGCGTTTGGCTCGACGAAAGGCTCACCGTTGACAAACACTTTTTTCCGCACAATTTCAATCCGGTCTCCGGCAACCCCCACAACCCGTTTGATAAAATCCTGGGAAGGATTTTGCGGATACTTGAACACAATAACATCATGCCGCCGGGGATCTCCCACGCTAATCCAGGTGGCCCCGTTCAGAGGATTTTTCACACCATAGCCAAATTTGTTGACCAGAATATGATCGCCAACCAGCAGAGTGGGGATCATGGAACCGGAAGGAATTTTGAACGCCTGCACAACAAACGTCCTGATAAAAAAGGCGAGCAGCAAGGCAATAATGATTGCCTCGGCATATTCACGCACAATCGATTTTCCCATGGCTTTGCCAGAAGTTTTCTTCAGCACGCGTGATCCTCGTTTCGCAATCTGTTCATCCAGGAAATACAAAAGTCGGCCGAGGGCCGGGGCCGTCACCCGGAAAGGTGGCCACAAAATAAGCGAAGAGTGAAATAAATACAAGGGGCGGAATTTTTCTGGCTAAAAAATCCCTAAATTCCATCCCTTTATAATTCTGAATTATTCCCGGAAGTAGGACCCATATGTAGTGGCAGATATTTATGAAAAACACAACATATCGATATTTTTAAGTTTTTTTTGCCGACACTCTCCCTGCTCTCCGGTTCAACTATTCAATTTTTATGAGAAAACCCCACGATCCGCCATATACTTTATTCTTGACACCATGTTTTTTTTGTGTCTCTAATGCAACAAGATAGATGAAAATTATAATCACCATGCGCAGTTAGAAAGTATTCCGCAGGAGAACCGATATCGGTCGGCGGATATGCACAGCTAGAAAATCTTGGTCACGGAGCGCTCATGGGCAAATCCGGTTTCAAAAAATTACAATTGCCATCTTTGCATCTCCCTTTTTTCAAAAGGCAAACGCTCTCCAT
>JBAZSA010000173.1:0-4559 GCA_041662645.1 Desulfurivibrionaceae bacterium
AATTGCCGCCCCTTGTGCAATCAATAAATGTCCGGAATGACGATGGTCGTCCCGAGGTCGCTCTGCTCCGGAAACATGAGGGGATCGACGATCTTGTTGAGTTCGGCGATCCGACGCCACTGGTTCACATCCCGCAGGGCAAAATGGGCGATGAGGTCCAGCCGGTCGCCGGTCTTCACCGTCCACAGTTTGCGGCAGGCATCGGTGCCCAGCTTCTTTTCCAGTTCCTCATCCGATTCGTAGCACTTGAAGGTGACGGTGACTTCCGCCCGCACCGGAATACCGGAATCGAGAAAAAGGATGAATTTCTGGTCGACCTTGCTGATCACCCCCTTGTAGGCAAATCCTCCCCAGGCAAAGAGACAGAGGTTGGGCCGCTTCTTCTCCTGGCCTTCCACCACCGGCTTGATCAGGTTGGCGATTTCAACAGTTTTTTTCCGCACATCCGTCTGTTCCTCATAGGTGTCGAAAAAAAGGGTGACGGTGAAATCGCTCCTGCTCATCTTCTTGAATTCGAGCTGGCCGGTTTTTTTCTTCTCAACCTCGGCCCCTTCGGAGAAGGTGTATTCCACCGGGTTGAACATGACCTTGATTTTCTTGGTCGCATTCTTCCCCTCTTTATCGAGGAGATGGATTTCCGCTTTTACCGCCATCAGAACCACCCCCTCCTGTCGTGCTCAACCATGAGCCGTTTCTCGATCAGGCCGTATACCTTCTCAGCCACCGCGCTCACCTCATGCGGCGGCAAGTTTTGCAGATATTCCTGCACTGTTTTCTTGCCGTGCTGCTCCACGGCGCTGGCCAGGGCAGCCGCGTCCTTGCGCCCCCCTGGGTCTCCCTCGCTGTCCTGTCCGGACCTCTGCCGCGATTCCGTCGTGAGTTGCCGATGATCGCCGGTGGGCGTATAATCCCCCGGCAGGCTGTTGCTTGCAGCCATCGCTGCCGGTTGCCGGTAGAACAGGGAAGTTGCGTCACCCATGTTCCGGCTGGGGTCTGAAATATTTCTGCTTGTCCCGCGGAGTTCCTGCAGGACGGTGGAAAATCCTGAGACAGCCTCGGATTGCGCTGTGCCGGTCCTCGTGCTCATGATGGCGTTGCGGACAGGGAAATGCTGCAACGGACTTCTACAAATGATTCCTGGGGCCCGGTCCGGCAAATGCAGGCTGTCCGTCGAGGTGGCCAGCTTTTCTGGTTCCCGGATCACGGCTGACCCGCCGCGCTGCATGACCCGCCGAGTAACGACTATCTTGGTTCCCGGACCAGGCGTCGCGCCTTTTTGCCCAACAGCTTGGCGGTATCCGGCACTTGGGGAATACGCGGACACCGAAGGCGAATCAGGCCCGGGCATTCTTTGCCCCACCCAGCTTGCCGCACCCCGGCGGGTTGTATTACGGTCACTGCCCCCGGGCTCTGAATGTGTCTGCCACGGCAACGCATTCTCCACGGGAATCCTCGTATGCTGCGGAAAAACCGGAACCAACGGCGCCACCGTGCCTGGCGGGTGCCCGTTGCCCTTTCCCGCGGACACACTGGGTGTCCTGCCATGCCGGACATTGCGGTGATCAGGCGGCTGCAAGGCGTACATATGCCGATGCTCCATTTGCCGGGTCGCCGCCCGCCCGTCCGGACTCCGCAGCCCATGGACATGTTGCGTTTGCGGGAAACGTGTCTCGCACCTTCTCTCAAGCGATCTGACTTCCTTCTGCAGGAAGAGCGTGTTCCCGGCGCCTGCCCTGGGAATTGAAAGGGCATGCGGCGAACCACCGGCTATTTCCCCCTTCAGGGGCGTCTGCCAAACCAGCATGGCATCCCTGCCTTGCGTGATCTGCTCCAGGCTCATTGGAAAGGGGTGCCCAGCCTCACCGCTGCGATGGCTGCGGGTTGGATGAAACGGCAAGGCTGAAGCGGCAAGGCTGCCAGCCACGGCTCGGCTGCCAATATGCAACGGCTGTTTTGCAAAACAGCTTTGTGACGCCGGGCCGGGTAGAACCGGCAGGCAAAGACGTAGCGCCACTTGGCTGGGCGGCCTTTTTCCCACCAGCCTGCCCGGAATGGACGCCACGTTCGGCATGGCGTACGCCAAGTTGGCTGGCGGGCCTTGCGTGTGCCGGGACTTGGATGACAGGCTATCATACGGCAAGACCTGCCTGGCAAAAGGCGTAAGCAACATGCCAGGATTCCATTCACCCTTGCGATCATCAACTGGAATGCCGGTCAGGGAATGAATATTTTTACCATGCCCCTGCCGAGGCAAAGCCGAAACACAGCGCCACTGAACTTCCCGCACCTTCCTCTCCACCAGAACCATCCTGGTTCTGTCCATTGGCACGGACCGGCGCCAGGCAAGATAAAAGAGCAGCAGATGCGGCGGAACCAGCTGTCCGGCCCGGTACCGGCGCCGGATTCTCTCCGCAAAGGCGGCGGCAGCAATGCGCAGCGTGCCACACCCTTTCCCCCTTGCCGCTACCCGCTGCCTTTTGAAATGTTTAGCCACAGTGTTTATTCCTTTCTTGAGAAGCCATGCCCTTGTTACTTCTGCAGCCCATGGTGTGCGATGGTCAGGGTCTCCACCGCCACAGTGGCGCTTGCGGCACTTAACGTCGGCCCATCCCATTTGACCGGGTAGGCCCCCTGAAAATTCCAGCGCATCACCTCATCCCCGGTTTCATTGAGCAGACACACGCTGATGTCCTGCCTCTTTATGTTGCCGTAGATCACATCCTTGTACCAATTCCACAGGGAATCATCGGATATGCCTCTTTTCAGGGTAAGGTTCGGATACTTGGTGGTTTTGGGGAGTTTGTACTCGTAGTGGTTTTCCCCTCCCTCCCTGCGCGTTTCCACTTCCGTTTCAACCCCCAGGCCGGTCACCTCGGAAAACCCTCCCGAAATGATGCCGCCCAACTCGACCTTGAAACGAAAGGCGCGGTACGGATCAACCCCTCTGCTTTGTTGAGTATTCGCCATAGAGTATCCTTATCAGATGGCCGCCAGCGGCACGCTCTGTTCTCCCGGACCCATTTTTTTGTTAATGCTGCTGACCTCCTCGCACCACTTCCGCCGTTCCCGGTGCTCCAGATTCATCAGGGTGTCGTAGTCCCAGTGGAAGTGATACGCTAAAAAGGCTACCTCCTCGTGAATCAGCTCCGGGGGGTAGCCTATGATTCCCCCGTGCTTCCCGCCTCCATCTCAAAGACGTTTTCGCATTTCGGACAAACCGCCCTGATGCTGTCGGAGCCGTTATGGTTAATGCGGTTGTACATCTCCTGGAGGAAATTGTGGTCGGCGGCATACAGCCCTTCCACCACCTTGGGATTGACCGACTGCAGATCGCCCAGCCTGGTGACCACCCTCGACAGCAGGATGATCGACAGGTAGGCGGGATTCTGCTGCACCCGCGGGTCCTTGAGCGGCAGAATCTCGTCCCCGGCGGTGGCCAGCCGCATTGTGCCCTGCTTGTGGAGCGTCCCTTCCGCGTCGGGATACCCCAGCGGCAGCGTAAACTCGTATTCCGTCTGTAAAACACCCATGATCCCTTCTCCTTGTTAACTGACCCTGGTTATCCCCTCATGGACGATCTCCAGGGTCTCGATGAGCACCTCGTTGCCCTTGGCGCTGAAATCGGACGGATCGTATTTGGTGGGCCATGCCTCCACCACGTTCCAACGGGCCTTGTCGTTGCCTTCCTCGTCGATCAGAATCAGCGACATGTTTTTCCGCGCTCCCTTGGCGCCTGTCTGCTCCACGCTCTTGCGCCAGTCGTAGAGATCCAGATTGTCGGTGATCCCCTTCTTGAGGGTGATGTTGCCGTATTTGGTGAGCCCGGAGAGCTTGCGCTGGTGGGTCGGGTCGGTTCCTTCCCGGTAGTCCACCGCGTCGGTGCTCGAATCCGGGACCGTCGCTTCGGAAAAAGCGGCGGTCTCAATGCCGTCGAGTTCCACTTTGAATCTAAAATTGCGATAGGGATCTGTTCTGTCAGCCATGGTTCATTCCTCCTCACGTCAACAGCGCGTGGTTATTTGGTTAAGGTCTTCTGCTGGATCCGGATGATCACGAACTCCGCCGGCTTGACCGGGGCCACGCCGACTTCAATGATCAACTGCCCGGCGTCCCGGTTCTCGGGTGGGTTGTTTTCTTCGTCGATTTTTACAAAAAACGCCTCGTCCGGCGTCTTGCCGAACAGCGCGCCGTCCCGCCAGACCCTGGTCAGGAAGGCGGTGATGTTCCGGTTGACCGAACCCCACAGCGACGGATCGTTGGGCTCGAACACCACCCACTGGGTGCCCTCGTCGATGGATTCCTCAAGGAACAAAAAGAGCCGCCGGACATTGACGTATTTCCACTCGGCGTCGGTGGTGGTGGTGAGCGCCCCCCAGACACAGATGCCGGTGCCCGGAAAGGCCCGGATGACATTGACCCCAGCCGGGTTCAGGGTGTCGTGCTCGCCCTTGGTGACGATGCGCTCGATGCCCATGGCCGAATTGAGGTAGCCCTCGACGGTGCCGGCCGGCGCCTTGTGCACGCCGCGTTTGACATCACAGCTCGAATAGGTGCCTACT
>JBAZSA010000174.1:0-4496 GCA_041662645.1 Desulfurivibrionaceae bacterium
TGGTTGCCCTCCTGGTCATGGCAGTAACCTTTTTTCTCGTCTGACTTATCACGGGAAAATTGCAGCAGGTTTTTACCAAGCCCATTGAACAGCTTGCCGCAACCATCCGCGGGATTACGCGCAACCAGGATTATTCCCTGCGGGCACAGGTAAAAAACAAAGACGAGATCGGCGCCTTGACCATGGGCTTTAATGAAATGCTCGGCGAGATTGAAATCCGGGATCACGCCCTAACCCAGGCACACAGCGACCTTGAGGAAAAGGTCGCGGAGCGGACCAAGGATCTGGTTCTGGCTAAAGAGGCCGCGGAGGCGGCAAGCCGGGCAAAATCGGAGTTTCTAGCCAACATGAGCCATGAAATCCGCACCCCCATGAACGGGGTCATCGGCATGACCCAACTGGCCCTGCAAACTGATCTGACCGAAGAGCAACGGGATTTTCTTGAAACCATTGACCTTTCTGCCAACCGCCTCATCCAGGTTATCAACGATATTCTGGACTTCTCCAAAATCGAGGCGCACAAGCTGGACATCACCTCCAGCGATTTCAACCTCCGGGAAACCGTCGAGGAGACAACGCAGGAGTTGGCGGGCAGGGCGCACGAGAAAAGGCTGGAATTGGTGTGCCATATCGAGGAGGATGTCCCGGAATTGCTTATTGGCGACGCCTTTCGCCTCCAACAGATTTTAACCAACCTGCTGGGAAACAGCATCAAATTCACCGAATCCGGCCAGATCCTCCTAAACGTGGAACGCAAGGGGGAGTACGACGGCGTGGTTGAACTGCTCTTTGCGGTCTCCGACAATGGCATCGGCATCCCCGAAGATCACCAGCAAAGAATTTTTGACGCCTTCAGCCAGGTGGACAGCTCCATGGCCAGAAAATTCGGGGGCACCGGCCTGGGGCTCTCCATCTCGTCCCGCCTTGTGCAGCTCATGGGGGGCCGTATCTGGCTGAAAAGCACGCCCAATGAGGGTTCCACCTTTTACTTCACCATCCTCTGCCAAAAACAGTCTGGAGAAAATATCGTCCCGCAGGCCTCTCCGGCCTTTTTGGCGGGAAAACCCGTTTTGGTTGTGGACGACAACCCCATCAACCAAAAGATCCTGCTCCAGAAACTTGCGCAGCTTGCCATGCAGGCCCAGGCTGTTTCCGGCGGCGCGGAGGCGCTGGAAGTTTTACAGGCGCGCCTTGATGCAGCCGCGCCCTTTGCGCTGGCCATTATCGACATCCAGATGCCGGACATGGACGGCTTCACTCTGATTGAAAAAATCCGGCAGCACCCCCGTCTGGCCCAGCTGCCGGTGATCATTCTCACCTCCGCCGGGCTGCCGGAAGACAAGGAAAGAAGCAAACGCCTCGGGGTGCATGCCTATTTGCTCAAACCCTGCCGGCAAAAGGATCTGCTCAAGAGCATCTCCACAGTTTTCGTGCGGGCGGAACAACCGCCAACTCCGCCGCAAGCCCCCATGGAGGCGAAAAAGAAACTCCATATCCTGCTGGCGGAAGACAATCTCGTGAACCAAAAAGTGGCGTGCGGCCTGCTCACAAAAGAAGGGCATTCCGTGGTTATCGCCAATAATGGCAGGGAAGCCGTGGAAAAATACGGGGCCGAACATTTCGACCTGATTCTAATGGATGTCCAGATGCCGGAAATGGATGGTTTTGAGGCAACCGGGATAATTCGCGCCCAGGAACACGGGACCCCGCACCACATCCCCATAATTGCCCTGACCGCCCATGCCATGAAAGGGTATAGCGAAAAATGCCTGGCCGCTGGCATGGACGGGTACGTTTCAAAACCCTTCACCATTAAAACGCTCACCGAGCGGTTAACCACCCTTGCTGGTCCAGATCTCCGCAATAACGCCTGAACAAAATGCGAGCCTGCCCGAACAACACATGACCACCGCGCCCCCCTTGAGCCCGCAGCCACCGACCTTCCCCTCTCGGGCGACACCGTGGGCAAAATCTGCTACCGCACCTATCAACAGCAGTTTTGCGGGGATGCGCCCAAGCCCTTCAGCCCCTAGGATCCATCCAGGTTATTACGAATAATTCTATATAGTTAACCACAAGCACCCGCATCCCCCCGCGCCGGTAACGCCTCGGCCAATCCGGAAACTGTAAAAACATACGTAAAAACAAAGCGTTAAAAAAATCATTTTCCCCTCTTTTTTTCTTGACACTTGCCCGCGCAATAAGCATAAACTGGTTCAGTCAAACACGCTGAACCGCTGGCGGATATCAGTGGTATCGTTTTGAAATTCTTTGATCTTTCTACGCGGTTAACAGAACATCCTGTAAGGAGAAAAACGATGCAGCAAAAAGTTGTCCACCTTGAGGAGCAAGAGGAGCCTCCTGGGCGTTGCCCCAGCCCAGCTTTCCCGTTTTCCGGCCAAACTCCCTCCCTCACCTTCCGCCAACGCCATTTCCCCCTCGCTACAGATGATGACTGGAACGACTGGCACTGGCAGCTTCGCAACCGCATCACCAATCTTAAAAAACTCGGCAAGCTCATAGACCTCTCGGACAGCGAACGGCAGGCCATGGCCTTCAATGGCGCAACCCTGCCTTTGGCCATTACTCCCTATTACGCCAGTCTCATTTCCCCTAACGATCCGCAGCAGCCACTGAGGCGAACCATGGTGCCGACGGTCAATGAGATGCTGGTTTCCCAGGGCGAGGAACACGATCCCCTGGGCGAGGACAACCACAGCCCCGTACCCGGACTGGTGCACCGCTATCCCGACCGGGTTCTCTTTCTGGTCACCGATTACTGTTCGAGCTACTGCCGCTACTGCACCCGCTCCCGGATGGTTGGCCGCCGCAAGGGGCACAGCCCGGCCCGCTGGCAAAAAGCCATCGCCTACATCGCGGCCAATCCGGACATCCGCGACGTGCTCCTTTCCGGCGGCGACCCGCTGACCATGCCCGACGAACAGCTCGACTGGCTGCTTGGCCGGTTGCGGCAGATCCCGCATGTGGAAATGATCCGCATCGGCACCAAGGCCCCCATGGTGTTGCCCCAGCGCATCACCCCGGAGTTGGTGGGTATGCTGAAAAAACATCACCCGCTGTGGATGAGCATCCACTGCACCCACCCCGACGAGCTGACCGAGGAAGCGACCAGGGCCTGCGCCATGCTCGCCGATGCGGGCATCCCCCTGGGCAGCCAGACCGTGCTCCTCTCCGGGATCAACGATTCCCTGGACACCATGCGGCAACTCATGCACGGGTTGGTCAAGATCCGGGTCAAGCCCTATTACCTGTACCAGTGCGATCCCATTATCGGCTCGGCCCATTTCCGCACCCCGGTTTCCAAGGGGTTGGAGATGTATCAAGGGCTGCGCGGCCACACCTCCGGCTACGCCGTGCCCAACTATGTGATCGACGCGCCGGGCGGCGGCGGCAAGATTCCGCTCATCCCGGAAACCGTGGTAGGCCGCGAGGGCAACGACCTTTTGCTCCAAAACTACGAAGGCAAGATCTACCGCTACCCCGATATAATTGGCGCGGCAAGCCGGGCAAGCTGAAAAGGCTATTTCCCCCTCTCCCTAACCCTCTCCCGCAGGTAAGCGTAGACTCCGAGGGGTGAGGGAACACTACCCTGAAAACAAGGAACTCCCATGCTGATTGGAATGACCTACGACCTGCGCAGCGATTATCTGGCCGCGGGCTACGGGGAAGAGGAAACCGCCGAGTTCGACCGGGAATCCACCATCGCGGCCATTGACCACGCCCTGCGAAACATGGGCCACGAAACAGTGCCCATCGGCAATTTCATGGGCCTCATGCCCCGGCTTCTGGCTGGCGAACGCTGGGATCTGGTCTTTAATATCTGCGAAGGCTTGTACGGTTTTGGCCGGGAAGCCCTGGTGCCCGCCTTGCTGGAGGCGCACCGGATTCCCTACGTCTTTTCCGATCCGCTGGTCCTGGGTCTGACCCTGCACAAGGGGATGAGCAAACACGTGGTCCGGGATCTCGGCATCCCGACTCCTGCTTTTAGTGTGGTGAAAAGCCTTGGGGATGTGGCTGACGTGGCTCTGCCCTATCCGGTCTTTGCCAAGCCGGTGGCCGAGGGCACCGGCAAGGGCGTAACCCCGGCCTCGAAAGTCAGCACGGCTGAGGAGCTGCATGTGGTCTGCGCCGATCTCTTGGCGACCTACAACCAGCCGGTGCTGGTGGAGGCCTATCTGCCGGGGCGGGAGTTCACCGTGGGTATCGTGGGCAACGGCCCGGCGGCCCGAAGTATCGGCATCATGGAAGTGGTCCTGCTGCCCAACTCCGAACCGGAGGTCTATTCGTACCACAACAAGGAGTTCTGCGAAGAGCTGGTGGAGTACCGGAAGGTGGACGATGCGGAAGCCCGGCAGGCGGAGGCAACCGCCTTGGCCGCCTGGCATGCCTTAGACTGCCGGGATGGCGGCCGGGTCGACCTGCGCTCCGACGCCAACGGCATCCCCAATTTCATCGAGGTCAACCCCCTGGCCGGG
>JBAZSA010000175.1:0-3659 GCA_041662645.1 Desulfurivibrionaceae bacterium
GCAACAAACTGATATCACGACATAATCACGACAAACAGAGGCGCGCCAGGGTTTTATCTTGCCCCGCAACCATTTTTTATGTAACAATTTAATAGAAACTTTATTTCCCCAAGGCAAACGCTGTCAACAATCGAGCACACATCATGCCGGAAAAAAAAGTGCCCCAAGAAGCTGCCCAAATCCCCAAGGCTCCGAAATGCCACAAGATTCTGGTTGCCGAGGATAACCCCGTGGTGCGCAAGGGGTTGAATAACTTTCTGGTAAAATGGGGCTATGAACCGATTGAGGCGGACAATGGCGACACCGCCTGGAACGCCCTTGAAACGGACCCCTCCATTACCCTTGCCATTCTGGACTGGAACATCCCGGGGCTCAGCGGCATGCAGGTCTGCCAACGTATCCGGATGCGCGCGGATGGGCCATACGTGTACACGGTCATCTTCAGCGCCCGCAGCTCCATTGAGGAACAAGTCCTTGCCCTGGAAGGCGGGGCGGACGACTACCTGGTAAAACCCGCCAAACCCTCGCTGCTCCGGGCACGGCTCGGGGTTGGCCTGCGGATTCTGGATTCACTGGCAGGCTCAAAAGCCTCCTCCGCCAAATAAGCCGCCCCCCTCCGCTCCCATGACTCATCGCAGATGTGTGCTTTTTGATCTGGACGGTACACTCGTAGACAGCCTCGCCGATCTGGCGGATTCGATGAACCGCGTCCTGACCCGAAAGGGACTTCCTGCCCATCCGGCACAAGCCTACCGCTATTTTGTTGGAGACGGAATGGCCAATTTGGTGCAACGCGCCCTCCCTGCGGAGGAGCGACGCCAGGATTTTATCCAGGATTGCATACGGGAGATGCGGCAGGAATACGGTTTGCACTGGGCAGACACGACACGGCCATATCCCGGTATCGCCGAGTTGCTCGATACGCTGGCAGGCCGGGATATACAGATGGCAATCCTATCCAACAAGCCCGATGGATTAACCCGGGAGGTGGTCAGGACACTTCTGCCAAACTGGCATTTTGCCGAAGTGGCTGGCGCCAGGGAGGCAATCGCCAGAAAACCCGATCCTGCAGGGGCATTGCGCATCGCCAACCTGCTGCATCGCGCCCCCGCGGATTTTCTCTATCTGGGTGACACCAACACCGACATGCAAACAGCCCGGGCGGCCAAGATGTTTGCCATTGGAGCGCTTTGGGGTTTTCGCACCGCGGACGAGCTGAAAGAAAATGGCGCCCAAGCCTTGCTGTCTGTCCCGATCGAGCTGTGCCCATTACTGGACCACACACCGTAATCGAAAGACAGGTCTTCCCAACCGTCCGTTAGGCGCTGAGCCGCTCCGCTTCCTTTGTCTTCCGGATCTCGCAGGCAATTTGAAACGCCCTCTCCTTTCCGTTTTTATTCACGGAAACGGAGGTCTTGCCCTGCTTGCCAAGACGATTTACCCAGCTCACCTCATACCGGTTGAGCTTTTCATTAAATCGCACACCAACAACACCGGTGGTGGTATTGCTCACCGTGACCAGATGTTTGTCGGTTCGGATTTTCCCTATCTTTTTCTCCATGGCATCCCGCCAGGTAAGGGCTGCAAGCAGGCTTGAGTAACGCCCGCCGCATTTGCCATCGGAAAAAAATTTAGAATGCGTTGTCCCCTGGAACCGGACCCGCACATACCAGCCGTGTGTCCGCTTGTCTTCCTGGTCGATCCGCGCCACATCCTTGTGTTTTTCAAGTACAACCTTCTTTGCCATGACTACTCACCTCGCACAGGTTCAAAACCACTGAAAATGCCATGCCCAACGGTCCCGTTGGAAACACGGCCCCCCCCTGCGCCAAATACCATTTCATTCACATGCCTTGCATGGAACGAAAAAACAACAAAATTAGTCAACAAAGGTTTTATGTATATCCAATAAAGCATCTTTTAGCAAGGCGTAGCCGACACAGCTGCTGTTTTTTTAATCGATGCCAAAAAAGATTTTTCCACAAACAGCCGCTCCAGTATGCACAAATACACCTGGTTGCACGCCTTCCCGCAACTTCATTTTTTAATCACGTATCACGGCTCTCCATGCGTTGACTTCTTCTCTTTCATTTCAAGAGCTGGTATATACAAAACGCTTTGGGTGGCACGTGGCACACATCAAAATATGCATCCCACATCCGGCACGCCCCCGCCTTCCCTTTCAACTCAAACAACGGCAGACCCATGACACGCACCGCGGAAAAATTCCTTGCCCTCGTTGAGATCATCAACCGCCTCCGGGCTCCAGACGGATGCCCCTGGGATCAAAAGCAGACTCCCCAAACCTTCAAGCAGTATCTTGTCGAGGAAACCCACGAACTCATCGAGGCCATCAACGACGACAACCCCAGCCACATCTGCGAGGAATTAGGAGATCTTCTTTTCCAGGTTATTTTCCTCAATAATCTCTACCAGGAAAAAAACCTCTTCACCCTTCCTGACGTAATTGACTCCATTTCCGCCAAGATGATCCGCCGCCATCCCCATGTGTTCGGCAATACAACCATAGACTCGGAGCAGGAGCTTCGCCAGCAGTGGCAGGCGATAAAAAACCAGGAAAACGAACGGAAGGGGCAACCCAGACACCCTCTGGACTCCATCCCCAAAAGCCTGCCGGCTTTACGCAGGGCGCAACGAGTAGCAGACCGGGTCGCACGGGAGGGCTTTGACTGGCCGGACATCTCCGGCGCCATGGGAAAAGCCGCTGAAGAATTCCAGGAACTGCAGACCGCTTTTGCCGAAGGGGCACGCGAACAGATCAGGGAAGAATTAGGCGACCTCCTCTTTGCCCTCACGGTTCTCGCAAGAAAGGCGGATATCGACACAGAAGACGCTCTGCATGAGGCGACACACAAATTCACCTCCCGCTTCCTCATGCTTGAAACCATTATGGGCGAACAAGAAAAGCACTTCGCTGATCTGGCCCCAGATGCCCTCCTGGCAATCTGGCGGCAAACCAAGGCCAAGCGGGAACCACCTCCAGAAAACGATTGACAAACAAATGGTTAATTGCTATCAATCGCGATTGTTTTTTTACTATTTTTTCCCACATACCTCCTTGCTCTTCGCATGAAACGCAAAAAGCAAGGGCCAAACGACCACAAGGAGGAATCAATGCGCAGGTACGAGACAATTGTTATTGTCAAACCGGGGGCCGGAGAAACGGAATTTTCCGCGGTTTCCGAGAAGGTAACCGGAACCATCGAAGGTTTCGGCGGATCCATCGTAAGAACCGACAGGTGGGGCCTGAAAAAATTGGCCTATCCCATCAAGAAAGAAACCCAGGGCGATTTTCTTTACGTCGAATATGCCGGGCTGCCCGATGGCGTCAAGGAAATGGAACGGCTCATCCGGATCGATGACCGGGTCCTGAAATACATGACGGTAAAAACCCAGGATGTCTTCACCCCGGATGCCCCCAAGCCGGAAGGGTTTGTAGAGCCAACCACCCCTGCGGTTGAAGACGACGAAGCCTCTGAATAGTTTTTCCGCACACAGCGCGGCAAAATTATACACATAGCGAACCAGAAAAGAGGAAAAGAATATGGTTATCAAGAAAAAGAAGATTTTCAACCGTCGCAAGGTCTGCCGTTTCTGTACGGACAAGAGCCTGATGATAGATTACAAGGATGTCAAAA
>JBAZSA010000175.1:3676-4485 GCA_041662645.1 Desulfurivibrionaceae bacterium
GATTATCCCGCGTCGCATCTATGGCAACTGCGCCCATCACCAGAGGCAGCTCACCGAGGCAATCAAACGTGCGCGCCAGATTGCCCTGCTGCCGTATGCCGGGCAGGCCCAGCTGTAAAACAGGAACCAGCCAGGAATCGTGTTTTCGCGCGCAGAAACAAGCAAACAGGCTGAGATGCTCGGGGCCATCGCTATCACAGCCCTCGTTTTCACGATCCCGGCCGTGGTTGCCGGACTTGAGTGGCTCCGCTGCCTGATGCCGTTGCCCGCATTCTTCTTCCTGCGCGTGTATGGCCAGAAACAGGGGGCGGTCATTATTGCCTGTACACTTTGTATTGCAGGCGGCATGACTTTCCTGGCAGGGACCCTGCCAGGGTTGCTTTTCTCACTGACCCTCCTGCCCGTTGGCTTTATCCTTGCCAAGGCAGACAGGGAAAATGAGCCGGCCCAGCGCGCCGGGATGCAGAGTGTTGGCTATCTCGTCCTTGTCTGGATCGTCGCGGGTTTTCTGGTTGGCATGGCAAGCAACAGCAATCCGTATCTTGACCTGCGGCAGGGGCTTGACAAGGGGTTTGAAGCAACCTTTGCTCTGTACCGCGATTCAGGGCATTTTCCGGCTGGTGATCTTGAAGAAATAAAAACCTTCATTGACCAGCTCAAAGTACAGGTGGCACGGCTTTTCCCGGCCCTGCTCCTCACTTCGATCATCTGCACCGTCTGGCTGAACATCGTTGTTGGCCAACGGTTGCTGAAAAGAAGCGACCCATCCCGGACAGCACGGGAAGATTTAAAAAACTGGCGGCTCCCGG
>JBAZSA010000176.1:0-4464 GCA_041662645.1 Desulfurivibrionaceae bacterium
GGCGCCGCCCTGTTTTTTACCCATGTGGCTATGGGCATCATCGCCAAAACCGTTCCCCAGATCCCGATCATGATTGTCGGCCTGCCGCTCACCATTGCCGTGGGCCTGATTTTTGCCGGACTGTCCCTGACGTATCTGTTGCCGCTGATGGTCACGAATTTTGAAATGCTGGCCCGGCTCCTGCCTCGGCTGGCCATGGGCATGGGAGGCTAACAAATGGCGGACGAATCCTCCGGCCAGGAAAAAAGCGAGGCCCCCACCTCCCGCCGCATCCAGGAAGCCAGAAAAAAAGGCGATGTCGCCAAGAGCATGGAAGTGCCCTCGGCGGCAGTCCTGCTCGCCGGGCTGCTCGCCCTGTATTATTCAAGCGATTTCATGCTGGGACAATTCCTTCTCCTGCTCAGGTATTACCTCGGCAACCTGCACACCATTTCGATAACCCCGGACAACATGGCCGTGCTTACCAGGGAATCCATGCTCCAATCCGTGGTTCTGGTCGCGCCGGTCATGGGAGCCATCTTCATTGCGGCCCTGGCCTCCAACTATGCCCAGGTCGGCTTTCTGTTCACCACGGAAAAACTGGCGCCGAAATTCGACAAGATCGACCCGATCCAGGGCTTTGCCCGGCTTTTTTCCAAGCAGGCTCTGGCCAATGTGGTCAAGTCCGTGGCCAAATTGTTCATCATCGGTTACGTTTCCTATACGGAGGTAATGAAGGCGCTGCCAGGCATCCTGCCGCTCATGGATCAGGAACCCCTGCCCATTCTTGCCTTCATGAGCAGGGTTGCCTTCTGGATCTTCCTGAAATCGGCGCTGATCATCGCGGTGCTCGCGGCAATGGACTATGCCTTCCAGCGCTGGCAGTTCATGGAAAAAATGAAGATGACCAAGCAGGAAATCAAGGACGAAGCAAAACAGACCGAAGGGGATCCCCACATCAAGGGGCGTATCCGTTCCATCCAGATGCAGATGGCCCGGCAACGGATGATGGCCGAGGTGCCCAAGGCGGACGTGGTCATCACCAACCCCACCCGGTTGGCCATTGCCCTGCGCTACGATGCGCTTGCCATGGCCGCGCCCACGGTGCTGGCCAAGGGCGCCGGGGTTATCGCCCAGAAGATCCGGGAAATCGCCGAGGAGCATGGCATTCCCCTGGTCGAGGACAAGCCCTTGGCCCAAGCCCTGTACAAAACCGTGGGCCTCAATGAGACCATCCCGGCAAACCTGTTCCAGACCGTGGCCGAAGTTCTGGCCTATGTGTACAACGTCAAACGGAAACGAGCCTGATTGCGATGACTACGGCAACGTTACACATGCAGCCTCAATCTGCCCCTGTCACTTTTACAACCGCGGAGCCGCTTAGCCATGGCAGATAACCCCGGCGCCGCAACAGGGCTGAGCGCAGTCAATTTCGAAATGTCGGGCCTCTTCGTGGCGGTCGGGGTCGTGGCCATTCTCATGGTCATGATCGTGCCGCTGCCGCCCTTCCTGCTCGACATGCTGCTTTCCTTCAACATCACCATCGGGTTGCTCATCCTGCTGATGAGCATGTACAATACCAATCCGCTGGATTTTTCCTCCTTTCCCTCGCTGCTGCTGATCACCACCCTGTTCAGGCTGGCGCTCAATATCGCCTCGACCCGGCTCATCCTGCTCCATGGCCATGAAGGCCAAGGCGCGGTGGGACACGTCATCCAGTCCTTCGGCAATTTTGTGGTGGGCGGCAACTTCGCCGTGGGCATCATCATCTTCCTGATCATGGTGCTCATCAATTTCGTGGTTATCACCAAGGGCTCCGGCCGTATCGCCGAGGTGGCGGCCCGCTTCACCTTGGACGCCATGCCCGGCAAGCAGATGGCCATTGACGCGGATCTCAACGCCGGGCTGATCAACGAAGCGGAGGCGAAACGCCGCCGCTCCGAGGTCAGCCGCCAGTCGGAGTTTTACGGAGCCATGGACGGCGCCAGCAAGTTCGTGCGCGGCGAAGCCGTGGCCAGCTTGGTGATCATGGTCATCAACATCATCGGCGGGTTTTTCATCGGCGCCTTCATGCAGAACATGCAGGCTGCCCAGGCGGCGGAAACCTATACCCTGCTCACCATCGGCGACGGACTGGTCTCCCAGATTCCGGCCCTGGTCATCTCCACCTCCGCGGGTATCATTGTCAGCCGGGCCGCCTCCGACGTGAGCATGGGCAAGGAGTTCATGAAGCAATTCGGGCACCAGCCCCAAGCCCTGGCGGTTGCTTCCGGAATCATCATCATGTTCGGCTTGGTGCCTGGGTTGCCGCACCTTCCCTTTATCCTGCTGGGCGCGGGCATGGGCGCCATCTCCCTGATGGCCTTCAATAAAACCGCAGCCGACAAGGAAGAGGCAAAAGTCGAAGCGGAAAAAGAAAAGAAAGCGGCCACCGCCCCGTCAGGCGCGCCGGAAACGGTGGAAAGCCTGTTGCCCCTCGATGTGTTGCAGCTTGAAGTCGGCTACGGCCTCATTCCCCTGGTCGACGAGGCCCAGGAAGGGGATCTGCTGGAACGGATCCGGGCCATCCGCAGGCAGTTTGCCATGGACATGGGCATGATTATCCCGCCTCTGCATGTGCGCGATAATCTTCAGCTCAAACCGGACCAGTATGTCCTGCTCCTCAAAGGGGTGGAGGTGGCGAAAGGGGAAATCATGATGGGGCATTTGTTGGCCATGGACTCCGGCGTGGCCAAGCGGAAAATCGAGGGGATTCCCACCATGGAGCCCGCCTTCCAGCTGCCCGCCCTCTGGATTGACCAGGAAAAAAAGGACGAGGCCCAGGTGGCGGGCTACACCGTGGTTGATCCCTCCACGGTCATCGCCACCCATCTCACCGAGGTGCTGCGCACCCACGCCGACGAACTGCTGGGCCGCCAGGACACCCAAAAGCTCCTGGACAATCTGGCCAAGACCCACCCCAAGGTGGTGGAAGAGCTGGTGCCCGGCCTGCTGCCCCTGGGCTTGGTCCAAAAGGTGCTGCAAAATCTCCTGCGGGAGCGGGTATCGCTGCGCGACCTGCTCACCATCTGCGAGACCCTGGCCGATTTCGCCCCCCTGGGCAAGGACCCGGACATCCTCACCGAGTATGTGCGCCAGAAGCTCGCCCGCTCCATTATCAGCTCCTTTACCGATGAGCAGGGAACGCTGACGGTCCTCACCCTTTCCACCCAGGTCGAGGATCTGATCCGCGAATCGCTCCAGAAAAGCGAGCAGGGCGTGTTTCTCAACCTGGAGCCGAACCTGGCCCAACGGTTGCTGGCCTCGGCAAAGACCATGGTGGAGAAGGTCTCCCTGGAAGGCTACCAGCCCATCATCATCTGCGCCCCGATTATCCGCCGCCATTTCCGGCGGCTCATGGAACGGTTCATGCCCCACGTCATGGTCCTTTCCCATAACGAGTTGACCGCGCAGACCCAACTGCAATCCCTGGGGACAATCGAACTCAACCCCAAGAAATAGAGGAGTGAGGAGCAGCGATGCGAATCAAACGTTTTGAAGCCTCGGACACCCATAGCGCCATGGCCATGGTCAAGGAAGAACTTGGGGAGGATGCCGTTATTCTCTCGACCCGGAACCTCCCGGGAAAAAGTGGCGCCAACAGAGGCGGACCGAGGATTGAGGTGGTGGCGGCCATGGAATACGACCCGGGGCCGGAGATTACCCTGCCGCCCCCGGAAGCCACGGGCACGGAAGGCCGACGGCCAAAAGCTGTGGGGTATGGCTATCAGTCCGTGCGCCAGGCCCCGGCAAAGACTGCGCCACGCCCCACAGCCCCGAAACAGGCTGACTTTGACAGCAAGCTTGCCGCCGAGCTTTCCCGCGCCCTGCCCGCCGATAAGGGCGCCAAGGGGGCCAAAGCCGCGCAGGTCCATTTCGAGGCCAACGACCTGAGGCTGCGCTTTGCCAATTTCCTGCGGCGTCAATACTGCGCCAAGGAAGAGCTGGACAGCCGCGCCTCGGGTGAAGCCACCAAGAAAACCAACCGGCCCGACCCAAAACAGGTTGCCCAATGGCGGGATAAAATCATCGATCAGTTGCAGATAACTCCGCTTTCCATCGGGATCAGCAAGGCGCCCACCGTGGTGGCCCTGATCGGCCCCACCGGGGTGGGCAAAACCACGACCGCCGCGAAAATCGCCGCCTGGTACAGCATCCATGAAGGAATGAAGGTGGCGCTCCTCTCCATGGACTGTTACCGGATCGGCGCCACAGACCAGCTGCGGACCTATGCAAAAATCATGCGCTTGCCCTGCGAAATCGCCCTGCGCAAAAGGGATCTGCAGGCAGCCCTCGTTCGCCACCAGGACAAGGATCTGATCATCATCGACACCGCGGGTAAGAGTCCGTACGATCCAAACCACATCCGGGAGCTGTCCGAATGGTTTTCCCTGAAAAACGGGATAGATCCCTATCTCGTTCTCAACGCCACCTGCAAAAAGGAAG
>JBAZSA010000177.1:0-4460 GCA_041662645.1 Desulfurivibrionaceae bacterium
GCTCCAGAGCCCGGTACTGGGAACCCCGGCCAAAGGGCAGATCCCGGACAATCTCCGCCGCGGTCTGGGGGATGGGCACCAGCTGTTTGCGCAGCCCCTTGGGCAGCCCCTTGAGCAGAAAAGTCACCTTTTCGGCAAGCAGGCCAGGCACCAGCCACTCAAAAAGTTCGGGCCTAAGATGCGGGACCAAACTGAGGGGAATCCTGGCTGTGACCCCATCGTCCTCCTCGCCGGGGGCGAACCGGTATGACAGAACCAGATCACACTCACCCGCGGCCAGGGTGAGGGGAAACTGCTCCAGGGCCGCCGCCTCGGGCACCTGGTGCCGGATATCGTCGGCGGTCATGGTAAGCTGCGCCTGGGAGCCTGGGGCCTTCAGCCACTGGTTCAAGCTGCGCTGGTCGCGCACCTCCGGAGCAAGGCGCGTATCGTAGAAAGCAAAAAGGGCCTGATCATCCACCATGATGGTGCGCAACCGCAACCGGTCTTCCATATCCTGAAGCTGGGCAACCAGCGCGGTGTTCGCGGCAAGAAAGGGATATTCCCCCTTCAGCTCCCCTTCGACCAGGGCGGACTGAATAAAGATCTGCCGCGCCTCCTCCGGTTTGATCAGGCCGTAGTTGACCTTGCGTCTCGGCACGATAACCAGCCCGAAGAGGCTGATCTTGGCAAAGGCAACCACCTGGCCCCGGCCCTTTTCCCAGTGCGGTTCGGAGTAGGATGAACGGCACAAATCCCCGGCCAGGGGCTCGATCCACTCGGGGTTGATCTCAGCCACGGTCCGGGCATAGAGGCGCGAGGTCTCCACCATCTCGGCGGCCATGAGCCAATCCCCGGTCTTGCCGTATTGGCTGGAGCCGGGAAAGATCATGACCTCCCTGCCTCCTCCTGTCTGATAGAGATTCTTTTCCTTCTTCACCGCGATATTCCTGAGGTTGCCGCTCAGGATCGCCCGATGGATGGCCTCGGGCGAGGCAGGCTGGGTGTTCATCACAAAGCCGGGCTCCTCGCCAAGCACCTGGGAGATCTGCTCGTGGATATCGCGCCATTCCCGCATCCGCAGGAAAGAAAGATAATGGCTCACGCAGAACTTGCGCATCCTGGAAAGGCTGTGCAGCTTATCAAAAGTGGAGTGGTATGCATCCCAGAGGGCGAGAAAGAAAAGGAAATCCGAGGGCGTCTTGGTAAAGCGGGCATGGGCCGCATCCGCAGCCGCCTCCTTGTCCGCGGGCCGGACGCGCGGGTCTTGGATGCTCAAACCCGCGGCAATAACCGTCACCTCACGCAGGGCATTGTGGTCACGGGCCTCGATAATCATCCGGGATATCCTCGGGTCCAGGGGCAGCCTGGCCATGAGCCTGCCGTGCGAGGTGAGGCACCGGTGACGATCCAGGGCTCCAAGCTCGGTGAGCAGTGCATAGCCGTCCTGGATGGCCCGGCCCGAAGGTGGGTCGAGGAATGGGAACTTGGCCGGCTCACCCAGCCTGAGGCTGATCATCCGCAGGATAACCTCGGCCAGGTTGGTCCGCAGGATCTCGGGCGGCGTGTACTCCGGCCGGTTGCGATAATCCTCCTCGGAATAGAGCCGGACGCAGACCCCCGGCCCCACCCTGCCGCAACGCCCCTTGCGCTGGTCGCAGCTCGCCCGGGAAACGGCAACGATGGGCAGCTTGCTGGTCCTGGCCCGGACATTGTAGCTGGCCAACCGGGCCAGCCCGGTATCCACCACATAGCGGACACCGGGCACGGTGATGGAGGTTTCGGCCACATTGGTGGCCACCACGATCTTCCTGCCTTTTACCGGCTGAAAGATTTTTTTCTGGTCGCCGGGCGACAATCTGCCGAACAGGGGCAGCACCACAGGCGCCACCCCGCCCGGCCGCCTGTCCGGATGGGCGTTCAAGGCCTCCACGGTTTCGAGGATATCCCGCTCCGCGGGCATGAACACCAGGATGTCCCCCGGACCCTCATCCCGGCAAAGGGCGCGGACCGCCTGAACGGCCTGGTCCACATAGCTCTGCTCCCCCTCTTCCTCCTTTTCCGGATCCAGGGGCTGATAGCGGACCTCCACCGGATAGGTCCGGCCCGAGACCTCGATCACCGGGGCATTGGAGAAATGTTTGGCAAAACGGGCCGTATCGATGGTGGCCGAGGTGATCAGCAGGGTGAGATCCGGACGGCGGGCCAGCAGCTGCTTGAGCAAGCCAAGGAGAAAATCGATATTGAGGCTCCGTTCATGGGCCTCGTCGATGATGATCGTATCGTAGGCGGAGAGATTCCGGTCGTGGTGCGCCTCGGCCAACAGGATGCCGTCGGTCATGAACTTGAGCCGGGTGTTCCGGCCGGTTTGATCCTTAAAGCGGATCTTGTAGCCCACCAGATCGGCCTGATCGCCAAGTTCCTCGGCAACCCGCTCAGCCACGGAGATGGCCGCAATCCGCCGGGGCTGGGTGCAGCCGATCCTTTTACGTCGGCCGCGTCCTGCCTCCAGGCACATCTTGGGCAGCTGGGTGGTTTTGCCGGAACCGGTGTCCCCGGCAATGACCACCACCTGGCTGGCGCGGATCGCCCGGACGATTTCCTCCTGGTGCGCCACAATGGGCAACTCACCGGGATAATTGATATTTATTTCATGTTCCATGGATGCGTAGAGTATATGTCCCAAGGACATCACCGGAAAAATTGCAACCGGTTTGGCCCCTGATCCGCGATGCGGGAGATTTTTTTTATAATTTCTTCAAGAAGAATGCTGAACCAATCGAAAATAATGTAGAATTTTCACTGTGAGATAAGTACAATAATACCAATTTTCCTGTAAAAATGCAGGAAAGAACGCAACAACAGGCAGAAAAAACATCGGCGGCGCGCAAGCGGCAGGCTATGGGGCAGGCACACCGCTCTCAGGCGGGGAAGAGAGGAACAAGGAGGAGCATAAGGATGACGGAAGAAATGGGAAACATTGACAATGCCATTGAAGCATCGCAGAAAACCGTAGTCTCCCGCGAAAAGGAGACCGGCGAGGATGCCGAGCGCCCCAAGGGTCCGGTAGGTCTTGATATCGGCACCAGCCATATCGTCATGGCCCAGAACAAGGGCAAGAACATCCACACCATCAAGCAGCTCAACGCATTCTTCACCATCCCCTATTCAAAATTCACCAAGAAAATCCTGGTGGACAACGAGGTGACCTTTTTTGAAAAGGGTGACATGTTTTACATCCTCGGCTATTCGGCCGAGAACTTCGCCAACATGTTCAACACCAACACCCGGCGCACCATGGAAAAAGGTCTGCTCTCCGCCCGCGAGGACGAAGGGATCAACGTGCTCCAGGCCATCATCGGCACCCTGATCAAACGGCCAAAGAACCCCGGCGAGGTCATCTGCTTCAGTATGCCGGGCACCCCGGTTGACAGCGGCCAATCCGTGGTTTACCACGAGTCCATCATCAAGATGTACCTGGCCACCCTGGGCTACAACCCCATCTCCATCAACGAGGGTCTGGCCACGGTCATGGCCGAGCTGGCGGAGGACAACTTCACCGGCATCGGCATCAGCATGGGCGGCGGCATGTGCAACATCTGCCTGGCCTATCTCTCCGTGCCGGTCATCACCTACAGCATCCAGAAAGGCGGCGACTACATCGACCAGATGGTCGGAGTCTCGGTTGGCGAACCTGCCACCAAGGTCAAAACCATCAAGGAAAGCACCTTCCGGCTGGCCAAACCCCCGAAAAACCGGGTTGAAACCGCGCTGCAGATTTATTACGACGATCTGATCCACACCCTCTTGCACAGCCTGCAGGATGTGCTGCACTCTTCCGACAAGATTCCGAAGATCGCCAAGCCCATCCCCATCGTGCTGGCCGGCGGCACCGCTCTGCCCACCGGCTTTAAAGAGCACTTCGAGAAGGCGCTGAAGGATTTCAATCTGCCCATCGACATCTCCGAGGTCAGAATTGCCGAGGATCCCCTCAACACCACGGCCAAGGGCGCCATGGTCATGGCGCTTTCCGAAGAAATCTAGCGCCCGGCAAAAAACAGCATTCATGGGGCGTGGCCGATTGGCCGCGCCCCTTTTTTTTATGCGCATCCAAGGTCTTCATTTGCCCTTTCCCCTAGAGCCATTGGCCCGCAAGGAGTGACGAAATACTTCTCTTTTATTACAAAAAATATTCACCCAATGCCCCCAACTCCTATAAGATAAAAACAGAGTTACCACACGCATACATCGGGTAACGGTCCATTTCACAACATTCACGGTTGGCACGAAATGCGATGAACGTCCTTCCCCCATCCTGCGACGAACACCTCTCCCTGGAATCTTCCGGCGAATCCGTACCGGGCCTTGATCTGCTGCTGCATATCCCAACGCCGCTGGAAATCTACCTCCCAGACGGCGCCTTGCTCATGGCCAATGCCGCCGCCAGGAGGTTGCCCACCTTCCCGGCAAAAGCCTCCTCT
>JBAZSA010000178.1:0-4442 GCA_041662645.1 Desulfurivibrionaceae bacterium
CAAAACGTAACCAATTCTGGCTGACAGAAAGCAGAGGATATTACCTTATTTATTTTTTTTTGCCTTATGTTTTTTCATAAAGACAAAAAAAGCTATACAGAGAGCTCGCTCAAAATGATGGGCTCACCGTCTGTGACAGCAATTGAATGCTCGAAATGCGCCGATACTTTCCTGTCCCGGGTTACAACCGTCCACCCGTCCCGCAACACATCAACCGCATGCGTACCAAGATTCACCATGGGCTCGATGGCAAGAACCATGCCCGGCATAAGCTTCGGTGTCCGTTCCGCCCGGACATAATTGGGTATTTCCGGAGCCTCATGAAGCTGGCTGCCAATCCCATGCCCTACAAACTGCCGGACAACTGAAAAACCGTGCTTCTCAACATGCTCCTGCACGGCCTGCGAGATATCGTTTATCCGATTTCCAGGAATTGCCTGGGCAATTCCCTTATACAGGGCGGTCTGAGTCACCTCCAGCAAGGAACGATGCTCCGGAGCCACTTTGCCGACCGGAATACTTACCGCGGCATCCCCGTAATACCCTTTATATTTCACGCCAAAATCTATGCTGACTATGTCGCCATCCCTGACCATGACCTTCTTGGATGGAATGCCATGCACAACCTGCTCATTGATGGAAACACACAGGCTGCCAGGAAACCCCCGATATCCTTTGAAGGCCGGCTCGGCACCACAGCTCCGGCAATATTTTTCCGCCAGCGCATCCAGAGAGAACGTTGTGCAACCGGCCTCAATCTTCTCGGTTAACAGGGCCAGGGTGTTGGCAACGATCTGATTCGCCTCCCGCAATAGCGCTATTTCCCGGGGCGACTTCAGAATAATTGCCATGTCCATGTCACTAAAAACGCGATCAACGTCCCTTGAAGCCGCCCGACTTCATAAAACCATCATAATTGCGCATTACCGTATGGGACTCAATCTGCGCGATGGTATCAATCGCCACGCCAACAACAATCAGCAGGGCTGTGCCGCCGAAGTAAAAAGGCACATGCAGCTTGTTGATCAAGATGGTCGGCAGCACACAGATAACGCTGATATAAGCAGCACCGATTACCGTCATCCGCACCACAATCTTGTCGATAAAATCGGAGGTCTTCTTTCCCGGTCTGATCCCGGGGACAAAGCCGCCATGTTTTTTCAGATTTTCCGCAATGTCAACCGGGTTAAAAGTAACCGCCGTATAAAAAAAGCAGAAAAACACGATAAAACCAATGAAAAGCAAGGTATGCGGCAGGCTCCCCCAGCTGAGGGCTGCACTCACCTTCTGCACCCAATCAACCTGGATAAACTGTCCGATGGTGGCAGGAAACATCATGATGGAAGAGGCAAAAATCGGCGGAATAACACCGGACATATTGATTTTCAGAGGGAGATGCGATTGCTGCCCTCCGTACATTTGCCGTCCGACCATCCGCTTCGCATACTGAATGGGAATCCGCCGCTGCGCAGTTTCAAAAAAGATGACAAAAGCGATCACTGCGGCAATCATGGCCAATAAAACGGGCAACATGATATAGGCAATTTCGCCAGCGCTGGCCATCTTGAAGGTGTTCACAAGGGCGGCCGGCATTCTCGCCACGATACCGGCGAAGATTATCATGGAAATCCCGTTGCCGATGCCCCGTTCGGTCATCTGCTCGCCAAGCCACATGATAAAAGCGGTTCCGGAAGTCAAGGTCAGCATGGTCATCAACCGGAAATGCCAGCCGGAGGCAATAACCACCATCTCGCCAGTTCCAGGCGCGGTCATGCTTTCCAGGCCAATGCTGATGAACAGCCCTTGCACCAAACTTAGGACAACCGTGGCGTAACGGGTATACTGGGTAATCTTCCGGCGTCCGGCCTCGCCCTCTTTGGAAAGGGCTTCCAGCTGGGGCACAACCACGGTCAACAATTGAAAAATGATCGAGGCACTGATGTAGGGCATGATGCCCAAGGCAAAGATGGAAAAATTTTCCAAAGCTCCGCCGGAAAACATGTTGAACATGTCAAAAAGGGAGCCGGCGCTTTTTTGAAAAAATTGATTCAGCGCTTCGCCGTTGATGCCTGGAGTTGGGATCTGCACCCCGGCCCGGTAAACGGCAAGCATGATTACCGTGAATAAAATCCGGCGCCTTAATTCAGGGATGTTCGCAGCATTCTGGACCCCAGCGCGCATCTATTTATTCCTCAATCTTGCCGCCAACAGCTTCAATCTTCTGACGCGCGGAAGCGCTCACCTTGTCGACCGCAACGGTAATCGCCTGTTTCAATTCGCCATTGCCGAGAATCTTGACAAGTCCGTCATGCTTGGACACAAGACCGGCAGCGATCAATGCCTGCTTGTCAACCCGGGTATCAGCGGCAAACCGCTCAAGATCCTGAATATTGACAATAGCGAACACTTTCTTGAAGATATTATTAAAGCCGCGCTTGGGCAAACGACGCTGGAGAGGCATTTGTCCGCCTTCAAACCCCAGCTTGATTCCGCCGCCAGAACGGGCCTTATGCCCCTTGTGACCACGGGTTGCTGTCTTACCATGACCGGAACCAAGACCCCGGCCTATTCTCTTTCTCGGCTTTCTCGAACCTGGCTGCGGCGACAAATTGCTTAACGTCAACATAAATTAATCCTCCACCTCAACCAGATGTTCGACTTTCTTGATCATTCCCCGAATCTCAGGGGTGTCTTGCCGAATAACAGTTTTATTGATCTTTGTCAGCCCCAGGCCGATCAACGTCGCACGTATTTTTTCAGTGCTCCCGATCTTGCTTTTCTTCAGGGTCACTTTGAGCTGATTTCCCATATCGATACCTATCCACTCTTCATTAATGACGTGCTGCGCGCAGCACACAATTCAAACCTGAACCCATCCCAACAGAGACTCGCCTAAATCCGCGGACGCACTGTTCAGGCGGAAATTTCCTCGACGGATTTCCCACGGCTAGCCGCGATCTCCTGCGGGCTACGCAGCCTCCGCAAGCCGTCCATGGTCGCTTTGACCAGGTTATGCGGATTATGAGAGCCAATACACTTGGTCAGAATATTATGAACACCAGCAGCCTCCAGCACGGCGCGGACTGCACCGCCGGCAATAACACCGGTTCCTTCCACCGCAGGCTTCAGCATCACATTGCCAGCCCCGAATTTCCCAAAAACCTCGTGCGGAATGCTCATGTCGGTTATGGAAACACGTTTCATGTCTTTGCGCGCCTGCTCAACCCCTTTGCGAATTGCCTCGGGGACCTGATTGGCTTTACCAAGACCGCAACCAACTTTTCCTTTTCCATCACCAACAACAACAATGGCGCTAAAACTGAAACGACGTCCACCCTTGACTACTTTCGCAGTCCTGTTGATATGAACGATCTTTTCAATAAATTGATCATCGCCACTTGTGTTCTTATTAAAATCTGACAAGGTTCACCCCCAAATTGCTTTGGAATTTTTCACAGGGATAAGGAACTTTCTTCTGATACTGCCAACTAGAAATCAAGACCGCCTTCACGGGCTCCATCGGACAGAGCCTTGACCCTGCCATGATAAATATATCCGCCCCGGTCAAAAACCACCTTTTCAATCCCTTTGCCTTTGGCAAGTTCGGCAATCTTCAAGCCAACCTGACGCGCCTTCTCGGCTTTCCCCTTGATATCAGCGGCAATCATCCCTTTATCCACCGTGGACATGGCAGCCAAGGTATTTCCGGCAACATCATCGATAATCTGGCAATAGATATGTTTTGCGCTTTTGAAAACACGCAGACGCGGTCTCTCGGGAGTCCCGGCAATATTCTTCCTGATCCGCTTAACCCGCTTTAAACGAGCACTCTCTTTCGGATTTGTCTTACCCATTGTTTTGCCTTATAATATTGATCTCTTACAAGCTACGAAAAAACTACGCGTTTCTTCTACTTCTTGGAAGCAGACTTGCCAGCCTTCCGGGCGATGTATTCATCGGTGTAACGAATCCCTTTCCCCTTGTAGGGCTCGGGAGGACGCACAGCACGGATTTTCGCGGCAGTTTCGCCAAGCAACTCTTTGTCTATACAATCCAAGGTGACATTATTTGCTTTGTCCACCTCGGCAGTAACCCCTTTCGGAAGGGCAAACTCCACCGGATTTGAATACCCAACGCTCAGGTTCAAAAAAGACCCCTTCACCTCGGCCCGGTAGCCGACCCCTTCAATGGACAATTTCTTCTGGAAGCCTTTATCCACGCCAACAATCATATTGTTGATCAAAGTGCGGGTGAGTCCAGAGAATGCATCGGTCCTCTTACTGTTGTCCTTCCGGACAATGATCAGGTTGCCGCCTTCTTCCTGCAAACCGATCTCAGGACGGATATTGCGCTCCAGCGTCCCTTTGGGTCCGACGACCTTAACGTACGATCCTTTTATATCAAGCTTAACCCCTTTAGGAACAGGGATAGGTTGATTGCCA
>JBAZSA010000179.1:0-4438 GCA_041662645.1 Desulfurivibrionaceae bacterium
GGGCCTTGATGCGCAATGTCCGCGAGCAGACGGAAAAGATCCTCTCGCTCAAGGGCATCATGTCTTCCGATCTCATGGTTATCTTAAACAACGTGGAGGAGCCGGGCAGGCTTGCCGATCTGGTGGTTTCGAACCTGCAGCTCAAGGTTTCCGAGTCCCAGGCGGTGCTCGAAACCTTTGATCCATCCCTGCGGTTGAAAAAGGTGGCCGACTATCTGCAGAAGGAGCTGGAAGTCTCCACCATGCAGGCCAAGATCCAGTCCGAGGCCAAGGAGGAGATGAGCCGCACCCAGCGGGAGTACTACCTGCGCGAGCAGTTGCAGGCCCTGAAAAAAGAGCTGGGCGATATCGACGAACGCTCCCAGGAGATGGACGAGCTGCGGGACAAGCTGGCCAAATGTAGGATGCCGCCCGAGGTTAAAAAAGAAGCAGTCAAACAGCTCAAACGGCTGGAGACCATGCATCCCGACGCCTCGGAAGCTTCCATTGTCCGCACCTATATCGACTGGATTCTTGACCTGCCCTGGCGCAAGGGCACCAAGGACCGCATCGATCTCAAGGTCGCCAAGGCGGTGCTGGACGAGGATCATTACGGCTTGGACAAGGTCAAGGAACGCATCCTCGAATACCTGGCCGTGCGCTCGCTCAACAAGACGACCAAGGGGCCTATCCTCTGTTTCGTCGGCCCTCCCGGCGTGGGCAAGACCTCGCTCGGTCAATCAATAGCCCGGGCCATGGGCCGCAAGTTTCACCGCATCTCCCTGGGCGGCATGCACGACGAGGCCGAGATCCGCGGCCATCGCCGCACCTACATTGGCGCCATGCCGGGGAGGATCATCCAGGGCTTGAAAACCGTGGGCGCCAACAACCCGGTGTTCATGTTCGACGAGATCGACAAGGTCGGCGCCGACTACCGGGGCGACCCATCCTCTGCCCTGCTTGAGGTGCTGGACCCGGCCCAGAACGTCGACTTCACCGACCATTACCTCAACATGCCCTTTGATCTTTCCAAGGTCATGTTCATCACCACCGCCAACATGGCGGACACCATCCCGGCCCCGCTCTACGACCGGATGGAGGTGATCCGTCTGGCCGGCTACACCCTGGAGGAGAAGATCGAGATTGCCCGGCGCTATCTGGTGCCCCGCCAGCTTGAAGAAAACGGCATCACCGCCAAACATGTCCAGTTCGATGACGCCATGCTGGCCAAGATCATCACCAATTATACCAGGGAAGCGGGGTTGCGGAATCTGGAGCGGGAGATCGGCACCATCTGCCGGAAAAGCGCCCGCAAGGTGGCGGAAGGCAGCAAGGGTCCGTTCCCCTTGACGGACCGGACCTTGAGCAAGTATCTGGGCCCGCCCAAGTTCACGCCCGAGTCGGAAACCGAGATCATCGACCAGCCGGGCATGGCCACCGGCCTTGCCTGGACCGAGGTGGGCGGGGAGATCCTCTATATCGAGATCTCCATCTTGAAGGGCAGGGGCAACCTGACCATGACCGGCCAGTTGGGCGAGGTGATGAAGGAGTCGGCCCAGGCCGCCTTGAGCTTCTGCCGTTCACGCCTGAAAAAGCTCAAGCTTGCCGACAATTACTTCGAGGAAATCGACATCCACGTGCATGTGCCAGCCGGCGCCATTCCCAAGGACGGCCCGTCCGCCGGGGTGACCATCGCCACGGCCATGTATTCGGCGCTTTCCCGGAAGAAGGTGCGCCAGGATGTGGCCATGACCGGGGAGATTACCCTGCGGGGCCGGGTGCTGCCCATCGGCGGCCTCAAGGAGAAGGCCCTGGCCGCCCTGCGGGCCGGGATCACCACGGTGATCATCCCGGAGCAGAACAAGAAGGATCTGGTGGAGATTCCCGAGGATCTCCGCAAGAAGATCAAGTTTGTGCCGGTGAAGAACATGGACCGCATTCTCTCCATTGTTTTCCAGGAATAAGGCTGGGCTCAAGGCATGGCGGCATCGCCTCCCGCATTTATGTAGGGGCGTCGTATCGTTTCAGTGTAACAATCCGCGGGAGATGCGTTTTTGGCTCAGGCAAAGGGAGTCCGGAAAAAAGGCAAGCGCCGGTCCAGCACCATCCGGCGCCTGGCAGTCTGGCTGGGTGCTCTTGTTTTTTTTGGTCTGGCCAGCTTCGGGTTCTGGCTCTGGTCCTATGCCGTCACCCCCATGCCCATGCGGGACGGGGGTGACATTCATGTTTTGATTCCTCCCAAAACCAGCCTGGCCGGGATAGAGAAGATCCTTGCCGAAAACGGGGTGATCCCTCCGGGGCGCGGCTTTTATTGTCTCGCCAGGGTCTCCCGCCTCAGCCAGCGTTTGCAGGCCGGGGAATACCTTTTCAGCCCCGGACAAACCCCGTATCAAATCCTCCGCGCCCTTGCGGCCGGGGCCACGGTGCGCTGGTCGGTCACCATCCCCGAAGGCAGCAATATCTATCAGCTTGCCGGGATTCTTGCCGCGGGCGGCTGGGGGGAGCGGGAGCTTTTTCTCGATCTGGCGCGTGATCCGGAGGTTCTTGCCCGGCATGGGGTGCGGGCGGCGAGCCTGGAGGGGTATCTGTTTCCGGATACCTATCAGCTGGTGCGCGGCCAGAACCCGAGGGAGATCATCGATCTGATGGTTGAGCGGGGCAACCAGGTGCGGGAGGAACTGGGCGATCTGCGCAACAATCCCCTGGGCCTTTCCCCCCACGAGGTGCTTACCCTGGCCTCCATCGTGGAAAAGGAAACCGCTGCCCCGGAAGAGCGGCCCCTCATCGCCCAGGTTTTTTTAAACCGTTTGCGGCAGAGGATGCGGTTGCAGACCGATCCCACCGTGATCTACGGCCTGACGGATTTTGACGGCAACCTCACCAAAAAAGACCTGGAAACGCCAACCCCGTACAACACCTATCAGATCAACGGCCTGCCCCCAGGCCCCATCGCCAATCCGGGCCGCGCCGCCATCGCTGCGGTGTTGCATCCAGCTTCGGCGTCCTATCTCTATTTCGTCTCAAAAAATGACGGAACCCATTATTTTTCCCACGATTTGGCCGAGCATAACCGGGCTGTTCTCAAGTATCAGAAAAGCGCAAATACCCGTTGAATCAAGCCGTTGCTGATCAGGGGGAAACCCCGGTCAGCAGCTGCAGCTTCCTGCGCATGGCCGCAGCCTTCTTTTTTTCGCCCAGCTCCCCATACAACCGGGAGAGCAGCTCAAACCCCCAGGGATTCTTGGGTTGCTCCCTGGTCAGGGTGAGCAGGATTTTTTCCGCCCCGGCCAGGTCGCCTTGCCCTAGAAGCTGAAAATGGCGGGCCACGGTCCGGACCAGATTCGGCTTCGTGTCCGGCGCAACCTCCTCCCTGTTGAACCCCTCTTGTTCATAGAGCCCTGCCAGCGCGTGCTGATATTTCTTTTTCCATTTTCGCGCCGAGGCGGGGGAATAGAAAAGCACCTCGCCCTTGGCGAAAAAATGCTCCGGCTCAACGTCTTGGGAAAGCCAGGTGCCTGGATACAGGGCCAGAGGGGAGGCCACTGCGTCCAGCAGCCCTGAATGTTTGATAAAATTGAGGGTTTCCTTTCCCTCTGCCTCGGTCTCGTCCATCCCGTAGATGAAATAGCCGAAAGGCCGGATGGCCTGAGACCGCAGGGTGCGGATCGCCGCCGCTATTTTGGGGGGCGATCCCTGTTTGTTGAGCAGGGTCAAGAGCCGGGGGGGGATGGTCTCGATGCCCATCTGGATCTGGTCGCAGCCAGCCTCGGCCAGGGTGCGGGCCAGGTCATCGTCAAGCAGGTGGGGAGAGCCCTGGGCGTTCCAAAGGTAATGGAGGGAGCTTTGCTTGAGCGCCTCGGTGAACGCCTGCACATGGGTCCGGTTAACCAGAAAATTTTCGTCCCGCAGGCTGAAATAGATGGCCCCGGTTGCCTCGCGCAGGTCGACGAGGTAGCGCAGCAGCAAATCCACGCGGTGGTGGCGGACCCGGTTCTGCCAGAGTACCGTGGAAGAGCAGAAGGCGCAGCGAAAGGGGCAGCCCCGGGAGGAGATGAGCACGGCGAAATTCTCCGGCTGCACACCATGGCAGTGGCCCATCACCTCCGAGGGCAGAAAGAAACCGCGGTCGATATCCGCCAGCAGCCGGGGGGGAGTTTCGCTGACCTCGGTCGAGGCGCGGAAAACCACGCCGGGAACCGAGGCTGGGGAGCCCTGTCCGAAAAACAGGGAGTCAAGCAGGGCCACACTTGCCTCTTCGCCTTCCCCCCGGATGAGAAAGTCGATCTCCGGAACCCTGGCCAGGATGGCCGGGCCGAGCACGGAAAGGGGGCCGCCCAGAACCACCGGAGCGGCGGGGGAGATCTTCTTTGCCATCCGGGCCAGGGCATAGGCTTCATGGTGGCAGCCGAAAAATGCGGAGATGAGATAGGCTGCGGCGTCGATGCGGCGCAGGGTTTCG
>JBAZSA010000180.1:0-4428 GCA_041662645.1 Desulfurivibrionaceae bacterium
GCACCCTGACTCTGCGCAACAGCGAAGCGGATTATATCGAGGTGGACGTCGCCGCTCCCGAGGAGAACCGGTAATGCCAATCACCATCGCCCTGGCCGGCAACCCCAACGCGGGCAAGACCACCCTCTTCAACACCCTGACCGGCGCCCGCCAGCACGTGGGCAACTATCCCGGCGTCACCGTGGAAAAAAAAGAGGGGGGATACACCTTCCCCAGCGGTGAAATAGCCACGATCATCGACCTGCCCGGCACTTATTCCCTCACCGCCTATTCGGTGGAAGAGGTGGTGGCCCGCGACTATCTGGTGCAGGAAAAGCCCGACGTGGTCATCAACATCACCGACGCCTCCAACCTGGAACGCAACCTCTATCTTTCCACCCAGTTTTTCGAGCTTGGCGTGCCCATGATCATCGCCCTCAACATGATCGACGTGGCCCAGGATCGCGGCATCACCCTTGATGCGCAAAAGCTCGCCGGCCTCCTCAAGGTGCCGGTTGTCCCAATCATTGCCAGATCCGGCAAGGGCACCGCCGAGCTGATGGGTGCAGCCCTGGCGCTGGCCAAGGAGAACAAACCCTGGAACCCGCTGTACATCTCGTACGGAGAAGATGTTGACCTTGCCCTGCAGACCATGGAACAACGCATCAGTGCGGCCGGGTTCATGACCGGCAGCTATGCGCCGCGCTGGCTGGCGCTCAAGTACCTGGAAGGAGACGGCCAAATCCGGGAAAAAGGGCGCGCGCACAATCCGGCCGTGGACACGGAACTGCAGGAGATCGTGGCCAAGGTCGGCGACCATCTGCACAAGACCATGGAAACCTATCCGGAGGCCATCATTGCCGACCACCGCTACGGCTACATCAAATCCGTACTCCGCCAGGAGGTTCTCACCCACAAATTCGACGCCGACCGGCTCCACGCCTCGGACCGGATCGACAAGGTCCTGACCAACCGCTTTCTGGGACCGCTCATCATGCTGGGTGTTCTGCTGGGACTTTACAAATTCACCTTCACCTTCAGCGAACTGCCCGTTTCCTGGTTTGCAATATTTTTCGACTGGCTGGGCGGGAACCTGAACGGTCTGCTGCCGGACGGGCATCTCAAGTCCATGCTCATCTCCGGGGTCATCGACGGGATGGGCGGGGTACTTGGCTTTGTGCCGCTGATCATGTTCATGTTCTTCGGCATCGCCATTCTGGAAGACTCGGGCTACCTGGCCAGGGTGGCCTTCATGATGGATCGGGTCTTCCGGATCTTCGGGCTGCACGGGAGTTCGGTCATGGCCTATATCGTTTCCGGCGGCATTGCCGGGGGGTGCGCCGTGCCCGGCGTCATGGCGGCGCGCACCCTGCGCTCGCCCCGCGAACGGCTGGCCACTCTGCTCACCGTTTCCTTCATGAACTGCGGAGCCAAGCTGCCGGTGCTCGCCCTGCTCACCGCCACCTTCTTTTCCCGCAGCCAGGCCCAGCTCATGTTTCTTTTGACCCTGCTGGCCTGGATCGTAGCGCTCACCGCCGCCAAGATCCTGCGGCTCACCGTGTTGCGCGGCGAATCCACCCCCTTTGTCATGGAGCTGCCGCCCTACCGCTTCCCCACCTTCCAGGGCCTCCTCATCCACACCTGGGAACGGACCTGGCAGTATATCAAAAAGGCGGGCACCACCATCCTGGCCATCTCCATCCTGATCTGGGCCATGATGACCTTTCCGGGCTTGCCGCAAGCGGAGGAAGAGTTCTTCGCCCAACAACGCCAGGAGGTAATCGCCTCTGCCGTCCAGACGCCCGAGGCTCTGCAGCGGGAAGAAAAGCTGGCCGCCATCGACACCGCCCGGGCGGGCAGCGCCCTGCGCCACTCCCTGGCAGGCAGAATCGGCATAGCCATGGAATCAGTCAGCTGGCTGCCAGGCTTTGACTGGCGGACCAATATCGCCCTGGTCGGCGGCTTTGCAGCCAAGGAGGTCATCGTCACCACCCTGGGCACGGCCTATTCCCTGGGCGAGACCGGCCCGGAGGAGAACGCCTCCCTTGCCGAAACCCTGGCGCAAGACCCGCACTGGAACCCGGTGGTGGCCCTGGCCCTCATTGTCTTTGTTATGTTTTATGCGCCCTGCTTTGTTACGGTGGTATGCATCTCCCGGGAATCCGGCTCCTGGAAATGGGGAGTTTTCTCCATCTGCTTCAACACCGGTTTCGCCTTTGTGCTGGCCACCCTGGTCTATCAGGGCGGCAAGGCGCTGGGGTTTGCCGGATAACACAACACCAACCGCGCGCAGGAGACCCGCCATGTGGCAGAACATCATCATCCTTTTGATCATCGTGGCCTGCATGTTTTTTCTCGGCCGCCGCATCCGCCGACAGCTTGGCGGGAGCAAAACCGGCTGCGGCTGCTCGTGCAGCGGCTGCGATGATCCATCCGCAAAAACAAATGGTTGCAAGGCAAAGACCACAGACTCCTTGCATTGAGACAATTAATGGTCTATATCGACTATGACTATCCAAACCAATAGTCGAGAGGGCCAGCTTTCCCATGGATATCCATCGTCTCGAGGTCTTTTGCAAGGTCGTTGAGCTGAAGAATTTTACCAAGGCAGCCGAGGCCAGTTTTCTTTCCCAGCCCACGGTGAGCGAACATATCCGCAGCCTGGAAGAGATGCTCGGGGAGCGGCTGGTGGACCGGTTGGGCCGCGAAGCCCTGCCCACCCAGGCAGGCCAGATCCTTTACAAATATGCCAAAAAAATCATCCGCCTCCGCCAGGAGACCATGCAGGCCATGGCCAGTTACCGCGGCGAGATGACCGGCCATCTCGCCCTCGGCGCCAGCACCATCCCCGGCGCCTATGTCCTGCCGCAACGGATCGGCGCTTTCAAACGGCTCCATCCGGCCATCCAGATCACCCTCTCCATCGGCAACTCGCGCACGGTGGCGGACGGCGTCCTGGCCGGAGACACCGAATTCGGCGTGGTAGGCGCCCGCTGGAGCGATCCGGCCCTGGAATGGAGGGAAATCCTTGACGATGAACTGGTCCTGGCCGTGTATCCCACCCATCCCTTTGCCAGGGAAAAAGCGGTGGAACCCGCTCGGCTGCTCAACGAACCGATAATCATCCGGGAACGGGATTCCGGCACCCGCCGGGTCGTGACCCAGCTCCTCGAAAAACACCTGGATCTTTCCCGGTTGCAGATCGTGGCCGAGATGGGCAGCACCGAGGCGGTCCGCCAGGGAATCAAGGCAGAGGTCGGCATCGCCATCCTCTCCCGCCGGGCTGTGGCCGAGGATATCGAACGCGGCTCCCTGGTGGCGGTGCCCTTGGCCGATATCCGCCTCTCGCGCCCGTTTTATTTGGTCATCCGGAAAAATCGACATCATTCGCCCATCTGCAGCACCTTTCTCGATTTTTTGCAGCAAACGCCAGACTGATTCGCAGCCCTTGACTTGAATCAAGGCCTCTCCTCGCTTTCCGCGCTATCCTTGCCATACAATCATACGATGAGGGACATCACATGCAGTGGGACAAGGATGCGGAAGAGGCTGTGGCCAAGGTGCCTTTTTTCGTTCGTAAACGCGTTAAAAAAAGGGTGGAGACCGAGGCGCAACACTCTGGCGCCACCAGGGTAACCATGGCCCATGTCACGGCCTGCAAACAACGCTACCTGCACCACCAGGAGGACGAGGTGCAGGGCTTTACCGTGGAGACCTGCTTCGGACAGAGCGGCTGCCCCAACCGCATCGACACCGGGGAGGATTTTTCCCAGCGGCTTGAGGCGCTGCTGCACGCCCACAACCTCAAGGAATTCATGCAAGGCCGGGTCTCCGGCCCGCTCAAGCTGCACCACGAGTTCCGGGTAACCATGGCCGACTGCCCCAATGCTTGCTCCCGCCCCCAGATTGTCGATATCGGCCTGATCAGCGCCTCCCTGCCCAAACCGGGCGACTCGCCCTGCTCGGAGTGTGGGGCCTGCCTTTCCGCCTGCAGGGAGGAGGCCATCAGCCTGGCCGGGCCACCACCCGGCCCCCAGTTCGACTGGCAGCGCTGCCTGGCCTGCGGCCAATGCGCCAGGGTCTGCTCAACCGGCGCCATTGCCCAAGGCCTCACCGGCTACCGCATCCTCCTGGGAGGCAAACTGGGCCGCCACCCGCAGCTTGGCCAAGAACTCTCCGGGATTTTTTCCGCGGAAACCACCCTGGCCATCATCGAAACATGCCTCACCCATTTCAAGGCGGAAAACAAACAGGGCGAACGGTTCGGCGAGCTGCTCACCCGCACCGGCTTCGGCTTTCTGGCCCCCTATATCCTCAAAACCGCCTGAATATCGACAAAAAATTTCAGCACACCACGAACGATAAACTTGTTGCCGAACAGGGCAATGTGCGTTATAAATCCCATCTCATTCATGCGCCCGTAGCTCAGCTGGATAGAGTGTCGGACTA
>JBAZSA010000181.1:0-4347 GCA_041662645.1 Desulfurivibrionaceae bacterium
ACATTAAAAAGATTCTGATTATCGGCTCCGGCCCCATCATCATCAGCCAGGCCTGCGAATTCGACTATTCCGGCACCCAGGCGGTGAAGGCCCTGAAAGAGGAAGGCTACGAAGTCATCCTCATCAATTCCAACCCGGCCACCATCATGACCGATCCCGAGATTGCGGACCGGACCTACATCGAGCCCATTACCCCGGAGATGGTCGCCAAGATCATCGAGCGGGAACGCCCGGACGCGCTCCTGCCCACCCTGGGAGGACAGACCGCCCTCAACACCGCCATCAAGGTCGCCGAACTGGGCGTGCTGGACAAATACGGGGTGGAATTGCTCGGCGCCAATATCGCGGTGATCAAAAAGGCCGAGGGCCGCGACTCCTTCCGGGATGCCATGCGCAAGATCGGCCTCAAGGTTCCGGAAAGCGCCATCATCCACACCATTGAAGAGACCAAGGCTGCCAGCGAAAAAATCGGCTTTCCCATCATTGTCCGGCCCAGCTTCACCCTGGGCGGCACCGGCGGCGGCATCGCCTACAATTCCCAGGAACTCGACGAATTCTGCAAGGCAGGGCTTGACCTGAGCATGAATTCCGAGGTCATGCTGGAAAGAAGCCTGCTGGGCTGGAAGGAGTATGAGCTTGAGGTGATGCGCGACAAGGCCGACAACGTGGTGATCATCTGCTCCATCGAAAACGTTGACGCCATGGGGGTGCACACCGGAGACTCCATCACCGTGGCCCCGGCCCAGACCCTGACCGACCGTGAATATCAGGAGATGCGCAATGCCGCCATCGCCATCATGCGAGAGATCGGCGTGGAAACCGGCGGCTCCAACGTCCAATTTGCCGTCAATCCCAAGGATGGCGAGTTGATGATCATCGAGATGAACCCCCGGGTTTCCCGGAGTTCCGCCCTGGCCTCCAAGGCAACCGGTTTCCCCATTGCCAAGATCGCGGCCAAGCTGGCCGTGGGCTACACCCTGGACGAAATCCCCAACGACATCACCCGGGAAACCATGGCGGCCTTTGAGCCAACCATCGATTACTGCGTGGTCAAGATCCCCCGCTTCACCTTTGAGAAATTCCCCGAGGCCGACGACTTTTTGACCACGGCCATGAAGTCGGTGGGCGAGACCATGGCCATTGGCCGCACCTTCAAGGAGGCCTTCCAGAAAGGGATGCGCTCCCTGGAAATCGGGGTAAGCGGTTTTGGCGCGGACCCCAAATTCAACCTGGAGGCCATGGAACAGGAGGACCTTGAAAAAGGGTTGCGTAAACCCAATTCCAAACGGTTTTTCCAGGTGTTCGAGGCCTTGCGCCGGGGCATGAGCGTTGAAAAGATTTATAAAATATCCTTTATCGACCCATGGTTTCTGCACAACTTCAAACAGATTGTCGAAATGGAGTCCCGCATCCGGGAAAAAGGCTTCAACGGCCTAGACCACGATTTTCTCAAGGAAGTCAAACAGCTCGGCTACTCTGACCGCCAGCTCGCCTTTCTCACCCGCACCTCGGAAGAGGATGTCTGGGAACTGCGGGAAAAACTTAACGTGCAGCCGGTGTACAAGCTGGTTGACACCTGCGCCGCCGAATTCGAGGCCTACACCCCCTACTATTACTCCACCTACGAGGTCGAAGACGAAGCACGGGAAACCACGGGGCCCAAGGTCATGATCCTGGGGGGCGGCCCCAACCGGATCGGCCAGGGGATCGAATTCGACTACTGCTGTGTCCATGCCTCTTTTTCCCTCAAGGAAATGGGTATCGAATCCATCATGGTCAACTCCAACCCGGAAACGGTCTCCACCGATTACGACACCTCTGATAAGCTGTACTTCGAGCCGCTGACCCGGGAAGACGTGCTGCATATCATCAAGAAAGAAAAGCCCGATGGCGTTATCGTGCAATTCGGCGGGCAGACCCCTCTGAATCTGGCCGTGCCCCTGGCCAAGGCCGGGGTGCCCATCCTCGGCACCTCGCCCGACTCCATTGACCGGGCGGAAGACCGCAAACGCTTCCAGCAATTCCTGCACAAGCTGAACCTGCTGCAGCCGGAGAACGGCACAGCTCAGACCGCGGACGAAGCCCTGGTCATCGCCGCGAAGATCGGCTATCCGGTGGTGGTCCGCCCCTCATACGTCCTGGGCGGACGCGCCATGCGCATCGTTTATAATGAAAGGGACCTGGCCTCCTATATGAATTCGGCCATCGACGTTTCGCCTGACCGGCCCATCCTGATCGACAAGTTTCTCAAGGATGCGATAGAGATCGATGTGGATGCCATCTCCGACGGGGAAAACACCATCATCGGCGGGATCATGCAGCACATCGAGGAAGCGGGCATCCATTCCGGCGACTCGGCCTGCGTGCTGCCGCCGCACTCCATCTCCAAGGAGATGATCGAGACCATCAAGAACGCGACCAGGGCCATGGCTGCCGAGCTCAAGGTCAAAGGGCTCATGAACATCCAGTTTGCCGTCAAGGAGAATGTGCTCTATGTCCTTGAAGTAAACCCGCGCGCCTCGCGGACCGTGCCCTTTGTCAGCAAGGCAACGGGCGTTCCCCTTGCCAAGCTGGCCACCATGGTCATGCTCGGCAAAACCTTGCCGGAGCTGGGCCTCACCGAAGAGGTCAAGGTTGCCCACTATGCGGTCAAGGAAGCGGTCTTTCCCTTTGATCGCTTTGACAACGTGGACACCCTGCTCGGGCCGGAGATGAAATCCACCGGCGAGGTCATGGGCATGGATGTCTGTCTCGGCCTGGCCTTTGCCAAATCGCAGCTCGCCGCGGGACAAAAGATCCCCACCGAAGGCAATGTGCTCCTGAGCATGCGCCACAGCGACAAACCGGCCATCGTGCCCATTGCCAAGAAGATCATCGCCCTGGGCTTCAATATCCTGGCAACCCGGGGCACCGCCAAGATTCTTACCGAAAACGGGGTTGCCTGCACCAGTGTCCACAAGATTTCCGAGGGCAGGCCGCATATCCTCGACAAGATTCAGGACAAGCAGATCCAATGGATCGTCAACACCTCCCTGGGCACCAGAACCACGGAAGACGCCTATACCATCCGGCGGGCGGCCCTGAACTATCACCTGCCCTACACCACCACCATTGCCGGGGCCGAGTCCATGGTCAAGGCCATTGGCACCATGCAGCAGGAATCCATGGAGCCCAAGTCGGTGCAGGAATATTTTGCCTGATCCGCGGGGTTCTGCCCTGAGAGGCATGCAAAAAAGAGGGGGCCAGCGCTGCCCCCTCTGGACTTTCTCCTGTGTCTGACTTATGGTGAGAGAGTAACAAATCCGCTTGGTTTTATGATCGCACCATACGGCGAAAACAAAAAATGCCCGACATGCTTCGCAGGAGCTCCCTGCGATCTGCACATAATGAGGGAGGTTCTGCTTGAACAGCTTTTATAAAAATTTGTCCATGTGGCTGGTAATCGGCCTCACCATGATCCTGCTTTTCAACCTGTTCAACAAGCCACAGACCTCCGTGGTGGAAATGAGCTACAGCGATTTCCTGACCAGCGTTGAATCCGGGCAGATTTCCTCGGTAAACATCCAGGCGGATGAGGTTACCGGCAAGGGCAGCGGCGGCAAGGATTTCAAGGTGGTCACCCCTCCTGCCGACTCGGAGCTGATTCCCATCCTGCGCAAGGCCAAGGTCAACATTCTGGTCAAGCAGAAGGAAGAATCCCCCTGGTACGTCACTGTTCTGATCTCCTGGTTCCCCATGCTCCTGCTCATCGGGGTCTGGATCTTCTTCATGCGCCAGATGCAGGTCGGCGGCGGCAAGGCCATGAGCTTCGGCAAAAGCCGGGCCCGGCTTCTGGACAAGGATCAGACCAAGGTCACCTTTGCCGATGTCGCAGGCATTGAAGAGGCCAAGGAAGAACTTTCCGAGATCATCGATTTTTTAAAAGACCCCAAGAAATTTACCCGGCTGGGCGGCCGCATCCCCAAAGGCGTTTTGCTGGCCGGTTCGCCGGGCACCGGCAAAACCCTGCTGGCCAAGGCGGTTGCCGGTGAGGCCGAGGTTCCCTTCTTTTCCATCAGCGGCTCCGATTTTGTCGAGATGTTCGTAGGTGTTGGCGCCTCCCGGGTGCGCGATCTCTTCATCCAGGGCAAGAAAAACGCCCCTTGCATCATCTTCATCGACGAAATCGACGCGGTGGGCCGCCATCGTGGCGCCGGTCTGGGTGGAGGCCACGACGAACGGGAACAAACCCTGAACCAGCTGCTGGTCGAGATGGACGGTTTTGAATCCAACGAGGGCGTCATCATCATCTCGGCCACCAATCGCCCGGCTGTGCTTGACCCTGCCCTGCTGCGGCCCGGCCGTTTT
>JBAZSA010000182.1:0-4309 GCA_041662645.1 Desulfurivibrionaceae bacterium
GATGGTGAAATAATCCGGCGGCAGCCTGATGGGCGCAAAAAAGCCGCCCCAGGGAATGGAAACCCCGGCGGCCTTGAAGGCCTTGGCCACGGCCAGGCTGTGCGCCATGTCCGAATTGAAGGCCGAATCGGTGATGAAAAGATATTTTGCGCCAGCCTCCTGCAGATCCATGGCCATCCTGGCCACGGCCTCGGGAGGCGCCAGGCGGTGCTTTTTCCCCTCGATATGGGGATACGGGCAATAGATGCAGCTGAAGGCGCAACCCCGCTTGGTCTGCAGGTTCAGCATGCCGCCTTTTTTGAGATAAAACTCTATATGGGGGGCGTGGGGCTGGAAGGCGCGCACCTGTGTTCCGCTCCAGGGGGCGGGCATCGTAAGAGAGGAGGATGCGGAGATCACCCCTGGGATCTGGGCCGGGTCCAGCCCTGTGTCGAGGGCATCCACCAGCAGGCCAAATCGCTCGCCCTCGCCGAGAATCCCGTAATCCGCCCCAAGAGCGGCAAAAACACGATCCGGCATAATGGTGAAACCGCTCCCGCCGCAGACAACCACCGCTTGGGAGCGTTCCCGCAGCCAGGCAACCAGCTTGCGGTATTCGGTGATAAAAAACAGGGGGTCGCCAGCCTCCAGGTTGTCGATGTTGCGGCAGGACAGGCCGATAATGTCTGGGGAAAACTCCAGCAGGATTTGTTCCAGCGCCTCCAGGGAGAGAATATTCATGTCCGCGATCCGGACCTGATGGCCGGCAGGGATGCCCCCCGCGACATAATCAAGGCCGATGGGGTAGACCGGATAGGGGACGATGAGCGTGTTGGGTGAAATGAGCAGGACTCTCATGGGCGGCAAAATTCCATGGCAGAAATATAGTGCCCCAGGCCAAGCACCAGAATGGCATCTCTGTTGGGGTCTAGCGCAAGGGCATCTCCTGACACAAGCGGGCCGGGCACCTTCCCCGCGGCCAGAAAGGACGCGGCCATCACGGCGGCCACGGCCGAGGCCGAGGCAAACTCCCCGGTGAATTCGCGGTAGCGGAGAACAGGGGCATGCACGCCGGATTGCGCCATGAACCGCGCCAGCTGCGCTTCGCCCTCTTTCCGGCCTGCGGCAGGGAGGCCAACGAGCAGGAGCGCATATCTGTTGTCCAGCCCCTGCGCTCCGCCCAGGGCTGCGATCAGCGCATCGACATCCCCTTGTGTTGCGCTGCTCTGATAAAAAGGAATACGGACCAGACAGTGCGCGCCTTCCTTTTTTCTGCTCAGGCACAAGCCGCCGCCGCCGTCGGCCAACATGGTTTCCGGGGCAATGGAGGGATCGAGCAGCGGCGACAGCACCGGATGGCCCTCGTCCGCGCCAAGGACCAGGCAGTTTCCGTCCCCCTCTTTCAGCAGGAGGTCAGCGGCGAGCAGCGCCTGTTCAAAGGAACAATCCCCTCCGCTGGTGGTGATATTGGCTCCGGTCGCCCCGAGCATGATTGCTGCTTGGCCCGCTGGCCCGTTATGCACCGAGCCGACAAAGTCGGTGGGGCTTGGAAACTGTTCTTTGGTTTCGGCGAGGCGGGTCAGGAAATCGTAGGTTTCCGAGAGCGCGCCCCAGCCAGTGCCCATAAACACGGAGGCTGGTTTTTCCTCGCAGGCGGAATGGGTGTGGGCTCCATGGGCCAAGGACAGCGCCATGCGCGGCAGCCGTTTGAGGCGGCGCACCAGCTGGGAGGGCAGGTTTTCCGAGATGCTGTCCAGGGTTGCGGTTCCGGCAACAGGGGCGCCCTGGGCAAGCCGGGAGATGGTGGCTGCGGTGTTCCCGGCGCCGGTGAGGCAGGAATAGCCGTGGACGGCCAGCCAGGCGGTGCATTGTTCCGGGGCTGGCGGCACAAACCGTTCCGGTTTGGCGAGCACCAGGCAGCCGTTGTTGCCGCCAAAGCCAAAGGAGTTGCTGAGCACCGCGTTCGTGCTCTGGTCGGTCGGTTGCGTCACCGGGGTCAGGGCGAGGATGGGGTCCTGTTTCTGCCAGCCGGTATTGGCGGGCAGGAAGTTTTTGGCAACAGCCAGCGCCGACACCACCGCCTCAATTGCGCCGGAGGCCGCCAGGCTGTGCCCGGTTGCCCCCTTGATGGAAGAGAGCGGCGGCGGCGCGGCAAAGAGGGTTTTGATGGCCTTGGCTTCAGCCAGGTCGTTTTCCGGGGTGCCAGTGCCGTGAAGGCTGATGTAGCCGATGTCCCCAGGATCAAGACCGGCATTGGCAAGGGCGGACTGCATGGCCCTGAGGGCGCCCCTCCCCTCCGGGTGCGGCGTTGCCGGGTGATAGGCATCGCAGGAAAGCCCTGCGCCAAGAAGCTCGGCCAAGGGGTTGTCTGGTTTTTCGGTGGTGAGCAGCAGCATGCCCGCGCCTTCGGCCACTGCCATGCCCTGCCGGTCCGCGTCAAGGGGGCGGCAGCCCTTGCGGTCCACCAGCTGCAGGGAATGAAAACCGAAATAGGTCAAGCGGCAGAGCGAATCCACCCCGCCTGCGAGAACCGTTTTTACTTTCCCGCGCCGCAGTAGTTCCAGGGCCATGGTAATGGCCACCGCGCCGGACGAACAGGCGGTGGAGACCGTCAGGATTGTCCCGCGGCAACCGACCTCCTGGGCAATATATTCGCTGACGCTGTTCAGCCCATGGTACCGGTACGCATCCTTATTGGTCGCATTATCCCGGAGCAACTGCTCGGTGCGCAGGATGCCGCCGGTGGTGGTTCCCAAAATGATCGCATCGGGCGGCGCGTCGCAAGAGGCCATGGCCTGCATGGCCGCGATGTGGGCCAGGCGGTGGGTTCTCGGAGGAAATGACGGCTCGGCCAGGCCGCATTGGCCTGTGGGCAAAGGCTCCCCGTGCAGCAGGGGAAAGAGATGCAACGGCTTGATTGCCGAACGGTTGTTGCGCAGGGCCTCTTCCGTTGCGGCGAGGCCCTCGCCCAGCGGGCTGATAATCCCCGCCCCGGCAATGTAAATCCGTTTTTCCATCAGGACGAGGATCCGGGGGTGTTTTCCTTGATATATTTGGCAAGGGAGGCAAGGGAGAAAAAGATTTTTTCTCCGGCCTCCTGGTTGTTGATAACGATCCCGTAATCTTTTTCCACCATGACCACCATTTCCAAAACATCTATGGAGTCAATGCCGAGGGAGCCCCCGACCAGCCGGTCGTTTTCATCGAAATTTTCCGGAGTCAGGTCTTGAAGATTCAGAATGCCAATGATCTTGACCTTGAGTTCTGCTATCAAATTATCCATAATTGGCTGTCGCTGTTTGACCCTTTAATGAATTATTAAAAAGAGACTGGCTGCAAGGTGGTCATGAAGCAGGTTTGGCTGTGACAAACGTTTACAGGATATCATTTTAGAGTAGTTATATACTGCCTAAAAAAAGATAATGCTAAGAAAAATTTGCCGCATGAAGAGGTGGCTGTCCGCCGGAAAATAGAGTAACGTAACGGACTTAACAGCCTTTTGAAAAGGGATTTGCATGAGCACCACACCACTTGCAGGCCTCACCCTGGAGGATCTTCTCCCCCATCGCGGCAGTATGCTGCTGGTCAAGGAGGTTCTTGAGGTCGACAGCACAGTTGCCCGCGCGCTTTTTTGTGTGGAAAAATCGTGGCCCATGGCCGATGCGCACGGGGTGCATCCCCTGATTCTGGTGGAGGTGGCCGCGCAGACCGCAGGGGTATGCAACGGCTGGGACAGGATACAGACCCACGGCCAGGATTCGGATACGATGGGTTGGCTGGTGGGCATAAAAAAAGCGGATTTTTTCATCGACGCCCTGCCCCTTGGCGGCATCATCACGGCCAGGGCGGAAAACACCTACAGCTTTGAAAACTTGCGGGAAGTCTCCTGTGAAATGCACATGAACCAGGAGCTGATCGGCAAGGCCACCTTACAACTTTTTCAGGCACATCAGCAATGACCACGGAAACTCAGCGTAAAACAGCCATTGTCACAGGCGGCAGCAAAGGGATCGGCAGGGCAATCTGCGTGGAATTGGCCCGGGAAGGATGCTATGTTGTGATCAATTATCTTCGGGACCGGCAGGGCGCGGAGCAGACCCTGGCCATGGTTCAGGCGGAAGGCGGCCAAGGCGAGATCTGTTGCTTTGATGTCCGGGACGGAAAGGCTGCGGAAGAGCTTGTCGCGGACATCGGGACACGGCTCGGGGGCGTGGATATTCTGGTCAACAACGCAGGCATTATCGCCGACGGCCTTTTCATGATGATGCCGCCGGAAAAATGGCAATCGGTGCTCGATACCACCCTGAACGGATTTTACAATATGACCCGG
>JBAZSA010000183.1:0-3997 GCA_041662645.1 Desulfurivibrionaceae bacterium
GCTCTTCCGATCTCATCGCGCAAAACGATCTGCAGGCAGGCCAGGACAATCATCGCCGCGACAAGCAGCAGGAGGACTACCTCCTCAAGCCGCGCCAGCAAACGGCCCATCCGTTGCATGCTTCCGGAAAGCCAGGCCCTGGAATCGCTCATTTCGCTCCGGCCTGGCCTGGAGATTTTGCCCGGAAATCGGCAAGCAGACGGGTGGCCGCCTCGTAGATCTCCTTGGAAAAGGCCTTGCCGACCAAACGCGGCACGGTTTTTTGATCGCGCACCGCCACCAGCTGCCGCAGGGTTTCCTTGTCTGCCTGAACCAGCTGGATGCCGTTTTTCTTCAGGGTGGCCAGGGCTTCTTCATTGCTGCGCCGGGTGTCGATCAGCAGGGAGGCGAAATGTTTTTTCGCCGCAGCTTCCATCAAGGCGGCCTGCTGGGGGGAGAGCTTGTCAAAGGCGTTCTTGGAAAAAACCAACCCGCCGTAGGCGTAGCCAAAGGGCGTATCGGTGATGTATTTGGTCCGGGTAAACCACTGGAGAACGATGGAGCCGTAAAACCCGTTGAACACCGTGTTGATCATGCCGGTTTGCAGGGAGGAAAGCACATCCGGGATGGACAGGGGGATGGGGGTGACGCCCACATCCTCAAGAAAGCCTCGGCTCAACGGATCGTTCTCCGGCGCCCAGCATTTGCTCGCCCGCAACTGGGCCACCGAGGTCACCGGCTCGCCGGACATGGTGTAGACAAAGCCGACCTCGGTCATGGCCAGCAGCACCAGATCCTTTTCCAAAAAGGCCTTCTGGAAACGCGGGAACAGCCCCGCCGCAACCCGATCCACCTCGGCATAGGACCTGAAGAGAAAGGGGATGGCCATGATCCGGAAATCCGGCACGGTCTCGCTGATCCCGGTCATGGTAAAGCCGCCGCCCTGGAGCTGGCCGACCCGCATCTTGCGGTACATGGCCCGGTCATCGCCCATCACCCCGCCCAGATAGAGTTTGAAGCCGATCTCGCCATTGCTCTTGGCAGAGACCTCTTCCTGAAACTCTTGAAACCGCTTGGCCCAGACGCTGCCATCCGGAGCAAGGGTGGCGATCTTGAAGAGATGCCTCGGTGCGGCCTCGGCGCCCATCGGGGCCATGAATGCCAAAAAGATTATGCCGGAGCAGACCGTGCGCAGCAGACGATTCATCCCTTCTCTCCTAAAAAATCGTAATTATCCAGCTTGAGGTCAAAACTGGACGGAACCTCCAGCATGTAACTGTTCAGCAGCGCCGCTTCACTGCTGCCACAGATACGCGAAAGAGGCCTGCGAAATGTGCTATCGCAATGAGTAGGCCGCTGACAGCTAAGCGAACACAGCGAGACTGCGAAGCAGGTGTGGTGCTGCTGGACAGTTAAAAGAATTCATCAACCTGGGCCAGCAGTTTCCGGGCGCGCCGCTTAGCCAGGACATTGGGCAGAGTCAGGTCCGGGGCCTGGGCAAGGTCAAAGGCCAACGCCTCCTCAAGGAGACGGACATAGAGTTCCCGGTCAAAGGTCTGCCGTCCGTAATATTCGGCATAGGCGACCAAGACCGGGAGAAACCGCCGCTCCCCCAGGGCAAGGGCCTTCTCGAAATGATCCCGGCTCACCTCCGGCTTGCCGCCCAGCATCACCGGACGGGAGCCATAATAGATGCCAAGAAAGAGATGGGCGCCGCCGTGGTAAAAACCCTCATCCAGGGCCAGCACCCGCAGCATCAGCTGTTCGACCTTGGGCAGATCGGCCACCGCCGAGGGCGCGCCCTTGCTGAAGCCGATCCAGGTTGCCCAGCCGTATCCACCCCAAAAGAGTTTCTCCACCTCCCCGGAGCCGACGGACTGCACCGCCTCGCTGAACCCGGCAAGCGGCATTTGGTCTGCGCCGGCAAGGCTTTTATGGGTGCCAAGCAGGCGCAGGCCGTATTCCTTGGCCCTTTGTCCAAGCACGGCGGCCCGTTCCGGACGGCCACACTCCGGCATCAGACTCGCGTAGGCCGTATAGGCCTGGGTGCCGTGCGCCAGCAGCCCGGCGTTCTCCGGCTCGGAAACCAGCAGGCTGTCAAGGAGCAGCAGATAGGAGGGCGCACCGTCGCAGACCAGTTCCAGGTCGGCCTGACGGTTGAGGTTCTTGAGCACCGGCCCGGCCATCGGGGCTATCACCAGCGAGGCGCACCCCTGCGACAGCACGGCGACCGCGAACAGACTCGCGGCGAGACATCCATACCGCCCGAGAAAAAACCGCCATTGGTCAATAATTTTCTGCATGGCCACCTGATCCTTGATCTCCAGTGCCCCGCGGCACGCTCCACTGCTCTCCGCAGAGTATACCATACCCTTTTGCGCCCCGGATACAAGCAACCTGCCCATGCGCAAAAAAAAATGCCCCGGCAAAAAATTACCAGGGCATCGCGACAAACTCATTTTTTACCGGTTCAGGAAATCGCCACCAACTCCAGATCAAAGGTGAGATCCTTGCCTGCCAGAGGCGGGTTGGCATCCAGAACAACAACCTCGTCGGTGACCGCCACAACCGTGACCACAAGCAGCTCCCCGTTGGGGCCGCCCATCTGCAGTTTCTGGTCGACCTCCGGATTGAGATCCGGGGGTACCTGACTCCGGGGCACCTCGATAACCATCTCTTCATTCTTTGCGCCGTAGGCCTTATGCGCGGGAATGGTGACCTTTTTCTTGTCGCCGATGGCCATCCCCATGACCGCTTCATCAAAGCCCACGATTACCTGCCCGCTGCCAAGGGTGAACGCCAGAGGGTCGCGCCCGGCGGAAGAATCAAAAACAGTCCCGTCCGCAAGCGTCCCGGTGTAATGGATCTGAACGCTGTCTCCTTTTTTAGCCTGTGACATCTCGTGCTCCTTTTTGCTGCTCCCTGAGCGGGATTTTATTTCCATGAAATTACGGTATTTGTCGCGAAAGCCACTGCGGCCCCACGCCTTTTTTAAGAATGGTGCTTGCTTAAGGCCCCCCTTAGGATTTAAGCTGGGACCGTGTTTTTTCTTTTCCAAGGCAGCGCAAGCGGCAGCAAAGGACTTATCATGTACGAATGGATCCTCACCGGGCTCAGCATCCTGGGAACCTTATACAACCTGCAAAAACGCGCAGCCGGCTGGGTGATCTGGACCATCTCCAACCTCGGCTGGGTTGCCAGTTTTTCCCATAAGGGCATGATGGCCGAAGCGTTTCTCTTTTCGGTCTATCTGGTGCTGTCCGTTTACGGCATCTTCAAATGGTGGACCCCCAGGGCAGCGGAACACAAAGGCTAACGCCTCGGGTTACGCGCCCAGCTGAATGGAATCCTCCACACCCAGGGCTTGATAAATGTCCAGCGTCTGCCGGGAATGATTCAGCGTATAAAAATGGATGCCCCGCACCTCGTTGTCGATCAGGTCGCGGACCTGCTCGGTGGCCCAATGCACCCCGACCTTTTCCACCTGCTCATCGGTTTTGGCCCGATCCAGCGCGCGCAGCAACGGGGCCGGAATCCTGGCCCCGGCGGCAAGCTCGGCCATCCGCACCATCCCGCTCTTGCTGGTGATGGGCATGAGCCCGGCAATGATGGGCACCGTTATGCCGGCCAGGGCGCAACGGTCGCGGAAATCATAAAAATCACGGTTATCGAAAAAGAGCTGGGTCACGATATAGTCCGCCCCGGCGTCAACCTTGGCCTTGAGATAGTCCATCTCCAGCAGCCGGTTGGGGGTGGCGGGATGCCCCTCCGGGAAACCGGCCACACCCACGCCCATGGCCGGAAAATTCTTTTTGATAAAGGCGACCAGATCGGCGGCATGGGCAAAGCCATCCGGGGGCTCAACGAAATCCGTCTGGCCTTTGGGAGGATCGCCGCGCAGGGCGAGGATGTTCTCCACCCCGCTTGCCGCGTAGTTGCGCAGTATCTCCCCGGTTTCCGCCCGGTTTGAGCCAACGCAGGTGAGATGGGAAACCACGGTGAGGCTGGTTTCCTGCTG
>JBAZSA010000184.1:0-3938 GCA_041662645.1 Desulfurivibrionaceae bacterium
ACCGAGCCGGATTATGCGTTGATGCCGGCAGGCACCACCATGGTCGGCCTTGCCAAAACCGTCCACATGCCCACCCGGAAATCCTGCCTGCGGTGCCATGCCAAGGCCGGCGGCGGCGACTGGACCAAACGCGGTGATATGGGGCTCAATACGGCGGCCCCCACCGATACCCAGGATGTGCATATGTCTCCGACCCGGGGGAATCTCACCTGCGCCGATTGTCATGCGGTAAGCGGCCACAAGATTTCCGGCCGGGGTATCGATCTGCGTCAGACCGAGGCGCCGGATCCGAAATGTACGGATTGCCACGGTACTTCACCGCATAAATCCACCAATGCAAATTATACCAAGTTGAACCGTCATGCCACTGGCAGGGTTTCATGCCAGACCTGCCATATCAAAACCTATGCCAAGGGCGGCGCCACCGAGATGTCCCGCGACTGGCTCACCCCGGTCTGGAATCCGGCCTTTTGCAACGGCCAGGGCGGGTATGTGGGGCACGAGGTAAAGCTTTCCAACGTGAAGCCGGAGTATCGCTGGTTTGACGGTACCTCCTACGTGTACAACGTGGGCGAGAAGATTGCCAAAAATGCCGACGGCACCTACACCATGGCCAAGGCCAACGGCAAGATCTTCGACGGCAAGTCCAAGATCGTGCCCATCAAAAACCACAAAACCAACATCCCTCTGCTTGCGGATGGCCGGATTATCCCGCCTGCGATCATGTGGATGTTCATGACCGGCGATTTCAACCAAGCCGTGCAGAAGGGCATGCAGGATCAAGGCATGACCGGCAGCTACACCATGGTCAACGCCAATGCCGAGATGCTGATCACCCACGGGGTTGAGCCGAAGACCATGGCGCCGAAATGTGCCGAGTGTCATGGCACCATGACTGGCCACAACAACTTGATGGTCCCGTTCACCCAGCTTGGCTACCACACCATGCCTGCTTCGGTGAAGGGCTGCACCCTGTGCCATGAGAAGGAGACGTTGAGCTGGGAAGGGACACACGACAAGCATCGTTCTAAGTTTGCGTGTACCGCCTGCCACACCACTCCGCCGACTGGCCTGGTCAAACCGACCTCGGACCTCTGCAACGATTGCCACAGCATGAAGACGGCAAGTTCGCAGAGGATTCATGACAAGCATGTTGAGAAGTATGCCTGCTCCAAGTGCCATAAGTTTTAAGGCGCAGCCGTAGCAGGCAGTACTGTATCTAAGCAGTAAGTAGGGGAGGTTCCCGGTTCGCCGGGGCCTCCCCTTTTTTGTCTTAGTTGAGGTCGTTGCGCAAAAGTTCTATGGTACGCAGGGGTTCTCCTGGGCGATGCCGAAGGGCTAACCATGAAGTGATGAATCGTACAGATCGTCACCCCGGCGAAGGCCGGGGTCCAGAAAAAAGGCACTGGTTTCCGGCTGTTCCCCGTCAAGCGAGGACTGAAAAGAGTGCCGGAATGACAAAGGGAATAATTTTTGAGTTGTTACTCTTGAAAAAAAAAGCCCCGGCTTTTCAGCCAGGGCTTTTTTCTTGCGTTGCAGTGATCGCAGTCTAGAAAGGCCGCATCACCCAGATGCCGCATGGGCAGGTGTCGCTGCAGAAGCCGCAGGCGATGCACTTGTCCGGGTCCGAGACATAGCGGTACTCTTTGCCCTCCAGCTTTTGTCTGGAGATGGCTTGGGTGGGGCAGATGGTTTCGCAGAGGTGGCAGTCGCGGCAGGTGCCGCAGCTCATGCAGCGTTCCGCCTCAGCCGCCTCGGAGGATCCGGCACACGGCTCCGGGGTGTAATGGGCCGAGGTCAGGCTGGCCTGCGGGATGAGCTGCAGGCTGAAATCCTTCCACTCTTCCCCCTTGAACCCGGCCACAATGGCTTCCGCGGTCTTTTTGCCAGCGCCCAAGGCATTGGTGGCCAGGCCGGGCCGTTCCACATCGCCGATGGCCGAGATCTTCGGGTCGCTGGTAAGTCCGGCCGCGTTGCACTTGATCCAGCCCGCGCCGCCCACGGTGATAACCTCGACGGTGTCGGGGAGAAATTTCAGGGCCGGGACATCGCCGATGGAGATGATCACGGTCTGGGCCGGGATGAGCTGGCCAGCGGCGTCAATGAGCCCCTCGGCGGTTACCTCCTTGGTCTGCACCGGCCACTGGAACTTGGCGCCCAGGGCCTCGGCCGCCGCCTTCTCCTTGCCGAAGGCCAGGGGCTTTTGGATATCCACCAGGGTGACCTCCTTGGCTCCCAAGCGGTACGCCTCGCAGGCCACATCGCAGCCCACGTTGCCCGCGCCGATGATCACCACCTGCTTGCCGACCTTGAGCGGCTTGGCACTCTTGGCGCTTTTCAGGAAGTCCAGGGCCGGGATTACCCGCTCATGGCCGGGGAAGGGGATGATCCGCGGCTGGTGGGTGCCCACGGCCACGATAACATGGTCGTATTTTTTCTTCAGCTCAGCGAATTTTTCCTTGGTCATGGCCACACCGAAGTTGGCCTTGATGTTTGGCATGGAGAGGAAACGTTGGATCTCCGCGTCCCAGATCGCCTTGGGCAGCCGTTCCCAGGGAATGACCTGGCCGAGCTTGCCGCCGAGCTGCTGTTCGCGCTCGAAGATATGCGCCTCGACCCCAGCCTTGGCCAACTGCCAGGCCGCGTTCATGCCGGCCGGACCGCCGCCGATGATGGCGACTTTTTTGCCCAGCGACTTGGCGGGCTTGGGCGGTTTGGCGTCGCGGGCCGCACGGCCCAGCATCTGTACGTCGATTTTCTCGTCCACCAGCTGCCGGGAACAGTTCTGCATGCAGAGGTTCGGGCAGACATAGCCGCAGACCGAGGCTGGCAGGGGGGTGTAGTCGAGCAGCATCTTGTAGGCCTCGTCGCCCTTGCCCTCGCGGATCAGGCGCAACCGGTCGATGGTGGGGATATGCACCGGGCAGTAGTACGCGCAGGGCGCGGCCTTGTCGCGGTTGGCCCAGAAGGGCTGCCGCCGCCTGAGATCCCCGGTTTCGATCATGCCGATGGGGCTGCGGTCCAGCCCAGGGGCCAGATCGCGGATGGGGTCGCCGCCGCCGAAGCCCGGGTTCCAGATCTTTTGCTTGAACTCGGCCATGGGCATGGGGCCGGTAAACATCAGGGCCCGGTCCTGGGGCGGGATGGAAACCAGCATCATCCATTCCTTGCGGACGGAGAGCTTCTTGAGCAGCCGGGTGCGGCCGATTTTTTTCAGGTAAACGGGCATCCGCTCCATGAGCCAACCCCACTGCTCGTCGTTGGGCAGCACGGCCATGACGCTTTTTTTGTCATAGGAGCCGTCGTTCTTGCCCCGGTAGAAGAGCCAACCGCCGACCATGCCGACGCAGGGCCGGTAGCCCAGGACGTTCTTGGGGTTCTTGGGTTCGACGCCGCAGATGACCCCGATGCCGCCGCAGTTGAACTCGGCAAAGGTGTCGCCCACCGAGCCCAGCACCCACAGCTCGGGGCGCTGGTGTTCGGGGTTCCACTTGGTCATGGTAAGGCCGCGGGCGCCGATGGAGCCGCCGATGTAGACCTTGCCTTCGGCCATGGCGTTGCAGACCCCGTTGGTGGCGTCGCCTTTAACGGTGATCTCCGCGCCGATATTGAGATAGCCCACGTCATCGGAGGCAGGCCCGTCGCAGACAATGGTGGTGCCGGGCATACCCATGCAGCCGAGGCGCTGGCCGCAGGGGCCGCTGATCTCGATTTCCACCTTTTTGCCCGCGTTTTTCAACCGGCCGCCCACATTGTGCTGGCCGTAGGTTTCCAGCTTCAACCGGGTGGATTTGGCAAAGGCCTTCTGGACCAGTTCCTCGAAGTTCTTGGAGCTGATCCGCTGGCCATTGGCATCAAGCCCTTTTACGACAATTGCTTTACTCACAGCGTGCTCCTTCCTTAACAGACGTATCTGATATTTAAACGTTCGGCCACAT
>JBAZSA010000185.1:0-3914 GCA_041662645.1 Desulfurivibrionaceae bacterium
CCCGGATAGCCCATGGCTCCGATACTCTCCACAAGCCAATTGATGATGTCGTGCATGTAACGCTCCTTGCATGGATAATGGAGCGCCATTCTATACGGTTCTGCACAAAAAAACGATCAAATATATACACCGTCATTCCCGCGAAGAGCCTGCCCTCGACCTGATCGGGGGCGGGAATCCATTGGTCGTGGATGCCCGACGAAAGCATTCGGGCATGACTTGTTGCATCGCCTGGTCAATAACCCGGAATCCATGCAGAAAATTCCGGCCTTGACAGCAGGTCGCATAGATTTTATTATCTGAGCAGTTGTTCAGATAATAAAAGGAGCCCCATGCCGACCGACCGCTGCCAATGCCGGATTGTCCACGAACAGCAGGTGGAAAAAGCCAGAAAGATCGCCCTGCCGCCAGCCGATATCGACAAACTCGCCCAATTCTTCAAGGCCTTTGCCGATCCGACCAGGCTCAAAATCCTCCGGGCCTTGCACGAGGAGGAGATGTGCGTCTGCGATCTGGCCGCCTTTCTCGGGGTGAGCGAATCAGCGGTGAGCCATCAGCTGCGGCTGCTCCGGCAGATGGATCTGGTGGCCAACCGCCGCGAGGGGCCGGTGCTCTATTACCGGCTCACCGATGCGCATGTCAGCCAGATCGTCCTCGTGGCGTTGGATCATATCAGGGAGTAGACCATGAATATCATTTTCAGCATTTTTAGCCAATCCTGGCAGCTCCTTCTGGATGCCGCCCCCTATATCCTCTTCGGCATCCTCATGGGCGGCCTGCTCAAGGTCTTCCTCTCGCCCTCCCAGGTGGCCCGGCATCTGGGCCAGGGCCGTTTCAGCTCGGTGTTCAAGGCGGCCCTGTTCGGGGTTCCCTTGCCCCTGTGTTCCTGCGGGGTTCTGCCTGCGGCAGCGGCCTTGAAAAAACAGGGGGCCAACAACGGCTCCATCGCGGTCAGTTACGCCCTGCTGGACCCGATCATGACCGTGGCCCGGCCCCTGGCCGCCTTTCTCACCGCCCTGGCCGCGGGGATGACCGAAAACCTGCTGCGCCCGCCCAAGCCCGGATTTGCCATGGCTGATTTCTCCTGCGTGGTGGATGGCTGCTGCTCCGGCATCGACTGTCCGCCGGAAAAACATGCTGCGCACCATACCCCCGGAGAAAAGCTGCTGGCCGGAATGCGCTATGCCCTCGGCGAACTCTGGGGGGATCTGGCGGGCTGGTTCTTTTTCGGCCTGCTGCTGGCCGGCGCTATCTCGGCACTGGTCCCGGAGACCCTTATCACCGGCTATCTCTCCGGCGGGATCAGCTCCATGCTGCTGATGCTGGCCTTCGGCATCCCGCTCTACATCTGCGCCACCGCCTCCACGCCCATCGCCGCCGCCCTGATCCTCAAGGGGGTCAGCCCGGGCGCGGCCCTGGTCTTCCTGCTGGCAGGACCGGCCACCAACATGGCCACCCTCACCGTGCTGGCCAACCTGCTGGGCAAACGCACCACCTTGGTCTACCTGACGGCCATTGCCGTGGGCGCGGTATTCTGCGGCCTGGCCGTGGATGGGGTCTACGCCCTGCTGGGCATCCAGGCCAAGGCCGTGGTTGGGCAGGCGGCGGAGATCATGCCCTACCCGGTCCAACTGGGCTCAACCCTGCTGCTGCTCGCCCTGTCGGTCAGGCCGATATCCGCGATGGTTCGGGGTTGGTTTAAAAAAGGCACGGGTGGGGGCTGCGGCTGTGAGGGCAGCTGCGAGATCAAATAAGGGCCGAGACGGGGCAGGACTTTTTGCCTCCCCCTTTGACAAAGGGGGATTGAGGGGGATTTAAAAACTCTGGAATCGCAACGGGTCAGGCAAAAAAATCCCCCCTCGCCCCCCTTTGCTAAAGGGGGGAATAAAAAATCATCCCTTGGCACAAGGGTGATCTGGGTTTCCCTTAAAAAACTCACTTGAAAATCGGCAGCGAATCCTCTTCCCCGGGAACCCCATCGATGGGCAGGGTGATGGTAAAAAGCGCCCCTTTGCCCCGGGCGCTCTTGGCCGTGATATCGCCGCCGTGGCGCTTGACAATGCCGTAACTCACGGACAACCCCAGGCCGGTGCCCTCCACCGCTGGCTTGGTTGAGAAAAACGGCTCGAAGATCGAACCCAGATCCTTCTGCCGGATGCCCTTCCCCGTATCCTGGATAAGAATCCGGACATTCTCCCCGGCAACCTCGGTGATGATGGTGATGGTCCCGCCGGTTGCGGGGATGGCCTCTTCGGCGTTGCCGATCACGTTGAGAAGCACCTGCTTGATCTGATCCGGCACCGCCTGGATCTTGGGCAGTTCCGCAGCAAAATGCCGCTCCACCGTGATGTGCCTGTCGCTGAGCTTCTTTTTGCCGAGCAGCAGCAGCTCCTCGATAATCCGGTGCAGATCAACCGAGGCAACCTTGCCGGTGGTGGGCCGGTTGAAATCCTGCAGGGTGCTGATCAAATCCTTGACCCGCGCGCATTCGCCAATGGCCAGATCCAGCATCTCGGCATCGCTTTTTTCCAGCTGCACATGCTTGCGCAACCCCTGCAGAAAATTGCGGATGCCGATGATCGGATTGCCGAATTCATGGGCAATGGAGGCGGCCAGCTTGCCCACCGCGCTGAATTTCTCGGCATGGAGCAGTTGCTCGTAGGTGCGGGTCAGCTGATTGGTCCGCTCCTCGACCCGCGCCTCCAGTGCGTCGTTCATCCGCCGGACCTCCGCCTCCATGCGCTTGCGGTCGGTGATGTCCTGCAGGGTTTCAATGGCGCCGATGGTATCCCCGGCCAGATTCTTGATCGGCGCGGCGGTAAAGAAAAGCCACTTGCTCTCATGGCCGAAGTCAAAGAAATCCTCCGCCTCATAGGCCCCCTTTATCAGAGCGGAAGGCCGGTACTTGCCGGTGTAAAACTTGGCGATCTGCGACTCCATGGCGGAATCAAGCACCAGGTCGGCGAGAATGGGCCGCTGGTAAAGATAAAAAGCCTTCCACTGGTTCTGGGTGCCCACCATCTCGCTGGCCCTAAGCCCGGTCATCACGGCGCAGGCCTTGTTCCAATGGGTGATGGTGTGGTTTTCGTCGATAACAAAGGCGGGAATGGAGCTGCCCTGCAAGATCTGGCTCAACCGCTCCCCGCTTTCGAGAAGATCCTCTTCGGCCTGCTGCCGCTCAACGATTTCCTGGGCCAGGATCGCGTTGTATTCCTGGTAGCTGCGGGTCCGGGCGGTAAGTTGCGCCTCCAGGGTGTCATAGGCCCGGCGCAAATCCGCCTCCCGCCGCCGCTCCTCGGTCACATCCCGGATCACCTCGGAAAACCCGGCCAACCTGCCATTATGGGACACCGGGGCAAACGAGCGCTCAAAGGTGCATACCCCGCCTTCCGGACAGGTCCGGCTGAAATCCACGGTGAACTTCTTGCCGGAAAGCGCCCGCTGATAGAGATCGCTGGCCCAGGCCCGCTGGCTGCTGGGCAAAACATACTGGTGCCGCGAGCCGGGGCCTACCGTGAGGTTGAAGACCTCCTGCAGCAACCGGACATAGGCGGGATTCACATAGACGAAACGCGCCTCGGTATCGACCAGGGCCATGCCTTCCGGTCGGCTTTCCAAAAGCGCGTTTGCATCAAGAATAGTTTGAGAAATCAGGGAGCCTTCCATGAATGTCTCGCGCCAAAAAGATAAAGGTTAGGGAAAAGCGTTGCTCAACCACTAGAGGATACCCAAGAACCGGGCAAAAAAAAACCCTTCCTTTTAAGGGGAAGGGTTTTACAACAAAAATGAATCGGCGGCGACCTACTCTCCCACCAAGCTTCCCTGGCAGTACCATCGGCGCTGAGAGGCTTAACTTCCGTGTGCGGAATGGGAACGGGTGTTACACTCTCGCTATTACCACCGAAAAGGAATAA
>JBAZSA010000186.1:0-3911 GCA_041662645.1 Desulfurivibrionaceae bacterium
GCCGCCTTGGAGCCGCAACGGATATTCATCCCGGACAGCGACGCCGAGGAGATCGTCTGCGATCTGGTCATTGTCGGCGGCGGGCCTGCCGGTCTGACTGCAGGCATCTATGCCGCCCGGAGCGGCCTGCAGGCGGTGGTGGTGGAAAAAGGCGTGCTGGGCGGGCAGGTCGCCACAACCCCCTTGGTGGAAAACTATCCGGGGTTCACCCAGGTGGGTGGCAAGACCCTGGTGGATATCATGGTGACCCATGCCCTGGAATATGTGAAGATTTTTCCCGGCGAGGAGGTGCTGACCATTACTCCGGGCGAGGTGTTCACCGTCACCACCCCCAGACGCCGTTATAAGGCGCGGGCGGTGCTGCTTGCCACCGGCGCAGGGTACAAGCGGCTTGGCGCGCCAGGGGAAGAGCGGCTGGCCGGACGCGGGATCAGCTATTGCGCGAACTGCGACGGCCTGCTTTTCAAGGGGAAAAAGGTGCTCATGGTGGGCGGCGGCGATAGCGCCGTGACCGAGGCCCTGCATCTGCACAACATCGGGGTCGAAGTGACCATGGTGCATCGGCGGGAGAGTCTGCGCGCCCAAGAACGGCTGCTTGTCAGCCTGCGCCAGTCCGGCATCCCGGTGCTGTTCAATACCGAGGTGGCCGAAATTTTAGGCGGGGCAAGGGTTGAAGCGGTGCGGCTCAAAGACAATCGAACCGGGGAGGAGTCCACCGTGCCGGTGGATGGCGTTTTCATCGCCATCGGCTTTACCCCGGCAGTGGAACTGGCCCGAAGCCTTGGGGCGGAGTTGACTCCGGAGGGCTATATCAAAAAGGATGAGCGCCACCGGACCACGGTGCCGGGGGTTTACTCGGCAGGCGATGTGGAGGGCGGTTTCAAACAGATCGTCACTGCGGCTGGCCATGGCTCCGAGGCGGCGCTTGCCATTTTTGAAGACCTGATCAACCCGTACTGGATGAATCAGGAAAAGCGGTAGATGACCGCGGTTGTCACAGCCCAGAGCAGGATCAGGATGGTCCCGAGGGCGCAGGCCGCACCAAGCAGCCGGTGGCTGAGCATTTCGCGGCGGTTCTCCTGATAGCCCAGAAGCAGCCCGCAGAGAATGCCCGTTGCCATGCCGCCGCCATGGGCCCAGTTGTTGATCCCAGGCACCAGCAACCCAAAGACGAAGATGCTCATGGCCCAGCCGCCGATCTGCTGGTACACCTGCTGGCCATAGCTGCCGCCCCGGCTTTTCCCGTAATAGAGGGCCGCGCCGATCAGGGCGCAGACCGCGGCCGAAGCGCCGATGGTAAAAGGAACCCCGGCCAGATAGGAAAGCAGAAAACCGCCGATGCCCCCCAGGGTGTAGATGGAAAACATCCGGGCCAAGCCGTATTCTTGGATCACCAGGGGGCCGATTTGCCGCAGGGCGATGAGGTTGAAGATGAGATGGAGCAGGCTGCCGTGCAGGTAGCTGGCTGAAACCAGCGACCACCAGCGGTGGAACGCCTCGATGGGCATGGTGCCGGTCGCCCCCAGCAGCAGGAGGCTCCGGCTGTCCGGGGAAAGAAAGCCGAAGGGGCTCATGCCCAGGGACATGCCGCGCGGATTGAGAATCAGCGAGAGCACGAAAAGGGCGATGTTGAGGGTGCTCAGTCCGGTGAGAAAGGCATCCTGGTCGTGGAACAGGCGGAGCAGTCCGTTGTTTTTCCACCAGGAACCTGGAGACCTGATGCCGCAATAGGGGCAGCTGGGCTCGTCCTGGCTGATGAGGCGGCGGCAGTTGGGGCAGAGCAGGGAGGTCTTGCGGGAGGCGGTCATATGGGAGCTTGTCTGGTTGAGAGGATCATGTTTTGTTGCCCCAGCTAACCACACCTGGCCTGAAAAAACCAGAAAAAGCGTGACTGCATGGTCTGGGTCATTGGCGGAGACCACCATGGAGTCGCAATCTCTTTGTACCATGCAGGATTTTTACGGCGGCAGCATCCACGTCCGGTTCGCTGTGGCCCAAAAGCTCCATGCCGATCTTGCCCAGGAGTTGGCAGCAAATGGTGCGTTTGTCCGGATGCTGGCCCAGGCCGAGGTTCTTGAAAAAGAGCTGGCCCAGACCATGGCCTCCCTGGAACTGGGCGTCCTCTGCACCGCTTGCGGCGCCAAGGTTGGAGGCGGATGCTGCAGCCGCTTCATGGCCGGGGAGAATGACGCAGTCCAGCTGCTCCTGAACCTCATGGCCGGAGTGCCCGTTGCCATCCTGCGGGAGGACGGCGAGTGCTGTTTCTTGGGGGAGAGGGGGTGTCTGCTCCGGTTCAAGCCCATGTTCTGCCTCAACTACAACTGCCAGCAGATCAGGGATGGCGTGGGAATGGTCCGGATGCAGGGTCTGGAACAAGCGGCCGGCCGCCTGCTCCAGCAGCAGTATGGCTTGGAACAACTGCTGCTGGAGTTTCTGCGGCAGCGGGGCAGGCTGGCCGTTTGATTTTTTGTTAGCAGCCTTCCACAGCCTTGCCCTTCTTCTTGGCCGGCGCCGGAGTTGCAGCCGGGGCAGGCGCGGTGGCCGGGAGTGTGGTAACAGCCTGCTCAGGAGCAGCAGCCCCCTTATGGCAGGCGGTGCAGGCGGTCGGGCCCTTCTTGCCGTTCACTCCGGCGGTGTGGCAGGTCTTGCACCGTCCATGGAACACGTCCATGGGCTTCTGGAGTTTGGCATTGGCAAACTTCGCGTTGTGGCAGGTTGCACACTGCAAGCTCTCTTTGTTCTTCACGCCGCCAATGGCCGCCTCGTTCAGGGGTTGATGCTTGGCGTCATGATGGCAGGTGGCGCAATCAAGGCCGAGGGCGGTGTGCTTGGCATGGCTGAAAAGGGCGGGCTTCTTGCCCTTGATCACCAGATCCTGGGCCGGAGCCGTGCCCTTTCCGGCGGCCGGGGCTGCCTGCAGGTCGGTCATGGTGACGGTCAGGCCGGCCGCGCACATCATGGCAAGGGCAATCATTGTTTTTTTCATCGTAATTCCTCCTAAGGTTGTTTTTGGTTTTTCAGGGGGGCTCTTGCGGAGTCCTTTTCCTTCGCCTGTATCCTATCCACAATCCCTCGGGTTTCCTAGAAGACATGGGGCCATATCTGGCGACATCGCTTGCAGGGCTGGGAATGTCGGGTCGCCGCATCGGATGGCCATCGATTTCCGTTGCCCCTGCTTTGGCGGACGTGGTAGTCTGGCCCCCGGCGAAAAAGACGGCAGGGTGCGCGCTTGCACCTTTGGTAATGGACAAACAAGATGACGCACCAGAAAACAAACAGAAAAACCGAACTCCTGGCCCCGGCGGGAAGCCTGGAGTCGTTTTTCGCCGCCCTGGAGAACGGGGCCGATGCCGTGTACTGCGGCCTCAAGGATTTTTCCGCCCGGGCCAAGGCCAAGAATTTCACTCTTGGCGAGGTGGAAAAACTGACCGCCCATGCCCACCACCAGCGCCGGAGCCTCTACATCGCCCTCAACACCCTGATCAAGGAAAAAGAGCTGCCCCAGCTGGTGGGGATTTTGGCCGATCTGGCCGGGATCGGGATCGATGGCCTCATCATCCAGGATCTCGGGGTCTGGCGGCTGGCCAGAAACCATTTTCCCCAGTTGCCCCTGCACGCCTCAACCCAGCTGGCCGTGCATAACGCGGCCGGGGTCAGGATGCTGGAGCAGATGGGCTTCACCCGGGCGGTGCTGGCCCGGGAGCTTTCCCTAGCCGAGATCGTTGCCATCCGCCAGCAGAGCACCATCGAGCTGGAGCATTTTGTCCACGGGGCCTTGTGTTTTTCCGTTTCCGGGCAGTGCCTGTTTTCCTCCGCGGTCAGCGCAATGAGCGGCAACCGGGGCCGCTGCGCCCAGCCCTGCCGCCGGAGTTATCTCAACCGGGAGCAGCCGGGCTATCATTTTTCCACCA
>JBAZSA010000187.1:0-3824 GCA_041662645.1 Desulfurivibrionaceae bacterium
TTGAAGGCCGCCGCCACCCCGAACCCAAGAAAGATCAAGGTCAGCCAGGGCGAGGTTCTGCCGTCAAACACCTTGTGATCCAGATAATAACCGATGCCGACTCCGATAAAAATGGAGAAGGCCACGGACATGCCCACGGTGCTGAATTGGGCCAGCAACCGCAGTGTATCCTTCCGGTTATTGGACATCTTCACCCCCTGCCGCGCTGTCCGGACAAAGGATCCATCGATTTAGGACCGATAGGATTACTAGCATTGCATTCCCCCAAAGTCAACGGCTTTTTTCTCATTTGGCCAACTTTTTGAATGAGCATTCAGTTTTCTCCAGCGCCATGGCCAGTTCGGCTTCGCTTTGGGCTCCGGAGATAAAAAGGGCCTCGAACTGGGAGGGCGCCAACCAGATCCCCTGAGCTTGCATCTGCCGGAAATGCTGGCCGTATCTGGCCGTATCCGCCTGCATGGCGGAATCGAAATCCACCACCGGCCCGCCGGTAAAAAAAGCGGTCATCATGGAGCCCACCCGGTTCAAGGTGGTCTGGCCGGGCAGGTATTTTTCCGCAAGTCCGGTCAACCCCTGGGCAAAGCAGGCTGCCTTTTCCTCCAGCGTTGCGTAAAAGCCGGGCTGGGCCAGCTGCCGCATGGTGGCGGCGCCAGCCGCCATGGCCAGGGGATTACCGGACAGGGTTCCGGCCTGGTACACAGGGCCCACCGGCGAGATGGTGTCCATCAGTTCCTTTGTGCCGCCATAGGCCCCAACCGGCAACCCGCCGCCGATGATCTTGCCCAGACAGGTGAGATCCGGCATGATGCCAAAGTATTCCTGCGCCCCGCCCAGGGACAGGCGCAGACCGGTGATAACCTCGTCGAAGATGAGGACGATGCCCAGCTCGGCGGTCAGGGCGCGCAGCTTTTGCAAAAATCCGGGCTGCGGCGCGACAACCCCCATGTTGCCGGCCACCGGTTCGATGATCACGCAGGCGATGTCCAGTTTTTCATCGCGCAGGGTCTGCTCCAATATCTCGGGGTTATTATAAGGAATGGACACCGTATTCTTGACAATATCCTCCGGCACCCCGGGGCTGCCTGGAATGCCGAGGGTGATCACCCCGGAACCCGCCTTGACCAGAAAACTGTCGGCATGGCCATGGTAACAGCCGTCGAATTTCACCACCACCTTGCGGCCGGTGTAGCCCCTGGCCAGCCGGATGGCGCTCATGGTCGCCTCGGTGCCCGAGCTGACGAAGCGCACCTTTTCCACCGAGGGCAGGGCATTGATCACCAGCTCGGCCAGTTCGATCTCCAGGGGGCAGGGCGCGCCAAAGCTGGTGCCGTCTTGCAGGGTTTTCTCAATGGCCTCGACCACGGCCGGATGATTATGCCCAAGGATCATCGGCCCCCAGGAGCAAACAAAATCGAGAAACTCGTTGCCGTCCACGTCATAAATTTTCGAACCAGCGGCTTTCTTGACAAAGAGAGGCTCGCAGCCCACGGATTTACACGCCCGCACCGGGCTGTTCACTCCGCCGGGGATGAGCTGCTGCGCCTTTGCAAACAGGGTATGCGATTGATCGGTCTTCATGCTCCTGGTCTCCTTGCCTTCTCTTAATGATTAATGGACTCGTAACAACCTCGAAAAGTCACAGGTCCGTTCCGCCGGATCAATTCAGCACACAGCGACAACCGTTGTCATCGCCTCTTGTTGCGCTTTCTGTGTCCGGCGAGCGGAAAATATAGCAGGCTGCCGCCATGCTGTCAAAATTCTTTCCGGGCAGGAAAACATCTTCCCGGAACGTCCTGCGCTTTTCGCCATCCTTTCCCTTGACACAACAAAGCCGTTCATAGCAATATGAGGGCAGGAAAAAGCAGCAGAAGGTTCATTTTACCAACAGGATCATGACAGGAGGCACAATGGAAGTACATGACCCGAGTCTTCATCTGAAACTCATGGAGATGTGTGACTGCTATCTTGGCACTGACTATGCCTCGACCATCCATAAAGTTGCGGATGCCCCCTCCTCCGATACCCAGGAAGATGCCCTCCGCTACCTGGCCCTCGCCATGCTTTTCACCCTGACCGAAAAGGCCCGGCAACTCTCCCTCAAACGAAAAAACGACAAGATTACCGTCACCATCAAGCATGAGGATGAGAAGATCGCCCTGCGCCCGCCGACAAGGATTGTCTTTGACAAAATCATCGCCATTATGCGCGCCATCCTTCACTTGGAGGAAGACAAGGGAGGTTTGCCGCTGACCATTGGCCTTAAAAATGACCAGATCGAGGTCCAGGTAAAGATAGAGCGCACCGCGGACAAGGAAACCCTCAAGGTGAAATTTCCCGAGTTGGACTGAGCGCTCCGGCGCAACCGCTTCCGGATTTTTCCATTGCCGCCACCCAATCCGCCCTGTCCTGCCGAGGCGCAACAACTGACTGTTTTGCCTTGACAATCTTGGCAATGCCAATAAATAATCAAACATCTCCTGCAGATTCGCACGTCTTTGGGAGCAGGCTCTTTTCCAAGCCTTTCTTGCCTCCCATCAGCACATGACCACAAGGAGTCCGGCAATGACCGAGAAAAAAAAGGGGACCGAGGAAATAGCACCCTGGGAATTTACCAACTTGCAGACCGCTCCAGCCGGAGCCACCCTTGCGGACGCCGATCTCCAAAAAATCATCCGCAAGAATTATCGCGAACCCATTCTGGACGATGATCCGGTCTGCGCCGAAATCAATGACAGCACCCATAAAGTCTGCGATATCGGCAGTCGCGGCCTGGGCCTCATCGTTCCCTCCCTTGACGTCTTTCTGGCAGGCACCGCTTACAGCATCACGCTGCACATCGGCGACAACACCATCGCTCTCCGGGGGAAAGTCACCCATATCTCTCCGAGCGAGACCTCCGGCGAGTGCCACTGCGGCATCGAATTCATCGATCTGAGCCAAAAAGACGAGCAGACCCTGCAGCAATTTCTGACCGCGCACCACGCCAGACTCTTTGGCGGGACAAGCGTCTCTGCCGACCTTGGCCGGGATTGAGCCGCAACTTCATCATATGGACCCGCAAAAGAATGGCGGCACAAAATAAACACGACATCATGGATGCCCTGCTGAAAGGCTCATCCGAAGACGCAGCGCACGAGGCCCACTCCTTTGCCAAGCTGATCCACCGCAAGGGAAAAGAGGAAGGAGCCAAGCATCCCATCGCCAGCCCCTTAAGCCCGGAGCCGGATTCTAAAAAAATGCCGGGAAGCGACAGCAAGAAAAAATCCACGCACTATCTTTCCGAGGAGATTTTCGCTGACCTGGATGATGCGCGGGAAAAGATAAACGAACTGGTGCACCACCGTTTAAAATCACGGGTTTCCAAATCACGGATTGTCGATCAGGCGCTCAGGATGATACTGAAAGAATTTGAGGAAAAAGGCGAAAAAAGCCATCTGATCAAAGAGATTTTAAAGAACACCCGCCAGAAATAACCAGAAGTTGGCCACGGCAGGCCCGGAGACTTCACAATGATAATCACTTGCCCTCATTGCAAAAAGCAGCACAATATCGATGAAAAAAGAATCCCGCCCAATGTCAAGATGGCTCGCTGCCAGGGGTGCGGGCAACAATTCCCCCTCGACATTCCCCGGGAAGAAACTCCCCCTCCTCCCCAGCCGCAGCCCGTCACGATTGAGGCCGCACCTGCCCAGGATCCGGGCTTCGCCCCTCGCTCCGGCCAGGAAACCAGAAGAATCGGCGTTTCCCTGAGCAAGGGCGGGGTCGGCAAAACCACCACCTCGGTAAACCTCGCGGCCGGTCTTGCCCTGGCAGACAAAAAGGTT
>JBAZSA010000188.1:0-3805 GCA_041662645.1 Desulfurivibrionaceae bacterium
GTCGTTGAGCGAGCTATGGAACCCCTTCATGATGAAGGGCAGGGCGATGTTCACCATGCTGCTGTCCAGGGTGGACATGAAAACGCCGGTGGCCACGAGGAGGAAGGTGGGCCATTTGTTTGCAGGGGAAGACACGGGCGGATCTGTTGCCTCGGGGAAAAAGAGCGGGATTTTCCGGTCAGACGCATTGGCGCTGGCCGATTTTTTTTGTAATGTATCGCAAGTTGGCTGATCCTGCAAAGAGGATTGCTGTAATAAAGGCTTTTGTAGCGAGGCTCTTGAAAAATGCTTTATTGTGCTTCGACAGGGCTCTCCTGAGCAACGTCGAAGGGCTCAGCATGAACGGAAGAAACTCTATTGATTTCAAGAAGGCTACCGTTCGCCCTGAGCCTGTCGAAGGGTGTTTTTCTGTTTTTGCAAGAAGCTCCAGGACTTTGTAACTTTTTAATCGACATCAAATTAATTCCCTCCCCCCTGGCGGGGGAGGGTTAGGGAGAGGGGGAAGTTGCCATTATCTCAGCAGATTGTAGCTTCCCCCCACCCCCACCCCCACCCCCAACCCCTCCCGCAAGGGGAGGGGAGTTTTTCTGAAATATTAAGAGTTACAAGATACCAGCGTTAACCATACCGATTTCAAGGAGAAAAATGGCCGGCATTCGAAGCGAGGAAGAGGAGCAAAGAGTAAGCGCGTGTGTCGCGGGCTGCAAGGACCCGGCCCTGGGGAAGATTCTGCGGACGACGGCCACGGCGGCCCTTGCCGGGGGCAGCGTCTTGCGAGACTTGTACGACAAGCCCCACCGGATTACCCACAAGGGGGCCATTGATCTGGTCACCGAAGCGGATGTGGCCGCGGAACAGACCGTGCTTGCCATCCTGCGGGAAGCAGGCGGCAATATCGGTTTTTTGGCGGAGGAATCGCATTCCGCCTATGAAACCCTGCCCCAGGGTCCGGTCTGGGTCATCGACCCCCTGGACGGCACCACCAATTTTGCCCATGGCTTCCCTTTTTTTGCGGTGTCCATCGCCTATGCCGAGGGCACAACCAGCAAGGTTGGGGTGGTGTACGCGCCCATGCAGGATGAGCTTTTCTGCGCCTGCCAGGGAAGCGGCGCCTGGCTCAATGGCCGCTCCATCCATGTTTCCGGGGCGGAGACATTGCAGAATTCCCTCCTGGCCACGGGCTTTCCCTATGCCATCGAACAGGAGGTCGAGGGGGTGATGGCGGCCCTCAAACGGTTGCTGACGCGATGCCAGGGGGTGCGGCGGGCCGGGGCCGCGGCGGTTGATCTCGCCTATCTGGCCTGCGGCAGGACCGATGGCTTCTGGGAGATCAATCTCAAGCCCTGGGATACCGCCGCAGCCATGCTGCTGGTGAGCGAGGCCGGAGGCAGGCTGACAACCTACAATGGCAAAGGCTACACTCCCTATATCCCGGAGGTGGTGGCGAGCAATGGCAGAATCCATGCCGAACTGGTCGGGCAATTGGCGGATTTCAGCCGGGGGAAGAAAGAACAATGAGAGCAGTTTTTTCTATGGGATATCGCTATGCTCAGAGAGGTGGCGATCAACACCCACCGGTAACAGGAAACCGGGAATATCGTCCGCTTTCTCCCCAACCTGCGGGCCACTACGGCATTTTTCTGATCGGGCGCGATGATCGGGAGGAGGCGGGTTGAGGGGGGCAAAAGGGTGCGAAAAACTTATTTTTCAAGACCTGACCCCCGGAATATTTCAATAGCGAGTTTTTTCATGGGTTCACCCGCCTTACTTGTTCTCATTTTGGCCCACAGGTTTTGATGCATACTTCATAACCGTCACGACATTGCTGGGAAAGCACTATTGGGGATAAGGATGACCCCGTTGAACATTCTGAATGCCTTGCAGCACAATCCCTGACGCACAAAGGGTCTTTTCCGCTTACATCAATATTTGTTATGGATGCACATCCGGCTAAATAGATTAGCGATGTGGTTGATAGTATGAAACCAAGTAATTTTTTCATCTGATCTCCTTTTTACTTTTTACAGAGTGCAAAAACAATGAGGGACACTTCCCATTTTTTCGATGGGCGTTGGAAGGGGACGTTGTTATCTATTTTTCTATTGCAACCACATGTTATTCAAAAACGAACGCCTCACAGGCGTGATTGAGCCACTTCGTACACCTTTTGTTTGTCGCGTCTGCCCACAGCGATGACGGTGACGAAAACCACTGTGTCGTCCACCCGGGAGATCAATCGATATCCGGCGCTTCGCAACTTGATTTTGTAGCAGTCCGGCATGCCCGTAAGGGCGGCGGACGGAATCCTCGGGTGTTCCAGGCGTTCGGCCAGCTTCTTTTTGAGCGGTTCACGGATGCTGGCATCCAACCTCCGCCATTCAGCAAGCGCTTGTTCGTGAAAGCGCAGCCTATAACTCATCCAGCCCCACCTCGACAAAGGGGCCGTTGCCTCGCTCCTTCACCAGCCTGGCGTCTTCCAAATCTTCCAGGCAGGTCATAAGCCGCTCGTAATAAGCAGCCGGTAGCAGGTATGCTTCGGGACGGTTGTGGTTTAGAATGGCCACGGGGGAATCATCCGCTTGCTTGAGAATAGCGGCGAAGTTCCGCTTTAATTCGGTCACGCTGACGGTGATATTGGAAAAAATGGTGTCCATTGCTGTGCCTCCGCTGATGAATTGATGCATTATTTGATGTCTAATATAGCATTAATTCAGGCAATGGCCAAACGGAATTGCGGGATACAACAACAGCAGACGCCTAGGCCTACGAGATTAAGCTTTTCACATCTGGCCGATGATCTTTTCCAGCACGCTGCTGAACAGCGCCTGTTCCTCAGGGGAGAGGGTGGCGGTGATCTCTTGGGTGAGGTGCAGGTGGTACTGGTGGTGTTCGGCAAAAAGTCCCTGCCCCTTTTTTGTCAGGGCGATCAGGTAGGACCGCCGGTCCGTCTCGTGGGGTGTTCTGTGCAGTAATTCCTGTTGTTCCAGCCGGTCGATCATGACGGTGAGGGTGCCGGTGGTCACGCCCATCTTCTTGGCCAGGTCCTTCATGCGCATGGCCTCCCCCCCGTGGCCGACGATCTCGATGGTGTGCATCTGGGCCGGGGACAAGCCCGAGCTTTTCACCACATCCTGCTCCCAGGACGAAAGCTTTTCGTACAACTCAACCAGCAGATGGGAAAGTCTCGCGGTCTCGCTCATTGGGGCGGGCATGTTTCGCCCTCGCAGGTGTTGATCTCAACGGTGAGATGGGAGAGATTGGCGAAGTCGCGCAGCAGTTCCTTGTAGTGCCCAATCTTTTGCGGGTAATGGGTGACAATGGAGATGATGGCCGCGTAATGGGCCGGGCCAACCTTCCAGACATGCATGTCCGCAATCCGGTTATCCAGCTCCCCCTCGATTTTTTCTTTTATGGCGGCAAGTTCCTCCCCGCCGATGCTGCCGTCCAGCAGGATGGAGCCGGTTTCCCGCACCAGGCCATAGGCCCAGCGGCAGATAACCCCCGCGCCCACGATGCCCATCAGGGGATCAAGCCAATTCCAGCCGAGATATTTACCGAAGAGCAGGGCTCCAATGGCCAGAACCGAGGTCAGGGCGTCGGCCAGGACGTGCAGATACGCCGACTTGAGGTTGTGGTCATGATGGTGGTGATCATCATGGCCGGCGTCGTCGTGGGCGTGAGCATGGTGGTCTTGCAGGAGAAAGGCGCAGGCGATATTGACCAGTAATCCCAGGACTGCCACGCCGATGGCCTCGTTGAAATGGATCGGCTGCGGGGCCAGGATGCGCTGGCCCGACTCAACGAG
>JBAZSA010000189.1:0-3755 GCA_041662645.1 Desulfurivibrionaceae bacterium
CTGGGAATGACACCCAAAGAAACCAAACGCATCACCGTGGCGGCCAAGGATGCCTATGGCCTGAAAAACGAAGAGTTGATCATCACCGTGAGCCGCCAGGGATTTGCCGGCCAAACCATCGCACCGGGCATGATCCTCGGCATGAATATGGACCGGGATGGCCAGCAGCACAAGGTGCCGGCCACGGTGCTTTCGGTTGAAGCCCAAACAATGACCGTTGACTTCAATCACCCGCTGGCTGGTCAGGATATCACCTACCAGATCACCCTGCTTTCCATCGACACCCCTATTGCCGAGGCTGCGGGATGCGGCTGCGGGACAAGCAAGGGCAGCAAGGGCGGCTGCACACCCAGCTGCGGATGCGGTGGTTGCGCCTGAACCGGCACCCTTCATGGCTACGGAAAACCACCCGCCGGATCATCATACCCTAAGGGCAGTCCTGAGCATTGCCGGGTCCGATCCCTCGGGCGGGGCCGGCATCCAGGCGGACCTGAAAACCTTCACCGCCATCGGGGTTTACGGGGGTGCGGCGATTACCTGCCTCACCGCTCAGAACAGCCTTGGCGTTGATTCCTGCCTGCCAGTTGCCCCGGAGTTTGTCACAAAACAAATCGAGCTGGTGCTGGCCGATCTGCCGGTCAGCCACATCAAAACCGGCATGCTCGGTACCGACGAAATCGCCGGGGCAATGGCCGAGGCCCTGCACGATTTTTCCGGCGAGGTTATCTGCGACCCGGTGCTTACGGCAAGCGACGGGCACACCCTTTTTCAAAAAACCAAGAAAAATCCCGGGTTGCAAGCCCTGCTCAACATTGCCACGGTCCTTACCCCCAACCTCCCCGAGCTGGCAAATCTGACAGGCCAAAAACTCGCAACGCCGGAGGAAGCGGTGGCTGCGGCAACCGCCTTGCTTGCCCGCTATCCAAAGCTGCGGGCTATTGCACTCACCGGCGGGCATATCCGGGAACAGGCCGGGGAGGTGGAGGATTTCCTCATTCTCAGGCACGCGTCGGGCCAGGAGATCCTCTCGAGCAAACATGCGCGGATCGTCACCCGAAATACCCATGGCACCGGCTGCACCTTTGCCTCTGCCTTTGCCGCCTATCATCTCCTCTCCGGCAATTACCAGGACGCATTTTTCAAGGCAGTAACCTTCATGGATGCCGTCCTGCGGCAGAGCGCCCCCCTTGCTCTCGGCAAAGGCAAGGGTCCGCTGATCCACCATCTCTTCCGGAACAAAGCCTGACTCTCACCATTGACGTTTCAGGGGAAGCGTTATATCGTTTCTCCAGGAACAACCGCTTTTCTTGGTGCGGCTTGAGGCATGACCCAAACGGAACATCCAACGTATAAGGAGAACACGATGCGGAAAGAACATGGGCTACGTATGGCAGTGGTGGCGACGATCTTCATGCTGCTCACCTCCGGCTGCGCCACCACGCCATCAAAAGGAACAAGCGGCGCGGCCATCGGCGCGGCAACAGGGGCCATCGCCGGACAGGCCATCGGCCACAACACCAAGGGAACCCTGCTCGGCGCGGCAGTGGGCGGCATGCTGGGCTATATCATCGGCAACGAAATGGACAAATACGACCAGGCGCAACTCAATCAAGTATACGAGACCTCGCCTTCCCATCAACGCAGCCAATGGGTCAACCCGGACACCAACCGTTCCTACACCGTGACGCCGCAACCTGCTTACACGCAACCGTCCGGCCAGGTATGCCGGGAGGCGGAAATCCTCGCCACCGTGGACGGCCGCCAGGAAAAGGTGATCTCTACGGCTTGCAGGGACAATGACGGCAGATGGGTAATCCAGAAATAATCTCCCAGGGGAGACTCCAGACGGAGGATATTCGGGGTGATGTTCCGGAAACGGAATGCCGCCCCGGATATCAGGAAAAAGCCGGGCCAGACTCAGACCATGCGCATTTGGATTGACGCCGACGCCTGCCCAGGCCCGGTAAAGGATATCCTGTTCCGGGCGGCGGAGAGGATGCGGGTGGAAAGCATCCTGGTGGCGAACCGTTGCCTCAAGATTCCGCGCTCTCCCTTTATCAAGGCCCTACAGGTCAAGGCGGGCTTCAATGGCGCGGATGCCCGGATCATCGACAGCCTTGCACCAGGCGACTTGGTGATCACGGCGGATATTCCCCTGGCTGCCGAGGTGGTCGCGGCCTCGGCAACCGCCCTGAATCCCCGGGGCACGCTCTACACAGAGGACACCATCCAGGAACACCTGGCGCGCCGGAACTTCATGGACGAGATGCGCTCGGCAGGCGCCATTACCGGCGGGCCAGCCGCCTTGAACAAGGTCGATCTCCAGGCGTTTGCCAACCAGTTGGACCGGTTTCTGACCCGATACGCAACGGGAGCACCGCAAGCCGCACTCCGGTGAATGGCGGCGAGCCGCGCAAAATTTCTCTCTATTCTTTTAAACAAACAGGGAGGATGGCTAAGCAAAAATCGTCAGATACAAGGCGCGCAAATTTCGAGGAATGAGGCGTACCCAAGTACGCTGCAGTGACGAGATAATGCAGCGCAACGCAGTAGCTGGCGATTTTTGCGACGCCATCATTTTTCCAGGGAAAACTGCCGGATAAACCGGGCCAGGGCAACGACCTGCTCGGGGACAAGATTGCCAAAGGCCATACCCCTCCGCCTGACCTCGCCCGCTCCGCCGGCGTCTTCATCAATGACAACATCAGAAACAGTGGTAAGGGGGATATTGTCAAAAAAAAGCTCCTCCCCGCCAAAGATGATCCCGAACTCCGCTGGCTCGGTGGTCATGTCGTCGTAGGCCGTGTACCTGAAAGACAAGCCGCCGAAGCTCATGTCAATGATTTCGCCATATACGGAATCAAGGGCGATCACCCCGTCCCGCACCGGAAATCTCCGGCAGCGCCGGCTCTCCCACTGCTTATCCATGCAAATCCCCCCGCTTTTTTCAGGACACCCCCTGCCCTGTACTGCGTGCATACAAAATCACATCATCCGGATCCGGCCGCAATCCGGGCAGACCCAGGTCGGGCCATTGCTGATGGTCCACATGTTTTCCTTGAAACAGTCGTCGCAGATCTGAAAGCCGCAGGGACAACTCCAGCAGAAAGGCAATTTCCGCCGGCAGCAATGGCACTGGAACTCCTTGGGATTGCGGCGGCGCCCCGCTTTTTTCGGCTTTTCTCCGTCCATACTCAGGATGGCTCCCTGACCTCGGCCCTGAGCCAGGCCAGATACTCCTTGCTCCCGGCAATAATCGGCGTGGCGATAATCTCGGCCACCTCATAGGCATGAACCGCCTTGATCGCCGCCTCGATTTCAGGATAAAGCGCAACGCGGCTTTTGGCAAGGCAGAGATACTCCTCGGCTGTTTCGATCTTCCCCTGCCAGCGGTAATGGCTGGTAATGGGGCCCACCACCTGGACACAGGCGGCCAAGCGCTTCTCAATCAGCAAGCCGGCGATTCCCGCGGCCTGATCTTCGGTGGCAACGGTGGTGGCGACTTGGATATATTCATGCATGGGGCACGCTCCTTAATAACACAAACGACACGCCAACCATTCTTGTCTCCAGGCCGGAATATGTCAACCCTCTCTGGCAAACAAAGTTTTTTGCCAAGGCCACCAAGAGCATGGACAGCTTGACCCGATCTCTGGTACATTTGGACATTCGGATCAGCTTTCCTCACCACAACCAGGGAGTTTCCCCATGCTGCTGGCGGTAGATATCGGCAATACTCACATGGTGATCGGGGT
>JBAZSA010000190.1:0-3739 GCA_041662645.1 Desulfurivibrionaceae bacterium
ATGCCGGAATTGAAAAACGTCTGCATCATCATCCTTTCCGCCATCGCCGCGGAAGAAAAACTCGACTTCGCCTCATTCGGCGCCAATGCCTGTATTGCCAAGGGCCCTTTCCGCGACATCGAACAGCATATCTCCACGTTGCTCACCGCCCGCAACAACAAGGAAGAATTGGATTCTTCCGGGATTGTCGGGCTTGAAAGCGTGTATCAGCGGGACATCACCAAGGAACTCTTAAGTTCGAAAAAACATTTCGAGGTTGTCCTCGGCAATATCAGCGAAGGGATTGTCGAGTGCACCATTGCAGGGCGGGTTGTGTATGTCAACGCAGCCGGAGCGGCCATCCTTGGCGCACGGGAAGAAAAAATCCTGGCCGGGAATTTTTTCGATTTCTTTGCGGAAAACACCCGTCAGGAAGTGGCAGGAGGTTTTGCCGGGCTCGGGGAGCGGCCTGTTGCCCTTGGCGAGGAGGCTGTTCTGCTGCTGAAGGGACGGCGGGTTGCCCTGGTTTTGCTGCCCATTGTCGATGCGGGCCAGCGAACGGCCATCGTGATTATCCAGGACATCACCGAACGCAAGGCTGCGGAAGAAAAGCTTGAAGGCTATCGCGATCATCTGGAAAAAATGGTGGTGGCGCGCACCACGGAGCTTTCCCAGGCAAATGAGCAGCTCCGCAAGGAAATCCGTGAACGCCGCTTTGCCGAAGAGCGTATGGGGAAGGCCCAGCGGGAGTGGGAGCGGACCTTTGACGCCGTGGATGACATCGTTACCCTGCAGGATACCTCCCTGCGCCTCACCAGGGTAAACAAGGCGGCCTGTCGTATTCTGAAAAAAACAGCGGCGGAGTTGGTCGGCCGGCATTGTTACGAGGTGTTTCAGGGATCTCCCGATCCCTGTGCGGGATGCGCGGCGCATCTTCCCTCCCACGAGGGCAAGTCGCATAGTCAGGAGATTTTTCATCCCGAGCTGCACAAGACCTTTTTGCTCACCGCCACGCCGGTCATGGACGACCAGGGAAAGATCAGCGGTATCGCCCATTTCGCCAAGGATATCAGCGAACAGAAAAAGCTGGAGTTCCAGCTCCTGCAGGCCCAGAAAATGGAAGCCATCGGCACCCTTGCCGGCGGCATTGCCCATGATTTCAACAATATCCTTGCCGCGGTCATGGGGTATACGGAACTGGCCATGATGGATCTGCAGCAGAACTTACCGGCCTATGCCAAGCTGGCGGAAGTGACCAAGGCAGGCAAGCGGGCCAAGGATCTGGTGGCGCAGATTCTGACCTTCAGCAGGCACAGCGAGGCAAGGCGGGAACCCCTTGAGCTGCGGAGCATAGTCAAGGAGGCCATGAAGCTGCTCAGGGCGTCCCTGCCCAGCACCATGGAGATGGAGCAGGAGGTGAGTGACCAACCCTGTTGGGCCTTGGCCGACCCGGTGCAGATTCATCAGGTGCTGATGAATCTCTGCATCAACGCCTCCCAGGCCATGCGCGGCACAGGAGGCACCCTTTTCGTCACCCTCGGACCCGTTGAGATTGATGCATCCCGCGCCCTCTTGAACCCGGACCTGAGGCCCGGCCCCTATGTTCATCTCGGGGTGCGCGATACCGGGCAGGGCATGGAGCCGGATGTGGTGGCGCGAATCTTTGAGCCTTTCTTCACCACGAAGCAAACCGGGGAAGGAACCGGGATGGGGCTTGCCGTGGTGCATGGCATCGTGAAAAATCATCAGGGCGCCATTGAGGTTGCCAGTGTTCCTGGCCAGGGAACGGTGTTTGATCTCTACTTCCCCCGGATTACGGAGGAGGCGGAAACCGGCGGCGTCCGTGGCGATCTGTCTTTGTCCCGTGGCACGGAACGCATCCTGTTCGTGGATGATGAATCCGCCTTGTCTGAATTGGGCAAGCAGGTGCTCGAGTCCTTGGGGTATCAGGTTCAGGCCCATGGCGACAGCCGGGAGGCTTGGACGCGGTTTGCCGCTGACCCGGATGCCTTTGATCTGGTCATCACCGATCTGACCATGCCGGGCATGACCGGAGCCCAGCTTGCCGGAAAGATTCTGGCCTTGCGCCCCTCCATCCCGGTTATTCTGACCACTGGCTACAGCGATATCCTTACCGAAAAAGAGGCAAAGGAGCTGGGCGTGCGCGAGTATCTGCTCAAACCTTTGAGTACCGGAAGGCTGGCGGAGGTGGTGCGGCAGGTGCTTGATGCCGATGGGCACCCTGAAGAGTAAAGGACCTTTTTTGGGCGGATGCGAAAGAGCGTACTGAACATCCTGGTTTTTTTGGGAGGAGCGGTGCTGCTGTCCCTGCTCTTTCTGGTAACGGAGGGGCGTCCCGGACCTGGTTTTTCCTGGCAAACCAGCCTGGTGCTGCTGCTGGGCGGCCTGGGGGGGGTGTCGGCGCGGTTCTGGTTTGTGCAGCGGCGGCAGAATAGGGAGCGGGAGGCCAATCTTGCCCAGGTTGTGCGGACCGTGCGCCGTATCCATCTGCTGCTGGCCGAGAGAAAGAGCAGTGAAGAGCTTCTTGAGGGGATCTGCCGTATCCTGGTGGAGGAAGGTCATTATTTCAGCGCTTGGCTCGCCCTGGTAAACAAGGAGGGGGGACTGGTCCGTTGCGCCGAAGTTGGCCTGAGCGAACAATTTCTTCGGGTGCGGGAGGGCATGGAAAGGGGGAATTTTCCTGCCTGCGCGAAAGAAATCTTGTCCGGGGAAGGGCTGTCGGTGCGCTACCCGGCAAGTCACTGTGCGCGGTGTATCCTTGCGGCGGATGACGCGGACAGGGTCTGTTTTACCGCCAGACTGAGCCACCACGAGCAGGCATATGGTTTGTTAAGTGTTTCCACCTCGGCGAAGCGCGGGCAGGATCGTGAGGAGCAGATGCTCTTTAAGGAAATCGCCCAGGATGTGGGGCAAACGCTCTATCTGATGGAGCTTGAAGCGCAGCGGGCCAGTACCGAAAACAGGTTCCGGGATCTGGTGGAAAATTCTTTGGCCGGGATTCTTCTGATTCAGGACAATGCGATCATCTATCGCAACCCCGAGCAGAAAAGGCTTTTCGGGCCGTTGCCCGCTCATTTCCGGCCGGAGGCCTTTACCGGGGTTCATCCCGATGATTTGGAAAAGCTGGAAAGCGCCTATGGCAGGGTCAGCCGTGGCGAGGCAGCCTCGGTGGATGTTGATTTCCGGTTTTACCCGCAGCAGAGCACCGGGACCCAGCCCATGAAATGGGTGTTCTGCCGCGCCAGCCGGATTGAGTATCAGGGGCGGGAGACGGTGCTGGTCAGCATGCTGGACATCACCCGCAACCGGGAACTGGAACATCTTGTCCGGATGCAGGACAAGATGTCTTCGCTGGGACGGGTGGCGGCGGGAATTGCCCATGAAATCCGCAATCCCTTGTCCGGCATCAATATCTACCTCGACACCCTGGCCAAGATCCATCGGCGCGGGGAGCGTCTGGAAACGGTGGGCGAGATCATCGCTCAAGCGCAGGCAGCCTCCGGGAAGATAGAATCAGTGATCCGGCGGGTCATGGATTTTTCAAAGCCCGGGCAGCCGCAGCTGGCCCTGGTCGATGTCAATGAGCCGGTGGAGAACGCGCTTTCGTTGTGCCCCGCAGCCTTGCGCAGGGACGGGGTCGCGCTGGAGAAGAATCTGGCCTGCGATTTACCCCCTTGCCGCCTTGACGCCAGCCTGTTTGAGCAGGTGATGCTCAATCTCCTGACCAATGCGGCAGAGG
>JBAZSA010000191.1:0-3687 GCA_041662645.1 Desulfurivibrionaceae bacterium
CTGGCAAGGACCCGGTGGTCATTGATGAGGCCTCTCCCATCCTGCTCAACGGCAAAATGGTCACCATCCATTTTCTTCCCAGCAGGGATGAGTCCCACGCCTTCATCATCGCCATCATGCGGGATATCACCGAAAAAATCGCAACGGCGCGGGAGCTTGAAATGATGCGCCGCCAGCAGGAGCGCATCCTCAACGCCGTTGGCGAAGGAATTTTCGGCCTTGATAAACAGAAACGCATCACCTTTGCCAACCCGGCAGCCCTTGCCCTGCTTGACTATGAACCGCATGAGCTGGTGGGCGCCAGTCTACAAAAGATCGTCCATGCCTGCACTGCGGAGAAAAACTGCCCGATCTGCTCGGTCTGCCAAGACGGCTTTATACGCAAGGGAACAGAAACCTTCTGGCGCAAGAACGGCGCGAGTTTTCCGGTTCGCTTCACCAGCAGCCCGATTGTGGAAGACTATGAGATCCTGGGCGCGGTGGTCGCCTTCGCCGATATCACCGAACGCCAGAAAATGGAGGAACGGCTGCGGGAATCGGCCATGACCGATGAACTCACCGGGCTCTTCAATCGCCGCGGCTTCATGACCCTGGCGGACAAACTGATCAAGATCAGCGTGCGCGACAAAAACGACCTTCTGCTCATCTATATCGACTTTGACAACATGAAATGGATCAACGATTCCCTGGGGCACAGCGTGGGCGACCAAGCCATCGTTGAAACCGCCACCCTGCTGAGCGACACCTTCCGGCTGGCGGATGTTGTCGCACGGTTGGGCGGGGACGAATTTGTCATCCTCTGCACGGACAACTCGGCCCTGGGCAACGAGGAAACCATTCTCAGCCGGTTGAACGAAAATGTTGAAAAAACCAACAAGATGGCAAACCGGCAATACCCGCTCTCCCTCAGCGTCGGGGTGGGCCGCTACGAGCATCAGTCTCCCTGTTCCATCGACGAACTGCTCCGCCGGGCAGACCGGGCCATGTACAAAAACAAGGACGAAAAAAAGGCCCGCCACCAGGACGGCTATAAACTTTAGGACCAGTGCCTTGTAACTTTTTAATCGACATCCTCTCCATCTGGATGAATGTCTCCGAGCCACTCCACCGGCTCATAAAAATACGACCCTGTTTTTTTCCGTTCCATTTTTCACCACGAGTTATTATAATAATAATTATCATTAACTCTTTTACAGGTGAATTATGGATATCCGTGTTGATAGAAATGTAGTGGAGTTCAAGCCGGACAACGCCCAGGAAACCGCAGCCATGGAACTCCTCTGGCGGGTTATCGTGGACTGCCTGCGGGAGAACAAAAAGCTGATCCCCATCGGCGAGTACATCCCGGCCAAGGAAAACCTGGCCCGCTTTGTCATCGAGGGGGTTGCCGGCGGCAAAACCCAATGGCCGGGCCAGAAGGCAGCGGCGGACAACACCTATTACTGTTCCGTCTGCAATAAGTATATGAATGTGAAAAAGGACAGTGAGATTCCGGAATGCTGCGGCAGGAACATGGAGACCATGGACTGACCCGCGCTTAACGATCCAGCCTAAAAAGGAGACCAATCATGGACAAGTACGAATGCCCCTGCGGTTATGTCTACGACCCGGCGGAAGGTGATTACGAACACGGCATCGAGGCGGGCACCGCCTTTGCCGACCTGCCCGATGACTGGGTCTGCCCCAAGTGCGGGGCGGAAAAGGAAAATTTCTACAAGGTCTAAACGCCCGCGCCGCACCCCCTGCCCCATTCCGCCCCCTGGAAACCCAATTCCTCCCGGTTTTCAGGGGGTATTTTTTCCCGCCCCCTTGCTAATCCCGCCGTTTGTTTTCATACTCTTTATAGCCCCATGCCGTATCCGGCCTATTGCAACGCACCGGCGAGCGAGGTGTTGTCCCATGTCCAAAACGATCAAGATTCTCGGCGCAGGCCCGGCAGGGCTCACCGCAGCCATCGTCCTGCAGAAAGCGGGCTGCCGTGTGCAGGTCTATGAGAAAAACCGGGATGTGGGCCGCGTTTTTTACGGCGACCTGCAGGGGCTGGAAAACTGGTCGGAGGAGCGCGATGTGCTTGAGGAGTTCCAGTCGCTTGGGCTGGCCATCAACTTCGACTGCACCCCCTTTTCCGCACTCACCGTGTTCAATGGCGAAAAAAAATGGCCCTTCACCTCCTCCAGGCCGGGATTTTATCTGATCCGGCGCGGAGCCATGGCGGGCAGCCTTGATCAGGGCCTCAAGGAGCAAGCCCTGGCTGCCGGAGCCGCCATTTTTTTTGAACAAACCCTCAACCCCGCCCAGGCGGATATCGTCGCCACCGGCCCCCTGGTGCGCCACCGCTTTGCCATCGACAAGGGTCTCGTCTTCAAGACCCGCCTGCCCGATGCGGCCTTCGGCCTGGTCAACGACCAAGCCGCTTACAAGGGATATGCCTATCTTCTTTTTGCCAAGGGGTATGGCTGCCTCTGCACCGTGCTCTTTGACAATTTTTCCGAGGTGAACCGCTGCCTGGCGGAAACGGAACGGATCTTCCGGAAGTTTGTCGATTTCGACATGGAGGAGCCCAAACCAGTGGGCGGCATGGGCGGTTTTCTCCTGGCCCCGGTTTTTGAAAAGGATCAGCACCTGCTGGTGGGCGAGGCGGCGGGGCTGCAGGATATGCTCTGGGGTTTCGGCATCCGCTCCGCCGTGGTTTCAGGCGGTCTGGCCGCGCACAGCATCATCAATACCACCAGCTACGCCGAATCAGCCCGCAATCGCTTTCTCCCCAAACAGAAGGCTGGCTTGGTCAACCGCTATCTCTGGGAGCGGTTTGGCCGCGACAACTACAGCCAGATCATGGACCGGATCGACCACAGCGGGGATCATCGTAAATTTTTTCAGGATTTCTACAACCTGAACCTCCTGCACCGGCTCGCCTATCCTTTTGCTTTTCATTCTTTAAAAAAAAGGTACAATCTCGTTGCCGACGATGAGCGATAACCTTGGATACCCCTCTCACTCTCAACCGCACCACACGACCATAGAATCCAGCCATGAACATCAACAACGAAGACCAGGCCCGAGAGGCCATCGCCCTCTGGCAGACAGACCCACCCAAGGCACAGCTCAAAAATCTGCGGCTGGCCCTGGAATCCCTGGAGCTCAGCCAGATGTACTATGAGCAGAAGGGCAACGAACAAGGCGCGGCAAGGGCTGCCGCCTGCCAGAGCATCCTCGCCTGCCGCATCGCCGAAATTGAAACCAAATAGACCGGGGAGCACGCCATGCACACCATTTTCACCACCATCGGTCTGATCCTCGCCCTTGTCGGGCTTGTCATCTCCGTGGCCTTCTGGATGCCCAGATTCTGCAACCGGAGGAGGCTTAGGGAGATGTTTGGCTCCAGGTACCCCGTGGTGTATGTGGTCTATGTCGCCAACGGCCCCATGCTCCTGCTGCTTGGCGCCATCCTGCTGATCTTCTTCCGTTGATCAACCCAACCAGAAAAGGAAATATAATGAGCACTGAAACATCATACGGCTGGAACGCGGCCTCGGACATGACCCTGCTGGCCAAACTCAAAAGCGACCTCAAGGCTGCCATGCTGAGCAAAAACGAGGCGGTCAAGGGCGCGCTGCGCATCATCATCAGCGAATTCCCCACCAAGATCACCACCCCCATCACCCTGGAGAGCGGCAAAAAGAGCAC
>JBAZSA010000192.1:0-3636 GCA_041662645.1 Desulfurivibrionaceae bacterium
ATCGCCAGGTACTTCGAATATTCCAGTGTAGCCGAGAAGGGCTGTAAATCTCAAGCAGAGAAAAAAGGAGCGCAAGCAAGCGGCAGGCAGCCCGGGAAAATGGCTATGGCGCAAGGAAGGGCTGCAGCACCGCCTCGGCCTGGGCCGCCGAGACTCCGGCCAGAATAAGCCGTTTGTCCCGGCTGGCTTCGCCGCTGGCAAGGGTCACTGCGGTCTTGGGAATCTTGAAGAGCTTGGCCAGGAACTCGATCACCGCAGCGTTTGCCTTGCCATCCACCGGCGGGGTGGTGATGCAGAGCTTGAGCGCATCGCCGTGAAGTCCGGCGATGCGGGTGCGGGAGGCCCTGGGCTGCACATGGACGGACAGGCTGATTGAGGAGCCGTCAGCCTGTTTGCGCAGATAGGTCATAGGGGCGATTCATCGGGGTCGAAAAAATTTGTTTTCTTCTTCTTGGCCTCATCCAGGCTTCCGGCAAAAGAAACCGCCGGTTCGTTGTCTTCCAGCGGGTCTTCAAGGCTGAAGGCCATGTCGCCGTCAAGATCCGGGAGAACAGGCTCTGCCTCATCGTCCTCATCCATGACCAGCATGTCTTTTCCTGCGGAGAGCGCCGAGGGGAGGGCAATGTCTTGCGGGGCAAAGCCGTTGTCCGCCTCTGCGATCATCCTTCCCATGCCGCTGTCCGGAATATCGATTTTGACGTAGAGATCCGCAAGGTCTGCCTCCTCGGAGGGGGTCAGGCTACCGCTCTGCCGGTGTCCTAATTCCGGCCCGGCCGCCCGGCTTCTGGGGGTGGCGCCATAGATGCTGCGGCGCGGGGCTTCCTGCTGCCGGGCCGGGGAACTGAAATGTTCCGTTGCCCGCCCGCTGTCGGCGGGTTCCGTGTCCAGCATGTGCAGGTAGGATTTCAGCTGCTGGCGCAACTCGTCCCTGGCCTGTTCCCGGAGGGATTGCAGGTCGCCAATCTTTCTTTTCAGCTCGGCGATCTCGTGATCCGCCTCTTCCCTGCGCAATCGCGCCTCTTCCTGGGCCTCGGACACGATGGCGTCCGCCTCTTCCCGGCTTTTTTCCTTCATCCCGTCGGCGACATTCTGGGCTGCGATGATGGCGCTCTGGAAGGATTTCTGCTGATTCTGGTAGGTGGCAAGATCCTTTTCCATGGTTTCCAGCCGCCCCTTGAGCTTCTGGTTCTCTTCGGAAACGGCCTGGAAAGCCGCGGCTATTTTTTCCAGAAAATCATCCACCTCTTCAACATCAAAACCGCGAAAACGGACGTGGAATTGCTGGGACTGGATGTCTTGCGCTGTGAGTATCATGCCTCGGCTCCTTGTGTGTGCCTCAAAAACTGATGGACTCGTAAAAATGAAAAAAAGCCGTCCCGCAACATAAAAGCAAAGAGTTACGGCAGTCAAGCGGCGAAGCGATAGCGGCGTTTACCCCACGCTGTTCGCCAGGTGATGCAAGGTGGGAACCAGAAAGCTCCGCAAAAAGATCAGGGCCAGAATAAGAATCATGGGGGAAAGGTCGAGCCCGCCGCCAAATATCGGCACCACCCTCCGGATGCGGGAGAGCACAGGCTCGGTGATCTCATACAGAAAACGGACAATGGGGTTGTAGGGATCGGCGTTCACCCAGGAAATAATGGCCCGGCCGATGATGACCCACATGTAGGCGCTCAGGGCAAAGTCCACCAGGGTGGCCAGGGCGCTTAAAAAATTACCGACAACAAACATAACAAGCCTCTATTGGTGAAAAAAATATGCAACCGGGTTGCGCCGTGGCGCAAAAACCGGCCAGGTTACAGAGCGATGATGCGGTCAGCCACGGCGACAATCTCCAGGCTGGCCTTGCTCTCCGGCGCACCCAGCAGAAAAGGCTTCTGCTGGCGGATGCCCATGGAGACGCTTTTGTCCTGCGGCATGGCGCCCAGGGCCAGGGGGGTGATCTTCAGGAAGCGTTCGAGAACCATACTCATGTTGGCAAAGACATCCTGGCCTTCTTTTTTGGATTGTACACTGTTTATTAGCAGGTGAAAGCGCTTTCTGTCGTGGCGGGAGTTGAGCACCTTGATCAGGGCGTAGGCGTCGGTGAGCGAGGTCGGGTCCGGGGTCAGGATGACGACATTCTCCTGGCTCCAGGTGTTGAACCAGAGCACCGAATCGCCGATGCCGGCCGCGGTGTCGATCAAAACATAGTCGAAGCGGTCGATGATCTCTTCCAGGCTGGAGGTGAGAAAGGCCTGCTCCTCGTAGGAGAGGTTGGCCATCTCCGGCACGCCCGAACTGGCCGGCAGGACATGAAACCTCGGGTTGATCTCCACCAGGGAGCTTGCCAGATCACGGCCCTCTTCAATGGTTTCCCGAATGGTGTGCCGGACGTTGAGCCCCAGCACCACATCGACATTGGCCAGCCCCAGGTCGCCGTCGATGAGCAGGACGGATTTGCCTTTCTGGGAAAGGGCGGTGGAGACATTCACCGAAAAGGAGGTCTTGCCGACCCCGCCTTTGCCGCTGCTGATACAGATGATTTTCGGAGAGCGCTTGGTTTTCGCGGTCATGGACGATTTTCCTCTGCAAAAAGCTGTAAGTGTGACGGACCTCTCAACAGGAGGGCCGTTAAAGCTGCCAACAAATTACGCCGCCATCCCCGCCGCACGCGGCGAGGCTTTGCGCGGTTGCATCCAAAGCTGGGCGCGTTCTTCCACCGTTACCTGACAGGAATCCTCCGCGCGGACGGCACTGCTTTGGCAGATGGCGTCGTTGCCCATCTTGGCGGCGCGGGCCAGCTCGGCTTCTGCAAGAGCCAAAAATTGATCCGCCGCGATTGTCTCATAGGCATGACACACGGCAATGCCCAGGGCTAGGCTTGTGCCCTTGCTGAAAGCTTCGTTGCGCAAAGCGGTCCGGATTTCCTCGGCCCGTTTTCTTGCCTTGCCCACCGATGCGCCCGGCATGATCAGAGCCAGGGTGTTTTTCTGAAAGCCGGAGAGCAGATCCCCCGGATGCAGAGAGGGCGCAAGGGCTGCCGCCGCCTGGCCGGCCAGGGTGTTACCCCCGGAAAGGGTGACCAGGAGAAGGGCGCAGGGCAGTCTGGTCTGTTGGACCTGGGTAAGCTCCATTGCCAGCTGCTGGTGGAGCCAGGCGAGGTCCGGCAGTTTTCCTGCCGCTTGACCCACCGAAGACGTCCGGGGTTGGTCGGCAAAACGGAGCCCTGCCAAGGCGGAAGCCACTTCCGCTTCGGGAATGGAGTTGTCGATGAGCAGCAATCCCAGGGGTTCTGGTCTTTTGCCGGTAAGCCTGATGGCGCGGACGGGGTGCTGCCGGGCCTGTTCCTCCAGGCTTCGGTACAGCTGGGCGGTATCCGAGGAAATTTTCCTGCTCATGCCACCCTGCTGCCCGGGGCGACCGGGCCGGAAAGCGCGGAAAGCACCAGCCGGTCGCCTTCCTTGGCGGCCAGGACCATGCCGTGGGAGGCCACGCCCATCAATTTGGCGGGTTTGAGGTTGGCGACAATGATAACTTGCCTGCCCACCAGCTCTTCCGGCTGGTAATGCTGGGCAATGCCCGCCACTATGGTGCGCTCCTCCGGGGCCTTGACCGTCAGCTTGAGGAGGCGGTCGGATTTGGGGATTTTTTCTG
>JBAZSA010000193.1:0-3634 GCA_041662645.1 Desulfurivibrionaceae bacterium
TAGGTCTTGCCGTCGAGCTTCAACTCCGCTGTTTCTTTCCCAACAATCACGTTTCCCATAAGTGCCCTTCGCCGTTGCCCCGCTCCTGTAACGGCGGCTCGCCTCTATTTTCTAAAAACCGTAATGAAAGATCATCTCGAATCGATTAATATACTTGGATACCTTTTTTTTTCAACAAGTAAGAACCTGGATCCGGTGCCCGCAAGGAGAGCCGTGGCAATGCAGACAAAAAACGATTTGTACCGGCAACGGCTCAAAAAATTCATCGAGGAAGTGACCCTGTATCCGGTCTCCTGCGAGCGGCTGGCCAAGGGACGCGACGACCTTGCCTGGCTTGACGCGGTGCTGGCCGGGGGGGCGAAAATCGTTCAGCTGCGGGACAAGGAGTCCGACGGACTGCGCCTCTGCGAAAAGGCCAAGATCTTCCGCCGGAAAACCCTGGAGGCGGGCGCCCTATTCATCGTCAATGACCGGGTGGACATTGCCCTGATCAGCGGCGCCGACGGGGTCCATCTCGGCAACAGCGACATCCCGGCCCCGGAGGTCCGCGCCCTGGCCCCGGAGCTCATCATCGGCGTGTCCTGCAACACGGAAAAACAGGCCGCCACCGCCGAGAAGCGCGGGGCCTCCTACTTCAACATCGGCCCGCTCTACGCCACCCAGACCAAGGACGGGCTCTCCGCCTTCCTCGGGCCTGGGGCCATACAGAAATTCAGCGCCCGATGTCCCCTGCCCTTTACGGTCATGGGCGGCATCAAAAAAGAACATATCCCAGAGCTGACCGCCATGGGCGCCAGACGCCTGGCCGTGGTCACGGCCCTTACCCAGGCCGACGACATCGCCGCGGAAACCAGCGCTTGGCTGGCCGCGATCAAGCACCAAACAATGCTTGCCCAAGGCAAGAACTCATAACAGAGGAAAACCGTGCCCACCCTGAACCAACGGCTCGCCGACATCAAACTGCTCATGCAATACGCCGTTCCCCCGGAGGCCCTGGCCAAGGCCACTGCCCTGGTGGAAAAACACGACACGGACAGCGTGGCCCTGAACATCTTTCACGCCTTTTACAGCTATCTGCCCGAAGGACTGGAAGACGCCATCACCGTGCTCCGCTTGCTGGACCGCAGACAGGGGACCTTCCTGATCTGCGCCAGCACCGGGCAAAACGACTATCTCTACCTGGCCACCAGCGAACAAGCCGAATTCCTGGGCCCGCTTTCCGAGGGCATCTGGGAGGAGGAAGTGTTGGCCTTTTTCAACCATGAAAACCGCGAAGCCTTTCTCAAAAAATATGCAGACCTCGCCACCTTTCCGGTATATGTCCCGGCCCACCTTCACCCCGATCTCTGCCCGGTCTGCCATGTGGCGGACGGTGAGGTCCACACCCTGGGCTGCCCTGTGGAGATCTGCCCCTGGTGCGGCGGACAGCTCACCTCCTGCGGTTGCCGCTTCACCCTGCTCAATCGCGCGGATCTGAAAAGCGAGGCCCAGCTTGAAGAGCTGCTGGCCCTGCTCAACAAAAAGGGTCGGCTCCCCTTCTCCGCCGAGGAACACCGCCCCGCCTACCCCCTCACCCCGCTCGACCTGGAATAGCTGGTTACTTGTAACTATCCCGCTTGACGCAAAAAATAGACAAAAACCACGGCATGTAACTGTTCAGCAGTGCTGCAGATGCGCGGAAGAGACCGGCGAAGTGTGCTAGTGCACATGAGCCGGCCGATGACAGCTAAGCGAGCGTAGCGAGACTGCGAAGCAGATGCGGTGCTGCTGGGCAGTTACAGTTACTTGAGGGTTTTCAGGTACCGGTAAAACGGCGAGTCCGGGGAAACCACCAGCCGGGTGTTTTCCCCCATGGTCTGGCGGTAGGCATCCATGGTCTTGGTAAAGGCGTAGAACTCGGGGTCCTGATTATAGGCATCCGCGTAGATCCTGGCCGCTTCGCCATCGGCCTTGCCCTTGATCTCCTGGGTCTCGCGGACGGCCAGGGAGCTGACCTCCTTCAATTCCCGATCGAGCTTGCCGAGGATCTCGGACTTCTGGCCCTCGCCGGTGGAGCGCTTTTCCGCCGCGATCCGTTTGCGCTCGGAAATCATCCGCTCATACACCCGCTGTTGCACCGTGTCGATGTAGTTGACCCGCTTGAACATCACATCCACCAGCTCGATGCCGTACTGGGGCGTTACCTTGGAGGCGGCGGCATGGATCATGGCGGAAATCTTGTCCCGGCCATACTGGATTTGCTCATCCTTGCCCGCGGGGCCAAAGCCCATTTCCTCGGGTTTCCAATCCGAACTGCGGATGATCTCCACCAGATCGTTCTTGTTGACCAGATCCCGGACCGTGCCGTCGATGATATCGTCGAGGATGGTCATGGCCCGGTTCTCGTTGTTGACCGCCTGCAGGAAGACCAGGGCGTTGGAGATTCGCCAGCGCGCCGTGACATCGAGATAGACAAAGGTCTTGTCATTGGTCGGGATTTGGTTGGGATCCCCGTCCCAGATAAGGATCATCTTGTCGAAAAGAGTCACCTCCTGGATAAAAGGGGTCTTGAATTTCAACCCGGCCTCGGTGATGGGCTTGCCCACCGGCCGGCCAAACTGGGTAATCACCGCCTGCTTCCCTTCGGGCAAGACGAAAAACGCATTGGCCAGCACCACTCCCGCCGCTATCACCGCCGCTATCAACACACCACGCAGTATCCTATTCACTGGCTTCCCCTGTCTTTTTTCTTGGGCCCTGCTGCAACCTGGACGAAGAATATCCCCTCTATACTATGGGGTCTTCGGCGTACCCTTGTTCCCGCCCCGCACATCGAGAAACGGCAGAATCCCACCCTTGTTCCCGTCAACCACATAGATCTCGGTGACCTTGGGCAGAACCTCCTGCATGGTCTCCAAATACATCCGCCTGCGGGTGACTTCCTGGCCGCCCTTGTACTCCTTGAGGATGGCCAGGAAACGGGAGGCCTCGCCCTTGGCCAGATTCACCCGCTCCACCGCGTAGCCGTGCGCCTCTTCCAGCATCTTTTTCGCATCGCCCCGGGCCTTGGGCACCTCGCGGTTGTAGGCCTCCTCCGCCTCGTTCACCAGCCGCTTCATATCCTGGTCCGCCTCGTTGACCTCATTGAAGGCGGGTTTTACCTGATCCGGGGGGTTCACATCCTGCAGCTGGACGGTGACAATCTTCACCCCGGCCTGGTACCGGTCCAGCGAGGCCTGCACCTCGCGCTGGGTGGCGGCCGCCAGCACCTCCCGGTTGCTGAGCACATAGTCAAAGGTCATGTTGCCGACGATGCGGCGCAGGGCAACCTCTGAGATATCGCGGACCGCTTCCTTGACATTCTTGACCTTAAAGGCAAAAAAGATGGGATCCTGCACCTTGTACTGAATGATCCACTCCAGGTCGATGACATTGCGGTCGCTGGTGAGCATGAGCGATTCGCCCTCGTACCCGGTCTTCACGAACTCGGTGCGCTGCCCAGGGGTCTTGGTTCTGAAGCCGAACTCTTCCTTGCGGACGTTTTCCACGTCGACCTTGATGACCTCGTCCATGAAGGGCAGCTTGAAATTCAGCCCCGAGGAGGTGGTCTTGACGTATTTGCCGAACCGCAGCACCACGCCCTTTTCGCCCGGAG
>JBAZSA010000194.1:0-3571 GCA_041662645.1 Desulfurivibrionaceae bacterium
GCCGGACTTCTCAGCGTCAGCCTCGGGGTGCTGAATCTTTTCCCCATCCCCATCCTGGATGGCGGGCATCTGGTCTTTTTCGCCGTTGAAGCCATCCGCCGCAAACCGCTGAGCGTGGAAACCCGGGAACGCCTCCAAATGATCGGTCTGGTGCTGCTTGTGTCCCTGATGCTCTTTGTTTTTTACAACGACTTCCGTTTTCTCGGCAACGGGGGCTGATCCAGGCAATGCCCTCCGCATCCGTTATCCTCGCCCTGGAAACCGCCACCACCTGCGGCAGCCTGGCCCTGGTCGCGGAAGACCGCTGCCTTGCCGAGTTTTCCCTCAACACGACCACCACCCATTCACGCCGGTTGCTGACCGGGATTCACTGGCTTCTTGACCAGTGTGAATTGAGCTGGCCCCAAATCGGAGCCATTGCCGTTGGCCTTGGCCCTGGGAGCTTTACGGGACTACGTATCGCCTTGAGCACAGCCAAGGGATTGTGCATGGCCACCGGAAAACCGCTCATCGGAGTGGGAACCTTGGACGGACTTGCCGACCAGTTTCCCTTTTCCTCTCTGCCCATCTGCCCGGTGATTGATGCCAGGAAGAATGAAATCTACACAGCCCTGTACCGTTGCAACGAGCACGGGCTTCCGGAAAAAACCATCGGCCCCATGGTGATCAAGCCCCAACGTTTGCTGGAATTCATTACCGCTCCCACCCTGCTGGTGGGCGATGGCCTGCCTCTGTATGGTCCGATGCTCAAGGAACTGCTGGGGGAATCCGCCTGTCTTGCACCCACGGAGGTCTGCTTTGCCAGGGCCGCCAGCATCGGTTCCGCAGCCTGGCGTCTTTTCCGGCAAGGGTCCTTTCTGAATCCGGCCACGGCAGTGCCTATCTATGTCCGGGCCTCGGACGCGGAACTGCAGTTTGGCGAAAAAAAGAAGTAAAGTGGGGGATACCGCCTCACACGGCGATGAGAGAAATGGCGAAGCTGTTTGGGGGACTACAATTCAGAACCCGAACTCGGACAACAAATCGTCGACCAAATCCTGTTTGAGGGCAGAAGGCGCGCTTGGAGCATGGACTTCGCGCAGCAACTCCTTCTTTTTTTCCAGATTTTCCTGGGAACCATCCTTTTTGATGTTGAGAATCACCAAAACCTCAATAAGCCAATCACGAATCTGGTTGAGATCAACGATGATTTTTTCCATCTTCTGCCGGGCGACATCCTGATAGGACTGGGACGCAATGATGTCGTACAAGGCGGCCTTCATCTCGACAATGGCCGTCCTGGCTTGGGCGCTGTCCCCGCCTGCCTGACGAAGCATGTTCTCAAGCGCCTCGACATGCATGATAATCTTATCGGACTTGTCAAGAACCGCACCGGTGGACTGCTCCATGAGCTGCACCACATCCTGGGCATGGCTCACAACAAAAGGCGCCTGTTCGCCCGCGTTGGCCAAGGGCACCTGCACGGTCTTCATGTTGACCAGCATGGCATTGATCTTCTTGGCCAGCAAGGAAAGCACGCCCTCGGCATCAACCTCGGGCACGTCACCTTTGTAATCTCCCCGCAGGAAAGAATCGGTGATTTCCACCAAGGAGGCTATGCTTTTTTCAAAATGCGAATTGTTGATCTTTGTCATGCGGGCCGCCGCTCAATTTATTTTTTTAAAAATCAACATGTTGCGCACATATTCTGGATTGTCGCACTAACAACCTTACCGGAAGCCCTCGGGGAAAGCAACAGCAATGACCATTTTTCCCCAAAAGACAGCCAGATAAGGCTAGCGGTAACGCTGCACCGCCGCGTAAAATCGCTCTTTCGCGGCGTACATCTGCCGGTCCGCCTCTTTGCTCAATGCTTCGGGGGGATACCTGTCCGTTCCGGCCTTACCTAGACTGACCGTGACCGGAAATTCTGTGCCATCCGGCAAGGAAATACGGAGCCCGGGAAAAACCCGTCTTTGCAGCCGTTCGATAAAATACCCTGCGTCCTCGTCGGTGCTATTGGCAAGCAAAACAACAAATTCGTCGCCGCCGGTCCGCGCCGCGATATCGGTACTGCGCAGGGTTTTGCGAAGCGCCTTGGCAACGGCGACAATCAACCGGTCACCGGTTTCATGCCCATATTGGTCATTGAGTTTCTTGAGCTGATTGATGTCCCCCAGCACCAAGGCATAATGGATTCCGTATCCATAAAATTTTTCCTGCTCCTCTTCCAAGGATTGGGACAAATACCCGCGGTTGAAAAGTCCGGTCAAGGCATCCTTGTTTGCTTTTTCTTCAAGCTGCCGCAAAAGGAGCTGATTTTGAAAAAATGCCCCCAACGGCTCCGTGACCAAACGGAGAATCCCCAGCTCTTCCTGGTCAAGGCTGCCTTCCAGAAGCACCAACCCCACCCGCTGGCCCTGTGCCCCCACCAAGGGGATTTGTGTGCTTTTCCGCCAGGGAAGAACCGTGTCGGCAAGAAGCCCTTCAGCGTTGAGTCTTTGCAAATCCCTTGACATACAAGCCTTGGTCACGGCCTTCCACTCCGCAGTGGTCATTCCACTCTGGTAGGAAAGCCAGATGTTGCCTGCCCGGATATCGTTGATTATAAGGCCTGCCGCACCGGCATGGAGATCCGGCAAGATTGCGTCGATAAAATATCCGGCCACCTCTTTAATCCCAGTCTCTTTCTGGAGGTAAATGCCGAAATCGACCAGAAGAGACAACACCTTGTTTTTGCTGGCAATCTCTTCTCTTCGGGCACGAATTTGGCCAATCAGATCGACCTGACGCGTGATATCCCGAAACAGAAGCAGCCCCCCTTTGCCGTTGGGGGCGACAGAAAATATTTCCGTGTAAACCCGCCCTTCTGTTTCATGGCTTTTTTTCTGCCCGTTGGCCTCTTGGAAGCCAAGCTGTGCAGGGCAGTCAGGACAGGGAACGTCGTGGCCGAACAGATCATAACAATGTGTTCCGCTCTGACTAGGAAACAAATCCAAAACTGCCATATTCTGCCGCTTCACCAGAAAATCCTCATCCACGGCGAGCAAGGCTTCCGGAAGATTATCCATGAGCTGGGTCAGGAAGTGCTGTTCTTCCTGGTTCAAGCGGCGACGGCGTTCAAGGAGGATATTCTTGGCCTGCAACTCTTTCCGGTCAAGATCGCTACGCCGGAGAAGGGTGATTTCCTGAGTGACATCGTGAAGAGTGAGCAGATACTGCCCCTGCCAAAGCTGGCAGAAGAGCTTCAGGTAGAGGTCCCCCTCATGCGTCTTGAGAGTTAAAGACTGACGCTTCCCTTCAAAACCGGCCATCTCGACCGGACACCCTTCGCACCGTACCTCGTTGCCAAACAATGCCCCATGGCACGACTGACCGGCCACTTCAAGTCCGGCCCTGCTGAAAAAATCCCGGACAACATCATTGGCAAAGACAAGCCGACAACCTTGATCGCAAAGCAAAAGCCCTGTCTGCACGGCATTGAGCAGTTTCTGGATTTTCAAGTTTGGCAAGGATACGCCGGATTCCCCCATAACAACCACGACCCGTAGCAAATTTCAAAAAAACAGGCAAACACGTGAAAAGCAATAAC
>JBAZSA010000195.1:0-3552 GCA_041662645.1 Desulfurivibrionaceae bacterium
TTTTCCGTGACCAAGAGGGCTGCCCGTCAGGGCCGCAATCCTCAGACCGGAAAGGCCATCACCATCAAGGCCCGCAAAGTTGCTCGCTTTAAGCCCGGCAGCAAGCTTGCTGAAGCAGTAAAGTAAACTGATTTTCATCAGTCGCAGTATCTGTTCAACAGATAAGGCAGGAGTTCTCTGAGAAGGGAGTTCCTGCCTTCTTTTTTGTTGACGCCCCCAAAAACTATGGGTACATATGCTGCACAATTCTCCGGCAGGAATCGGCGGAGAGCGGTGTGGATATATTTATAATGTCGGGATGTGGCTCAGCCTGGTAGAGCACGTGCTTCGGGAGCACGGGGTCGGAGGTTCGAATCCTCTCATCCCGACCAGTAATAGCAGGGGGTTGCGGATTTTTCCGCAGCCCCTTTTTTTGTGTCTGCATTGATCCATGAGTATCTACGCCAACCGGGGGGATATTCTTCCCTGTGCGCACGGAATCATGCTGGCGAGATGATCTTTTTCACCTCGCAGTCAATCTCGCCCTGGGCAAGGGTGATGCTGATGTTTTCCCCCAGATGTACCTCTGTGCAACTTCGAACGACATCTCCATTTTTCTGCTGCACAATACTGTAGCCACGGCCAAGAACCGCCAGGGGACTGATGGCATGGAGAAGGCTTGCTCTTTCTCCAAACGTTGCTCGCTTTCGCTCTTGTTGGCGAAGCATGGCCTGGATCAGTCGTCTGTGCAGTTCCTGGATGCCTTGCCGCTGATATTCGAGGCGCTGTTGCGGGGTGTGGCGGGCAAGTACCTGATTGAGTCTGGCAAGGGCGAGCTGGCGCTGGTGGATGGCACTGGAAAAGGTGAATTGCAGGGCCGTCAGCGCATGGTCTGTTGTCAGGCGGAACTGGTCAAGCAGTGAGGTGGGGTCGCCCAGTATTTTTTTGTGGGCTTCGATGGTGCGGCGAAAAAATGCCAGCCTGTCCACCACTGTTTTAATCAGCCGGTTGCTGAGATTGTGCAGTTGGGCGTCCAGTTGGGCGCGGCTGGGGATAACCGCCTCGGCTGCGGCAGTCGGGGTTGGCGCCCGGAGGTCCGCGACCAGATCGGCAATGGTGAAGTCGATTTCGTGGCCGATTGCCGAGACAATCGGGATGCGTGAACCGGCAATGGCCCAGGCGAGTTTTTCTTCGTTGAAGGTCCACAGGTCTTCCAGGGATCCTCCGCCACGGCAGAGAACGATTACATCATTTTGCCCTCTTTGGTTGCAGAGAGCGATGGCCTCAATGATATCTTCCATGGCCCCGTTCCCCTGCACCCGGACCGGGATAATCTCCACAGGAACAGCGGCGCATCTTTTTTCGGCCATGGAGAGAAAATCATGCACAGCCGCCCCGCTCGGCGAGGTGACCAGGGCTATTCTTTCGGGCAGCAGCGGCAAGGGCTTTTTGCGTTCTTCGGCAAAGAGCCCTTCGGTAGCCAGTTTACGTTTGAGAAGGTCGAAGGCAAGTTGCAATGCGCCAGCGCCCTTTGAGGCAAGAACATCCACGATGAGCTGATATTCGCCCCGGGCTTCATACAGTGAGATCCTGCCCCGGCAGACCACCTCCATGCCGTCTTCCGGGGTACAGGCGAGATAGCGTTGCTGGGGCTTGAAGAGCACCGCTTTTAGCTGGGCGGTTGCATCCTTGAGGGTGAAATAGAGGTGCCCGGAGTAAGGACAGCGCAGGTTGGAGATTTCGCCTGTCACGGTCACGAAGGGAAAGGAGACTTCAAGCACCCCCCGGATTGACTGGGTGAGTTCGCTGACAGTTTGGATCTGGTCGCTGGTCATGGAGTGCATGTCATTACCTAGCATGACCGGCATGGCAGGGACAAGTTTTTTGTTGGCGGTTGTGGTCTGCTGTCGTAGTTGTAAGGCTAGTGTTGCCGTAGCCCTTTAAAATGGCGGATGCTTTTTTCGGGTGAAAAAGGTATAGTGTCGGCAAATTTCGTTGTTTCAAGGGAAAAACGTAAGCAGGTAACGGCGAGGGATTGAGGCATGTCTGAGCAAAATACTTATTTTCAGCAAGAGATACTGAACAAGCCTTTACAGAAGCACGGATTGCTCGAAGAGTTCAACCTGCCTCCCAAGGCAATCCAATTTATCCGCGGCAACAAGCGGGGCATACTCATCGGCTTGGTGTGTTGCGTGCTGGCAATTATGGGCTGGTCTTCTTTGAGTTATTATCTGGCCAGACAAAATGATCGGGCTGCCGCGCTGCTGGCCGAGGCGGTTGGGCAGGGTGCGGTTGAACAACGCAAGGTGCTCTTGCAAAAGGTTGTTGATGAGTATGGACGGACCGGTTCAGCCCTGTGGGCAAAGATCGAGCTGGGCCATCTTGCTTTTGATGCGCAGCAGTACGACGAAGCAATCAAGGTATATCTGGGGGTGCGGGACGATCTTGCCAAGTCGAGTCCGGTGTTCCCGTTGGTGCAGCTGAATCTGGCCCAGGCCTATGAAAATAAAAATGCATTGCCCGAGGCGCTTGCCGTCTATAAGGGCTTGGCGGAGATCAAGGGCTTTGCCGGGGAGGCCTATCTGGCCATGGGTAGAATTTATGAGCTGCAGAAGAACGTGCCCCAGGCAAAAGAAATGTATGGCAAGGTGTTGATTGAGGAAGGGATTTCCCCTGAGCTCAAGGAAAAAGTGCAGGCCAAGCTCGACCGGCTGTAATTTTTTGCTCTTGCCGGATAATCCGGAAAAATCCGAGACGGTACAAATTGAACAATGGAGATTATCCGCACACCTGCTGAGATGACGGCCTGGGCAAACAGGGCCCTTGTTGCCGGAGAGAAAATCGGGCTGGTGCCCACCATGGGGTTTTTCCATGAGGGCCATCTGAGTCTGATGCGCAAGGCCAGAGAAAATGCGGACCGCACGGTGGTGAGCCTGTTTGTGAACCCCATCCAGTTTGGCGCCAATGAAGATCTCGGCAGGTATCCCCGCGATTTTTCCAGGGATTGTCAGCTGGCGCAAGCCGAAGGGGTGGAGGTCCTTTTTGCGCCGGAGGTCCAGGACATGTATCCCCCGGATGCCAATACACGCGTGATTGTTTCGGGATTGACGGATGTGTTGTGCGGCAAGAGCCGTCCGGGTCATTTTGCCGGCGTGACCACGGTTGTCGCCAAGCTGTTCCACATCATCAAGCCGCATTGTGCTGTTTTCGGCAGAAAGGATTTTCAGCAGCTGGCGGTCATTGAAAAAATGGTGGCGGATCTCAACTGGGATGTGGAGATCATCGGGCATCCCATTGTCCGGGAGCAGGATGGTCTGGCCATGAGCTCCCGGAATGTCTATCTTTCCGCCTCGGAGCGCCAGGCAGCTCTTTGCCTTTTTAGGGCCATTGGTCATGCCAGGAGACGGGTGCGCACCGGGCCTGTTGAGGCAACGGTGCTGCTGCAGGAGATTGAGGCGTTGCTGCAGCAGGAGGCTGTGGCCATTGAGTATGTAAGCCTTGTTGATCACGCGACCTTGCGGCCGCAAGCCGTGTTGCAAAAAGGCGCGGTGTTGGCCATGGCCATAAGAGTTG
>JBAZSA010000196.1:0-3492 GCA_041662645.1 Desulfurivibrionaceae bacterium
CCCCTTGAACAGCGCAAGGTGGTACGGGTCGGGATCGTATGTTTTCTTGAGAGCGGAATATATCTTTTTCCTGAGCATCGTTTCGGTAACAGGCTTGACCAGGTAGGCGTCGATGTGTTCCTCGGTCACGGACATGATCCGGTCCATGTCATCAACGCAGGTAATCATGATGAACGGCAGGTGCCAGTATGCTTCCGAATTCCTGATGTGCTGGAGCAGTTGCAGGCCATCTTCCTCCGGCATGAGCATATCCGAGAGAACGATGTTGATCCGGCTTCCCGGGGTCTGGATCTTTTCCCACGCCTCTTTGCCGTTTCTGGCCGTGACAATGCTCTTATAGCCGATATTGGCCAACATGTTCACGATCATGGTGAGCGTGGAAAGGTTGTCTTCGACAACCAAGCATGTGCAATTTTTGTGATTCAAGATAAGTCCTGGGCGAGCGCTGGCAGGCAGAACAGGTTTTCCCGGTTCTTCCGGCGGATATGAATTATTATCATTAAAATACGGTTAAAGTCAAAGATTCCCAAATCCGGGAAATCATACATCCACACACCCAAGCCCCGGGGCTACAGAATCCCGGATACAGAGCCGTTATTGATCTGTCGACTACCCCATCCCCGCATACCCGTCAACACTAAAAAATACGTGAGGTATTTTCCGTCAAATGCATGGGGCGGTGGAATATTGCCCCGTTTCGCCAGACGCCCAGTGTACAGTTATCAAGAAAGGCGAGGCCGCGGAGCACCGCCGGGAGCTGTTAAAAAAAATCTTGCGCTGGCCTTGATCCTGCTGTAATAAGAATTATTATCAAAACAGGAGGACAATATGTCGCAACTCACCAGCCACAGCATGCGGATAACCAAACAACGCCAGATCATTCTCGACGAGCTGCGCAGCGTAACCTCGCATCCCACCGCAGACGTGCTCTATCAGATGGTGCGGAAGCGGTTGCCGAAAATCAGCCTGGGCACGGTCTACCGCAATCTTGAGATCATGTCCGAGTGCGGGATCATCCAAAAACTCGATATCGGCGGCACCCAAAAGCGTTTCGACGGCGCCCCCCATGTCCACTACCATGTGCGCTGCAGCCAGTGCGGCCGGGTTGACGACCTTGATCTTCCCCCGGATTTCAATGTGGAAAAGGCGGCGGGCAAACTGACCAGATTCAAGATTCTCCGGCACCGTCTGGAATTTACCGGCATCTGTCCGCAATGCCAGTCTTGATTTTCCCGCTGGCCGGGTTTTTTCCACACAGCCCGGCGGGAAACATGTACAATATAACAACAACGCCATCATTTTTTCCGATATAATCATCGCATCCAACGCAGGAGGTTATTCCCATGGGCTCGTTGAAAGGCTCCCGCACAGAAAAAAACATCCTCACCGCCTTTGCCGGTGAATCCCAGGCCCGCAACCGGTATACTTATTTTGCCTCCCAGGCCAAGAAGGATGGCTTTGTCCAAATCTCCGACATCTTCACCGAAACTGCCAACCAGGAAAAAGAGCACGCCAAGCGGCTGTTCAAGATGCTGGAAGGCGGAGAGGTGCAGATAACCGCCAGCTTTCCCGCGGGGACGGTCGGCACCACCCTGGAAAATCTTGGCGAGGCCGCGGCAGGAGAAAACTACGAACAGACCACCATGTATCCTGAATTTGCCAAGATTGCCCGGGAAGAGGGTTTTCCTGACATCGCCGGGGTATTCATGGCCATTGCCGTGGCGGAAAAGCAGCACGAAAAACGCTACCGGGCCCTCATGGCCAACATCGAAAAAGGCCGTGTTTTCAAGAAAGACGCCAAGGTGACCTGGCGGTGCCGCAACTGCGGCTATCTCCACGAGGGCACCGAAGCCCCGGAGAAATGCCTGGCCTGCGCGCATCCCCGTGATCACTTTGAACTGCATGGCGAAAACTGGTAATCAAGGAGAACCGTTATGACTGAAAAACTGCAAGTGTACAAATGTGACGTGTGCGGCAATATCGTGGAGGTTGTGCACAACGGCGTGGGCGAGCTCGTCTGCTGCGGCCAGCCCATGACCCTGCAAACCGAAAACACCGTCGATGCGGCAAAGGAAAAGCATGTGCCGGTGATCGAAAAGGTTGCGGGCGGCTACAAGGTGAAGGTCGGGGCGGTTGCCCATCCCATGGAAGAAAAGCATTATATCGAATGGATTGAGCTCATCGCCGGAAACAAGGCCTACCGCCAGTTCCTCAAGCCCGGCGAGGCGCCGGAGGCATTCTTCGCCACGGATGCGACCCAGGTCAGCGCCCGCGAATTCTGCAATCTCCACGGACTCTGGAAGGCATGACATGCTGAGTAAAACCATGGAAAAGGCTCTCAACGAGCAAATAAACGCGGAATTTTATTCCTCCTACATGTACCTGTCCATGTCCACCTATTTCGACTCCGCCGGGTTGCCCGGCGCAGCCCAGTGGATGCGGGCCCAGACCCAGGAGGAGTGGTTCCACGGCATGAAGTTCTTCGGGTATGTCAATGAACGGGGCGGCCGCGTGGCGCTCAAGGCCATCAAGCAGCCCCCGGTGGACTGGAAATCAACCCTGCATGTTTTCCAGGAGGTTCTCAGCCACGAACAGAAGGTGACAGGGCTGATCAACAACCTGATCAATCTGGCCCTGGAAGAAAAGGACCACGCCACCAACATCTTTTTGCAATGGTTTATCTCCGAGCAGGTCGAGGAGGAGGCCAATGTCGGCGCGGTGCTCGACAAGCTCAAGCTCATCGGCAAGGACACCACCGCCTTGTTCTCCCTGGATGCGGTACTGGGCCAACGGGTCTTCACCCCGCCTCCGGCAAAAGGGGAATAGCGGCACACTTGTTTCCTGACAAAAACGCAAGTGTGGTTCGATACAAGCAAACCCATGCCGGCCGGAAACGGCCGGTATTTTTTTAACACATGAGGACAACATGGCTGCGATAGAAATTAAAAAAGATATCTATTGGGTTGGCGCCGTGGACTGGAACATCCGCGACTTCCACGGGTACTCCACGGACAAGGGCACAAGCTACAACGCCTATCTGATCAAGGACGAGAAGATCGCCCTGTTCGACACCGTGAAAAAAGAGGTAAAGGGCGACCTGATCCACCACCTTTACCAGGTTCTGGGCGATCCGGGCAAGATCGACTACATCATCGTCAACCATGTGGAGATGGACCACTCCGGCTCTCTGCCGGAGCTGATCGACCTCATCAAGCCGGAGAAGATCTTCTGCTCGCCCATGGGCAAGAAAGCGCTGATCGAGCATTTCCACCGGGAAGACTGGCCGTTCGAGGTCGTGGCCACCGGGGATTCCATCAGCCTCGGCAAAAAGACGGTGCAGTTCCTTGAAACCAAGATGCTGCACTGGCCGGACAGCATGTTCTCCTATATCCCCGAGGACAAGCTGCTCATATCCAGCGACGCCTTCGGGCACCACTGGGCCACCTCGGAACGGTTCGACGACGAGGTGGACCCCCATGAACTCATGGTGCA
>JBAZSA010000197.1:0-3490 GCA_041662645.1 Desulfurivibrionaceae bacterium
CACTCCTCTCGTGGTGGGCGAAACAGGGATCGAACCTGTGACCCTCGGCTTGTAAGGCCGATGCTCTCCCAGCTGAGCTATTCGCCCCACATGAAGTGTGGCAAGATATACTCTTGCCACCCATATTACGTCAAGCAAAAAACTTCCAGCACTCCAAAAATAAAAGCCACAGACTGTAAGAAACACGCTTTCTGTCTGGGGACAACAGAGGACCCCTCTGTTAATGCGCTACCTTACTCGCGGGAAGCACACCTTCCACGCCAAAACTGCCAAAGGGAATGTCCTTAAAGAGCTGTTCACCCTCCTTGAGCACCAAGGCCTTGGCCAGGACTTCGTCCACATGCTCAACCAGCTCCACGGTAAGCCCCTTCAGAATCTTGGCCGGGATTTCGTTGAGATCCGCTTCATTGTCCCGAGGGATCAGAACATGTTTGATATTGCCCCGCCGCGCGGCAAGGAGCTTTTCAGTGAGCCCGCCAATGGGTAATACCCTGCCCCGCAGGGTAATCTCCCCGGTCATGGCGATATCCCGCCGGACCGGAAGCTTGAGCAAGGCCGAGACCATCGAGGTTGCCATGGTAATTCCGGCGGATGGGCCATCCTTGGGAATGGCCCCTTCCGGCACATGGATATGGATATCGAGCTTCTGATAAAAATCCGGCAACAGACCAAGCTGCAAGGCCCTGGTCCGCACATAGCTCAAGGCCGCCTGGGCGGATTCCTGCATGACGTCGCCAAGTTTTCCGGTCACGGTCAGATTCCCTTTTCCCGGCATCAGGGCGGTCTCGATCTGCAGCAGCTCGCCTCCCACTTCCGTCCAAGCCAGGCCGGTGGTGAGGCCGATCTTGTCCCGTTCCTCGGCCAGGCCGAAACGGTATCTGACCCCGCCCAGATATTTGGCAATGGCCGCATCGTTGAGCCGGTATCGCTTGTCCGTCTTTTTCTTTTGCCGGTCCCGGGCTACCTTGCGGCAGACCGAGGCAATGCTGCGCTCAAGATTGCGCACCCCTGCCTCACGGGTGTATCTCCGGATAATCTCAAGGATCGCCGCATCATTGAAGGTAATATCCTCGCGGCCAAAGCCGTTGGCCTCCAGCTGTTTCGGCACCAGAAAGCCCTGGGCGATATGCAGCTTATCCTCTTCCGTATAGCCGTTGAGCTTGATCACCTCCATCCGGTCCTGGAGCGGGGCCGGGATTGCATGGAGATTGTTGGCGGTGGTCACGAAAAAAACCCCGGACAGGTCATAGTCGAGATCGAGATAATGATCGTTGAAGGCGACATTCTGCTCCGGGTCGAGCACCTCCAGCAGGGCTGCGGAAGGATCCCCCCGGAAATCCATGCTCATCTTGTCCACCTCGTCAAGACAGATAACCGGATTCACCACCTTGGCCTTCTGCATGGATTGAATAATCTTGCCCGGCAGGGCTCCGATATAGGTGCGCCGGTGCCCGCGGATCTCCGCCTCGTCACGAACCCCGCCGAGGGAGAGGCGGACGAACTTGCGCCCCATGGCGCGGGCCAGGGACTTGCACAGCGAGGTTTTACCCACCCCGGGAGGACCAACCAGACAGAGAATCGGGCCCTTGATCTTCTCAACCTGGGCCTGCACGGCAAGATACTCGAGAATCCGCTCCTTGGGCTTCAAAAGACCATGGTGGTCCTGGGCAAGAATCTCCTCCGCCTCCTGGATATCGATCTTTTCTTCGGTTTTTTCCCTCCAGGGCAGACTGAGAATGCAGTCGATATAATTGCGGACCACAGTGGCTTCGGCGGACATGGTCGGCATCATCTTCAGCTTCTTGAATTCCTGCTCCAGCTTGGCGCGGGCCGCCTCGGGCAGATTTTTTTCCTGGATCGCCTTTTCCAACCCCTCAAGCTCGGACGAGGCATCCTCCGCCCCCCCCATCTCTTTCTGGATGGCACGGAGCTGCTCCGCCAAGAAGTAATCCTTCTGGGTCTTATCCATTTTTTTCTTCACCCGGGCACGGATAACCTCTTCAAGCTCGGCGATCTCTATTTCCTTATGGATAAGGGACAAAACCTGTTCCAGACGCCCGACAACGGAAAAATTCGCCAGGATTGCCTGTTTTTCCTGCACATTCAGGGGCAGATGCGCAGCCAGGACATCGACAAATTTCGCGGGTCTCTCAATGCGGGCCAGGGATTTGATAACCTCGGCCGGCACCTTTTTGTTGTATTTGACATACTCCTTAAAACTTGTCTGAATCTCCCGGACATAGGCGGTTGCCTCCAGGCCACCCTCGTCCTCTGCCTCTTGCTCATCAAGCTGGACAACGAAATAGTCGGGATTGGGCAGGTGCTTTATGATCCTGCCCCTTCTTTTGCCTTCGACCAGGGCCTTGATCGTGCCATCCGGTAAACGAAGCAGTTGCATGACCGTGGCCACGGTCCCCACCGCATGCACGCTTTCCTCTGTGGGATCATCCTCGGCCGCATCCTTCTGGGTTACCAGAAAGATCTCGGAACGCTTGGCCATCGCCTCTTCCAGGGCCTTTATGGATCGCTCCCTGCCAACCACCAAGGGCGCAACCATATAGGGGAAGATCACGATGTCCCGCAAGGGCATCATCGGATAGGCAATTTCCTGCTCGGAGTCAAGTTCAGCCATAATGTTAATGCAACCGTGATGGGTTAAGGGACTGCTCGCCGGCTCAGGCGCTTTTCTTTGATTCCGCGTCGTTATCGTACAAAATCACCGGGTAATCGCCATTCAGCACCACCTGCTCGCTGATGACACACTCCCGCACGTTTTCCTTGGAGGGCAATTCGTACATGATATCAAGCATGGCCTGCTCCATGACCGTTCTCAAACCCCGGGCCCCGGACTTTCTCTTGATCGCCTGCTGGGCGATGGCCTTGAGCGCGCCCTCGGTGAAACGCAGCCGGATATTGTCAAAGGCAAAGAGACGCTCATACTGCTTGGTCAGGGCGTTTTTCGGCATCCGGAGAACGCGAACCATGTCCTCCTCGTCCAGTTCCTCCATGGTCGCCACCACGGGCAGACGACCGACCAGCTCGGGAATCAGACCAAAACGCAGGAGATCCTCCGCCTGGACCTGGGCAAGGATGTCTCCCACCGACTTCTTCGGCTTGCCCACAACCTTGGCACCAAACCCCATGGACTTGGTGCCGGTCCGTTGCTTGATCACCCCGTCAAGCCCGACAAAGGCTCCACCGCAGATAAAAAGGATGTTGGTGGTATCGATCTTGATGTATTCCTGCTGTGGGTGCTTGCGTCCGCCCTTGGGAGGAACACTGGCCACGGTTCCCTCAATGATCTTCAACAGAGCCTGCTGCACCCCTTCGCCGGAAACATCGCGGGTAATGGAGGCGGAGTCTGATTTCCGGGCAATCTTGTCGATTTCATCAATGTAGATGATGCCGCGGCTGGCGCGCTGGATATCGTGATCCGCGGCCTGGAGCAGATTGACCAGGATATTTTCCACATCCTCCCCGACATAGCCGG
>JBAZSA010000198.1:0-3345 GCA_041662645.1 Desulfurivibrionaceae bacterium
CTCGCGTTTCTTCACCAAGGTCCTGCGCGATCTCGGCTATCTGTCCATCGACGAGCCCTTCACCAACCTGCTCACCCAGGGCATGGTCATCAAGGACGGCACCAAGATGTCCAAGTCCAAGGGCAACGTGGTGGACCCCAACGAGCTGGTGGAAAAATACGGGGCCGACACGGTCCGGTTGTTTAGCCTGTTCGCCGCCCCGCCGGAACGGGATCTGGAATGGAGCGATCAGGGGGTGGAAGGGGCGTACCGCTTTTTAAACCGGGTCTTCCGCCTGGTCGACGACAACCTCTCCGTTTTTAGCGCGCCGGCCTCCGGTCTGCCTCAGGAAATGAATGCGGCCAGCATTGCCCTGCACCGGAAAACCCATCAAACCATCCGCAAATTCGGGGCGGACATCGAGGCGAAATTCCATTTCAATACCGCCATCAGCGCGGTGATGGAACTGACCAATACCCTATACAGCCTAGCTGCGGAAGAGAGCAAGGAAACCCCGCAGCCCGCTGTAATCCGCGAGGCCATCGAGGCGATGCTTGCCCTGCTCTCCCCCATGGTGCCGCATCTGTGCGCCGAGCTCTGGGAGATGACAAAACACCCCACCCCCCTTGCCGAAGTGCTTTGGCCGGAGTACGATGACGAAGCAATCCAGGAGGAGGCGATCACCATTGTTGTCCAGGTAAAGGGCAAGGTGCGCAGCCAGCTCCAGGTTGCTCCGGACACCAGCGAGGAAGACCTCGAAAAGATGGCCCTGGCCGATGAAAAGGTGCAGAAATTTCTGGAAGGCAAACCGGTGCGCAAGGTTATTGTCGTGCCGAACAAACTGATCAATATTGTGATTTAAGGTAACTACTCAGGTGAATAGGCCGAAGGTTAAAGGTTTTTAAGTTTATCAACTTCAGTCGTCAGCCTTCAGCCTAAATACCCGTTCCTTTTTAGCCTGACGCCAGACACTTACGGGACCAGACCATGAAAATCTTTACTCTGAAACACCTGGGCTTGCTCCTTATCCTGCTGATCGCTGCCGGGTGCGGCTACCACAACCCCAACATGCTGCCGCCGGAACAACAGGGCAAGGTCATCAAACTCCATGTTCCCCTCTGGCCCAACCCGACCAATGAAATCCGGCTCGCCTCCGACATCCATAACGCCCTGCAGGATTGGCTCGGCCAAAGCAAACAGTTCATCCTGGTAAACAGCGCCGGGGAAGCCGATTATGTCTTAAACGGCAAGATCAATTCGGTAAGTTATACCGGCCGTTCCTACGACGCCAATGACCGGGCCCTGGCGCTCATTGCCACCCTGCGCATTGAATACACCGTCACCGACACCAGCACCGGCAAGGCGGCTTGGACAGCTAAGAATTTCGCCCTCACGGAAAGCTATTCCCTGGATACCGATGCCCACAAGAGGCAGGCATTGGAAACCATTGTGGACAACCTGGGCGAGCAGATTTACATCCGCCTTTACAGCGCCATCTCCCGTCATGAGAAGAACAAGGCCCGGGTCAATTGAACGCTATCAGCTACCGGCTAAATATGATTCGCAATATCCCGCAGAGAAAGGTATATAGCAACGTTTTCTAATCATTCTTGCCCCAACAGTCACATCATCACAGAACCAGAAACTGGAGGTCCCCATGCCATCCCGCAGAGAACTTGCCAACGCCATCCGCGCCCTGAGCATGGATGCCATCCAGAAAGCCAAATCAGGCCATCCCGGCGCGCCCATGGGCATGGCAGACATCGCCGAAGTATTGTGGAACGACTTTCTCAGCCATAATCCCGCCAACCCCAAATGGGCCAACCGCGACCGTTTTGTCCTCAGTAACGGCCACGGCTCCATGCTGCTCTACTCCCTGCTCCATCTCACGGGCTACGACCTGCCCATGGCGGAGATCAAAAACTTCCGCCAATTGCACGCCAAGACCCCGGGCCACCCGGAATACGGCTACGCCCCGGGCATTGAAACCACCACCGGCCCCCTGGGCCAGGGCATTGCCAACGCGGTGGGCATGGCCATTGCCGAAAGAACCCTGGCAGGCCAGTTCAACCGGCCCGGCCACGCGATCATCGACCACCACACCTATGTGTTCATGGGCGACGGCTGCATGATGGAGGGCATCTCCCACGAAGCCTGTTCCCTGGCCGGCACACTGGGGCTGGGCAAGCTCATTGCCCTGTACGATGACAACGGCATCTCCATCGACGGCGAGGTACAGGGCTGGTTCACCGACAACACCCCAATGCGCTTCCGCGCCTACGGCTGGCATGTCATCGAGGGCGTGGACGGCCATGACGGCGAGGCGGTGAAAAAAGCCATTGCCGAGGCAAAGGGTGTAACGGACAAGCCCTCGCTCATCTGCTGCAAAACCGTGATCGGCTGGGGTTCCCCCAACAAGCAGGGCAAGGAGGATTGCCACGGCGCACCCCTGGGTGACGCCGAGATCGCCCTGGTCCGCGAGACCATCGGCTGGCCCCACCCCGCTTTTGAAGTGCCGGTCGAGATTTATGATGGTTGGAACGCCAAGGAGAAGGGAGCTGCCCGCGAGGCCGAATGGAACACCCGCATGGCCGCCTATAAAACCGCCCACCCGGACCTTGCCGCCGAGCTTGAGCGCAGGCTCTTCGGCCAACTCCCCGCCGACTGGCAGGCACAGGCCGGGGCCTACATCGACGCGGTCAACGCCAAGGCGGAAAAAGTCGCCACCCGCAAGGCCTCCCAGAACTGCCTGAACGGCTACGGCCCGCTGCTGCCGGAATTCCTCGGCGGCTCGGCGGACCTGGCCGGCTCCAATCTGACCATCTGGTCCGGCAGCAAGGGCATCAACACGGATGCAGGGGGCAACTATATCTACTACGGGGTGCGCGAGTTCGGCATGGCAGCCATTGCCAACGGCATCGCCCTGCACGCCGGCTTCATCCCCTACACCGCCACCTTTCTGATCTTCTCCGAATACGCCCGCAACGCCCTGCGCATGGCAGCGCTCATGAAGCAGCGCTCCATCTACGTCTTTACCCACGACTCCATAGGGCTGGGCGAGGACGGCCCCACCCACCAGCCGGTGGAACAGGCGGCGACGCTCAGGATGATCCCGAACATGGGGGTCTGGCGGCCCTGCGACGCCGTGGAAACGGCAATGGCCTGGAAGATTGCCATCGAACGGGCCACCGGCCCCACCTGCCTGCTGCTTTCCCGGCAGAACCTGCCCCACCAGCCCCGCACCGCCGAGCAGTTAGCCAACATCGCCAAGGGCGGCTATGTCCTGCTCGATTGCGGCTGCGGTACGCCGGACGCCATCCTCATCGGTACCGGCTCCGAGGTAGAGCTGGCAGTGGCGGCGGCCAA
>JBAZSA010000199.1:0-3287 GCA_041662645.1 Desulfurivibrionaceae bacterium
AGCCGTTTTGGTAAAAAAGATACAGCTGTTTTGGCAGTGCGGTCATGGGCGTCTTCCCCTCTGCGGACAAAAACAGTCCTGTTATTATGTTGTATATGGCGGACATTTGCCCGGTCAAATTATTTTTTCCCGCTGAGCGGGTTATGGGGGGCAGTCTGGGGAAAAGGCGTCAGGCAGCAGGCCTCTTCCCTGGCCAGGGTGGCAAAATTCGTTTCTTGCAGGGTTGCCCGGAGCTGCTGGTTGGCTTTGTTCCAGACCCGGTGCACGGAGCAGATATCGCTAATCCCGCAGGATTCTGGACGGCCCACGCAATCATTGAGGGATATCTCGCCGATAATCGCTTCGATGACCGCCAGCAGGGTTATCGCTTCCGGGTCGGCCAGCAGGCGGTAGCCGCCGTTTGCCCCCTGGAGGATTTCAATGATTCCGGCCCGGGCCAGTTGCTGGGCGATCTTTGCCAGAAAGTGCGGCGGCACATCGGTGCGCTCGGCAATATCCTTTCTGCTGACCAGCGTTCCTTTGCCATGCCGGGCGAGGTCTAAAACGCAGCGTATGCCATATTCTCCGGCGCGGGTAAGTCTCATGGGCGCAGTCCACCATCAAAGAAGATATATAAGATATTTTTAGTCTTATATCGAATTCGGGGTATTGTTGTCAAGAAAAAATACGGTGGCGGTGCGTAAAAATGGAGGGAGGGCCTGAAGTGCTTGTTTTTATGCGGCGTTAGGGCAAGGTGGGGATTTTTTTTCGTATTTGTGGGCAGTGGCGATACATTTGCTCCGGTACTTGAGCTTGGTGAGGCCGTAGCGGATAACCCCCGAGACGCTGCCCACCGTGTCGGCCAGGGAAATACACATTTCAAGGGTCGGGAGCATCTTGATGGGGAAGAGGTTTTTGAACCGTCTGGCCATGATGTGGGGCGGTCTTTTGTCGCAAAGATCCCGGATGAACAGGTTGGAAAAAACAGCAAGATTTTGCAGGATATGCAGCTCGTCCACCGAGGATTCCACTTCCGGGGGATTAGGGTCCATGCAGGCGATAATGGTGTCGGAAAAATTCCAGAACCGGGCAATTTCCTGGCCGATTTCACGGAAGGTGAGCTGCTTGAACATCAGACGGCACATGGCGTCTTCGGAGCTGCCGCTGGTTGTGCCAGCCTCTATGCGCCGATACACATCCGGGAAATAGATGGTCATGATAATGCGGCCCAGATCGTGCAAAAGCGTGCAGATGTAAGCCTCTTCCGGCGAGATGGGGATTTTGTATTTCTGGACCAGGAGTTTGCCGAGATTGGCGCTGAGCAGCGAAATCGCCATCTGCTTGCTCAAGGCGTCTTTCTCTCCGCCGCATTTAAGAAATTCTTCGATGAGGCTGATGGAAACGGCAAGCTCCCGGACAACGTCAAGTCCCAGTGCGGCCACGGCCCGCTCGATGGTGGAAACGCGCGCCCCGCGAATATAATAGGCCGAATTGGCAACCTGGAGAACCTTGTTGGTGAGGGAATAATCCTTGAGGATAACGGCGGAAACGCAGGATACCGAAGCGCGTTTATTGAGGGTTATATTCAGAACTTCATTGACATGCCCGGAAATGGCCGGAAGTTCGCCCAAATTCATCTTGGCGAAAATCTCGGCGAGTTTCTGGTTTTTCCCTACATTGGTGTCTTGCTTCAAGAGAGCCCTTTTATTGAAACAGTCTCCCATGTTTCGCACGGAAAACACGTAAAATCATACAGATAAAACAAAGCTCTAAAATATAACATTTCGCGGCAGGGAAAGCAATGGGTTGGGAAGGAAAGAGCGCGGATGGCAGGGGGCGGCAACGGTTATTCAGGGACAGGCGCGAGCATGGCAAGGGCTTCACGGACAAGCTGGCCCGTGGTGACGGTGGTCAGGCGATGATCGGCATACAGGGGAAATTCCGTGGTGTCGCCGGGGGATTGTTTGATTTTTTCCGTCGCCTCAACGGCATGGAGCAGGCCCAGAGCGCGGGCTGCCAGGGCCCTGACCACGGAATCTTCGGAGTCGAGGTAGGGCAGGAGGTAGCGGGGCGCCTGCCAGGCGCGGAGCATCTCCGGGCGGACCTTGGCCAGGCGGCCCATGCCCCACATAAGGCCGCGCTGAAGGTTTGGCAGCTCCAGGTAAAAGCCGTCTTCCCGCATGAAGGAGACCAGAATTTTGGTGTATTCCTGGGCCAGCCCTTCATGGCAGGCCAGGCATTCGGCCATGGCTTCCGGCGTACCCCAGCCTATGCCGCCGGATTCGTCGTTGAGATTCCACATGAAGCGGCGCATGACAATGCGGGCCGCTTCCATGTCTTGGTTGGCAAGCCGGGCCACGGTGGCGCCCATGGCGGAGATGGCGGCCCATCTTGTTTTTTCGGAACCGCTACAGATTCCGGAAAATAAAGGGTTGAGCAGTTTTTCCGGCGGGTACCCGGACAAGGCGGTGAGTACGGCGTCAAGCTCCGCCTGAGCCAACAGGGCCAGGATCTCCTGCTTGATGCCTCGCTGACTCACCGCCATGGATATGCCTACTTCCGCATGGCCGCGGCAACCAGGCGGCCCAGTTCCGAGCAATGCTCCAGCGACTCATGGGTCGGGACATTCTTGATCTTGACGCCTTCGCCCACGACTGCAAAGCCCATGTCCGTCATGTGCCCGGTGAGATGTTTTACCGCCTCGCCGCTCCAGCCGAACGAACCGAAGGCCGCGCCGATCTTGTCTTTGGGGCGCAGCCCCTTCATGTAGGTGATGATGTCGGCCATGGCGGGCATGATGTTGTTGTTCAGGGTCGGCGAGCCCAGGATGACCGCCTTGGCGTCGAGCACCTCGGTGATGATGTCGCTGCGGTGGTTCTTGCGGACATGCAGCATCTTCACGTTGGTGATTCCTTCGCGCAGCAGGCTGTTCATCACGGCTTTGGCCATTTTTTCGGTGCTGTGCCACATGGTGTCGTAGATGATGACGGCCTTGTTCTTTGTTTCGCCCCGGCTCCAGCGATCGTATGCCTCCAGAATGGCCTGCGGCGAGGTGCGCCAGATCACGCCGTGGTCCGGGGCGATCATGTCGATTTCGAGGCCCATCTCCTTGACCTGGGCGAGCAGTTTCTGGACGATGGGCGAGAAGATCATCAGGATGTTGGCATAATACTTGGCCCCATGCACCATGAGTTCATGGGGGTCCACCTCGTCGTCGAACCGTTCCGAGGTGGCCCAGTGGTGCCCGAAGGCGTCGCTGGATATGAGCAGCTTGTCCTCGGGGATATAGGAGAACATGCTGTCCGGCC
>JBAZSA010000200.1:0-3249 GCA_041662645.1 Desulfurivibrionaceae bacterium
CAAGTTTCAGGAGGAATGGGCCAGGATTCAAGGCCAGCTCAACGACCAGTACGGTCAGGCCCTGCAACAGCTGAAGGATCTGGTTGAACACCATTTGGTCACGGAGGTTGCTCCGTAAGCTGGGGCGGCTGGTTCAGGAAAGGAGAGAGGCATGGAAGCGGAAATTTGGCTCGATGTGGAAGAGGCCGATCCCAAGGATCTGCCCGAGGTTGAAAAGAGGTTCAAGGACTGGTACGCCGCCGGGGCGGAGGCGCGCTACAACAAGCCGTGCTTTGCCTTCCTCACGGTGCTGGACAAGCCGTACCGCTATCAGGTGGATTTCGGGCAGGCCGATCTCACCCAGTCCATCCAGGGGCTGCACGGCAAGCTCTTCCGGTTCGGGGTCAAGGTTTTTGTCCATTTCATGCACTGATTCCATGTCGAGGCAGGGCGCCCTTGAGCGGATCAGGCGCAGCCTCAAGCGGCGCCAGCTCGACGGTATTCTCGTTACCCAGCCGGAAAACCGCAGGTATCTGAGCGGCTATACGGCCAGGGACCATGCGATCAACGAGAGCGCGGGCGTCCTGCTCATCCCCTGCGAGGGCGAGCCCTATCTGCTCACCGACTCCCGCTTTCACCTGCAGGCGGAGCAAGAGGCCGCTGGTTTTCTGGTCAAGCTCTATCCCCGTGGCCTATTCCCCCTGCTGCGCTTGCTGCTCAAGAAGCTTCGCATCAAACGGCTGGCCTTTGAGAGCCATTATTTCCTGCACTCCACCTCCCTGACCCTGGCCAAGCTGGCGGACAGTCTCAAGGTGGAGCTGGCGCCGCTCACCGGGTTTGTCGAAGAGCTGCGGTTGGCAAAAGATGTAGAGGAGCTGGCCAGGATCGAACGGGCGGTGCTCCTCAACGAAGCGGTGTTTCAGGAGATCTACCCCACCCTGAGGCCGGGCCAGACCGAGAAAGAAGTGGCGCACGCCATCGAAAACGCCATGCGGCTCAAGGGTGCGGAGCGGCCAAGCTTCGAGACCATCGTTGCAGGCGGGCCCAACGCGGCCCTGCCCCATGCGACTCCCTCCGCCCGGCCGCTGGTGGCGGGGGAAACCATTGTCATCGACATGGGGTTGGTCCTGGACGGCTACTGTTCGGACATGACCCGCACCGTGGTGCTCGGCACCCCGGACGCCAAAACGGTGGCGCTGTTTCGTCTGGTGCGCAAGGCGCAACTGGCCGGGCTTAACAGCCTGCGCGCCGGGATCAGCGGCATGGCGGTGGACAAGATTGCCCGGTCCGTGATCGAACGGGCGGGATTGGGCGAGCGGTTCGGCCACGGCCTGGGCCACGGGGTGGGATTGAACGTCCACGAAGGCCCCTCGCTCAACTACCGCAACCGCAAGCCCCTTGGAGCCGGGATGGTGGTCACGGTGGAGCCGGGGGTGTATATCCCGGGCTGGGGCGGGATTCGGTTGGAAAACATGGCGGTGGTTGAAAAAGAGGGGTGCAGGGTGTTGAACCGGGACACCACCTTTCTGGATCTGTAACCGTTCAGCACCACCGCATCTGCTTTGTCATCGGCCTGCTCATGTGCAATAGCACACTTCGCAGGCCTCTTTCGCGCATCTGCGGCACTGCTGAACGGTTACAATTTGGGGGTCATCCTTAATTTTCGGCCCGGAACAGGGTCTCTGTATTTTTTATTTTTCTCAGGAAATTCATTATGCGAAACGATCAACGGGCCGCGGACGCGTTGCGGCCGGTCACTATTGAAAAGGGCTTTCAGCCCCAGGCCTATGCCTCGCTGCTCATCACCATGGGCGGCACCCAGGTGTGTTGCGCTGTCACCCTGGAAACCAGCGTGCCCCCTTTTCTCAAAGGAAAAGGGCAAGGGTGGCTCACCGCGGAGTACGGCATGCTGCCCTGCTCCGCCAGTAGTCGCATGCAACGGGAGGCGGCCAAGGGCCGGTCAGGACGCACTTATGAAATCCAGCGTTTGATTGGCCGTTCCCTCAGGACCATGGTTGATCTTGCCTGCCTGGGCGAGGTGACCCTCCGGGTGGACTGCGATGTGCTCAAGGCTGACGGCGGCACCCGGACCGCCTCGATCACTGGCGCGGCCATTGCCATGCGCGATGCGTTGAACCGCATGCACCAGGAGGGACTTCTCGCCACGATGCCGGAGATTCTGCCGGTGGCTGCCATCAGTGCTGGCATAGTTGACGGCCAACCCCTGCTTGATCTCAATTACGCCGAGGATTCCGCCGCCGAGGTGGACGCCAACTTTGTCATGACCGGGGATGGCCGCTGGGTGGAGGCCCAAAGCACCGCCGAAGGCAAGCCATACTGGCCCGAGGATTTCGGCCGGATGGCAGTCTTGGCCCGCAAGGGCATTGATGAGTTGTTCACCCTGTGGGCCCTGTGATGACCTCCCCCTATACCCTGCACAGCCAGTCCAGCGATTGCGCCGCCCGGCGCGGCGAGGTGCGCACCCTGCACGGCACGGTGCAGACCCCGGTCTTCATGCCCGTGGGCACCCAGGCCACGGTCAAGGGCGTGACCCCGGAAAATCTCAAGGAGCTCGGCGCCCAGATCATCCTCGGCAACACCTACCATCTCTACATCCGGCCCGGCCATGAGCTGATCCGCTCTTTTGGCGGCTTGCATACATTCATGCACTGGGACCGGCCGATCCTCACCGACAGCGGCGGCTTTCAGATCTTCAGCCTCAAGGATCTCACCAAGATCACCGAGGAGGGCGCCCGGTTTAAATCGCATCTCGACGGCAGCAACCTTTTCCTGAGCCCCGAGGATGCCGTGGCCGTGCAGGAGTCGTTGGGAAGCGACATCATGATGTGCCTGGACACCTGCATCCCTTATCCTGCCACCCGGGAGGAGGCCATTGCCTCCACCGATCTCACCTCCCGTTGGGCCAAACGTTCCCGCGCCGCCCACAAGGAGCGCGGGCAGTTGTTGTTCGGCATCATTCAGGGCGGCATGTACCCCGACCTCAGAGCCCGGGCGGTGGAGGAGCTGGTCGAGATCGGCTTTGACGGCTATGCCCTGGGGGGGTTGAGCGTGGGCGAACCCGCCGAGCTGATGATGGAAATCACCGAAGAGATCGCGGCCCTCATGCCCGCCGATCATCCCCGCTACCTCATGGGGGTCGGCACCCCGGAAAATTTGGTGGAGGCGGTCTATCGCGGCATCGACATGTTCGACTGCGTCATGCCCACGCGAAACGCCAGAAACGGAATGCTCTTTACTTCAAGCGGCAGG
>JBAZSA010000201.1:0-3150 GCA_041662645.1 Desulfurivibrionaceae bacterium
CACCATCGCCGTGGGCGGCTTCATCGGCGTTCCCGGCATGATCTATGTGATCGGCGCCTCCGCCGTGGTGGCCAGCGCCACCGAGCTGATCATCGCCTTTGTCATGGGCGCCTGGGGTTCCGTCCAATGGGGCCTCTCCGGCCTCATCGATATCCGCCTCGCGCTGCTGCTTTTGGCCACCTCCCTTATCGGCGTGCAGCTCGGCGCCTTGGGCACCACCTATGTCAAGGATTACATCATCAAAGTGGTCATGGCCACCACCATGCTCATCGTTGCAGTCAGCCGCGGCGTCAAAATCCCCGGCTATCTGATCGATCTTGAGCTGATGAACCCCATCCAGGACAGCACCATCACCCTGCTCGAAGCCATCAGCTTCTGGTCCCTGGTCGCAGCCTTGGGTTCCGCGGCGCTGATCATCATCGTGGCCATGGTCAAGGGCATGACCGCCGACAGCAAAAGCAAGAAAGCGATCTTGGGAGTATAAAATGGCTAAGTACCGGAAGATTCTCGTTGCCTACGACGGTTCCTCCTCGGCCCAAAACGCGCTCTCCCTGGCAAGCCAGCTTGCCAGGGAGGACAAGAGCTGGATCAAGGTGCTGGCCGTTGTCCCCCCCTACCAGGGGGACTTGGAACTCATCGGTGTTTCCGGCATTAAAGAGGCCATTACCGGCCCCGGCCAGGAGCTGCTGGCCGAGGCCCGGCAACTGGCGGACCGCGAAGGGGTCCACATCCTGACCAATCTGGAACAGGGTGAGCCCTACGAGCAGATCGTCCATGTTGCGGAAGAAGAGAACTGCGATCTCATTGTCATGGGCCGCCGGGGCAAGGGCAAGATGGAGCGGGCACTCATCGGCAGCGTCACTGCCCGGGTCATCGGGCATACAGGCAAGGATGTTCTGGTCATTCCCGAAACCAGCAAGCTCTCCTGGGAGAACATCCTGCTGGCCACGGACGGCTCCACCTGTTGCGACAATGCCCTGGCCCGGGCTTTGGAGATAGCCCAGGAAAGGAAAGTAAAGCTCAATGCGGTTTCCGTGGTCTATACCAACGACGAATTTTACGCCCTCGGTCAGGAAATCGTGAAGGAACTGTACCAGGAAGCGGACAAGGTTCTGGATAAGGTCAAAAAATGGGGCGGGGATCTCGGGGTGCAGACGGAGCTGTTCGTGCGGGATGGCGAGCCACACCAGGCCATCACCGCCCTGGCAGCGGAAATCTCCGCCAGCCTCATCGTCATGGGTTCCCATGGCCGGAAAGGGTTGACCCGCCTGCTCATGGGCAGCGTCACCGAACGGGTTATCGGCTATGCGGATTGCCCGGTCCTGGTCTGCCACCTGTCGTAACGGCCCAGCAGCATCGCATCTGCGTCGGAGTCTCGCAGGCTCGCTTACCTGTCATCGGCCTGCTCGTGTGCACCAGCACACTTCGCAGACCTCCTCCGCGCATCTGCGGCGCTGCTGACTCGTTACGTTTCTTTGTTTTTTCCAATTTTCGGCTCTGTGCTGGATAGTTACCGCACGGGCGCTCATCTGAGTGCCCGTTTTTTTTCAGCTGACCATGGCATTTCCGTCCGCCTTCGGGTATCTTCACCCCCATGCTTCTCATCCACCCCCCAGCCGCAAAAAGTTGCGAACCGCCCGCCGGAATCGCCCGTCTGGCCGGGACTCTCCGTGGTCATGGCCTGCCCTGCACTTTGCTGGACGCCAATCTGGAAGGGCAGCTGTTCCTGCTTGCCGGCCCAGCCCATGGCACGGATACCTGGAGCCTCCGCGCGGGCCGGAATCTCAAGGATAATCTGGCGGCCCTGCGCAGCCCTGCGCTGTACCAAAACCCTTCCCGGTACCGGCGGGCAGTGGCGGATATCAACCGGGTGCTGGAGCAGACCGGCAAACGCCACCACCTGTCCCTCAGTCTTGCCAACTATCAGGAACAGGGGGTCTCTCCCCTAAGCAGCGCCGACCTTCTGCGGGCGGCCGAAACCCACGAGGCAAACATCTTCTTTCCCTACTTCGCGGCCCGGCTCCCCGCCCTCATCGAAGAGACCCGCCCTGCCCTCATCGGCATCTCCCTGAACTACCTGAGCCAGGCCCCCACCACCTTTGCCATGGCCGGCTTTCTCAAAAAACGCTATCCAGGGCTGCCCATCGTGTTGGGTGGCGGCCTGGTCACCTCCTGGCTGCGCAATCCCGCCTGGAATAATCCTTTTTCCGGGTTGGTCGACCATTGTCTTGCCGGACCGGGAGAAGAACCGCTGGTCCGCCTGCTTTCCACCGATTTTTCTCCGCGCCACCACACCCCTTCGTATTCCGGCCTGCCGCTGACCGGCTATCTGGCCCCCGGCCTCATCCTGCCCTATGCCGCCTCTTCCGGCTGCTACTGGAACAAATGCCTGTTCTGTCCGGAAAAGGCCGAAGGCAATCCCTACCAGCAGATTCCCCCGGCCACGGTACTGGCGGACATCGCCAGCCTGAAAGCCGCCATCCGGCCCAGCCAACCGGCCCTGCTCCACTTCCTCGACAATGCGGTGAGTCCAGCCTTGATGCAGGCCCTGGCCGCCGACCCGCCGGGCCTCGACTGGTACGGCTTTGCCCGGATCAGCCCCCTGCTGGCCGAGATTGACTTTTGCCGGGCCCTGCGCCGCTCCGGCTGCCGGATGCTGAAGCTGGGCCTTGAGTCAGGCGACCAATCCGTGCTGGATGCCATGAACAAGGGGCAGGATCTGGCCCTGATCGAAACGGTTCTCCAAAATCTGGCCGAGGCAGGGATAGCCACCTACATCTATCTGCTATTCGGGACCCCCTCGGAATCCCTGGCTGAAGCACGCCGCACCATGGGTTTCGTGATCCGGCATCATGCAGCCATTACCTTTCTCAATCTGGCCGTGTTCAACATGCCCATCGCCAGCCCGGAAGCGCCCTTGGTGACGCGCAGCGAATTTTACGGGGGCGACCTCTCCCTGTACACCGATTTCGAGCATCCCAAAGGCTGGTCGCGCAAGGAAATCCGCAGGTTTCTCGACCAGGAGTTCAAACGTCACCCGGATATTGCCCGGATTCTCCACCGCGACCCGCCGCTTTTCACCTCCAACCATGCCGCTTTCTTCTGCTGAAATCCAAAACCCGCCCTCCCCCTATCCCATTCCTTTATTTG
>JBAZSA010000202.1:0-3093 GCA_041662645.1 Desulfurivibrionaceae bacterium
CCAGATCCTCAATGGCTTTGCTGAAGGCCTCCAAGGTTCCCTGCACGTCGGCGCGCAGGGCAACCCGCAGCTCCTTGACGTTGCCTTCCTGCAATTTATCAAACAGATTATCCAGGGAGATCTTGGTGGTTGTCCCCAGCTCGGCTTCCCGGCTTTTGAGCTGCCTGTCGGCGCTCACGCTCCTTGCCCTCTTTTCGTCGGGCAGAACGACAAATTCATCCCCGGCCCGCGGCACCCCGCTCAAGCCTTGAACTTCGACGGGGATGGCCGGGCCGGCCTCCTTGACACTTTCCCCCCGATCGTTGGTCAGGGAGCGCACCTTGCCGTAAAATATCCCGGCGACAAAAGCATCGCCAACCCGCAGGGTTCCCTGCTCGACCAGAACCGTGGCGACAGGCCCGCGGCCCTTATGGAGCTGGGCCTCGATCACATGCCCCTTGGCACGACGGTTGGGATCTGCTTTCAACTCAAGGATTTCCGCCTGAAGATGGATGTTTTCCAGCAGCTCGGCAATGCCTTGCCCGGTTTTGGCGGAGGTTTCGCAGAAGATGGTATCCCCGCCCCACTCTTCGCTGACCAGATTCAGATCGGCCAGTTCCCTTTTCACCCGCATGGGGTCGGCGTCGGGCTTGTCAATTTTGTTTACGCACACCAAAATGGGCACCTTGGCCGCACGGGCATGGTTTACCGCCTCGCGGGTCTGGTCCATGACGCCGTCGTCCGCGGCCACAACCAGAACAACGACATCGGTAACCTGCGCGCCACGGGAGCGCATTTCCGTGAAAGCCGCATGGCCAGGGGTGTCAAGAAAAACCACATCCCCTTGCGGAGAGCGCACATAATGGGCGCCGATATGCTGGGTGATGCCGCCTGCCTCGCCGGCCGCCACATCTGTTTTCCGGATGGCGTCCAACACCGAGGTCTTGCCATGGTCGACATGCCCCATGACCGTGACCACCGGCGGCCTGGGAAGCATCTCCCCGCCGCCCTCCTGCTCTTCCAGCTCAAGGACAGCCTGCTCCTCGGTAACCCCCTGCTCGACCTCATAACCGAAATCAGAGGCTACCAGGGTCGCGGTCTCAACATCAAGAGCCTGGTTGATGGTGGCCATGACCCCCATCGCCAGCAACTTGGCAATCAGCTCTCCGACCTTGAGGCCCATCCGGTGGGCAAGATCACCAACTGTAATGGTTTCATGCACCTTGATCCGTTTCTTGATCGCCTTTGTTTCCGCCACCTGCTGGGAAACAACCAGGCGCTTGCCTTTTTTGCCGCCGCTGCGCACGCTGCGTCCGACCCGCAAGCCAGCGGGAATTTTTCCGCCAAGCGCATCGTCGACATCCTCGATATCGATGTCGGCCTGCCGCTGACTGCGCAACGGAGCCTTTTTCGCCCGGTCATGCTCGGCGGTCTCGGTGGTGAACTTGACAAACCGCTTGCCTTTTTTACCCTTGAGCGCATCGCCCTTATCGCCCTCATCCTTGGCGGCGGGGACCTCGGCAACAACGGGTTTTCCCTTTACCGGCTCGGGCCTTTTCGCCGGCCGGGGCGGGAAGGTCCGGGGTGGGGCAGGCGGCGGAATGACAATGGCCGCCCTCTTGATCACCCGGGCAAACCCCTTGCGATGCGGCTCCTGCACAAAAGGCGCCTGCTCGTCCAGTTCATCCTCTGCCATCTCCACCCCGGAGATTTCTTCTTCTCCGGCTGTCTCGACAGAGACCGGCGCTGCCTCCTCTTCCGCGGACGGCGCGGACGGCTCCTGCTCTTCCTCCCCTTCCTGGCCTTCCGCCAGCACAGGTTCGGCAACCTCGCCACGGCCTGTTTCTTCTTCGCCCTTTGCAACTATTTCCGCAGCCCGGGCTGTCTCAGCCTCCTCGTGCTCTTCCTCTGAAACAATAGGCGGCTTCGATTTGGCTGGCGCTTCCTCGGCCGGGGGCACCTCAACCGGCACGGTTTTGGTTCTGCGGCGGATAATGGTTGTCCGCCCGGCGCCCTGAATCCTTTTTTCTTCTGTCCGGGTCTGGCCTATGCCGAGCCTTTGCCGGATATCCTGTGCTGTCTCGTCGTCCAGAGTGGAACTATGGGATTTAATGGCATAGCCCATCTCAATGAGGGTTGCCACCAAGTCCTTGTTTTCCATTTCCGCTTCTTTAGCTAACTCGTATACCCTGATTTTTGTCATTGCTCACTCCCGAAGAGGTCTTGCAACCCTTCGTCAAATCCCAGCACCTGTTGGCGAAACGCTCTGGATAATCCTTTTTTGTTTTTAAAAAACTTCTGCAGACAACTGTCATCCTGACAACAGTACGCATGACGCCCATCATGCTTGCCACGGAAATCTTTCAATACACGCCCGCTGCCGTCCACGGCAAACCGCCACATCTCTTGCTGCGCCTTCCTCTGACGGCACCCCAGACATGTCCGGACCGGCGCCTTAGCCTTCTCCCCAGGAACAGTGGTCATGCAAATGACCTATTGCTCGTCATCCCCGGTTGAAGCCCCATCTTCTGTATCGTCTTGCCCTTGGGCCGTGTTGACTTTTTGCGCGGAGGCAATCAAGCGGGCAACCCTGTTCTCGTCAAGGGATTCCACTTCGGCAAGCACGGCCGCGACCTCTGCCTGGGCCAGGTCCTGGGCCGAATTGAAGCCCGCATCGTAGAGGGCTTCCGCAGTTTTTTCATCCATTCCCTGCACATCCATCAGCGATTGGAAGCCTTCTTCGCTGAATTTAGCATATTTCTGTTCACTCTTCACATCAATCCGCCATCCCAACAGGGCCGCAGCCAAGCGCACATTCTGGCCCTGCCGGCCAATGGCCAGGGAAAGCTGATCATCGGGCACAACCACCAGCAAGGTTTTCTTCTCCTCGTCCACAACCACCAACGAAACCTGAGCTGGCGACAAGGCATTGGAAACATAGCGGGCCGGGTCCGGACTCCAGGGGACAATGTCGATCTTTTCTCCCTGCAGCTCCTGAACCACGTTCTGCACCATGGAGCCCTTCATCCTGACACAGGCCCCAACCGGGTCGACATCCGATTCGGACGAACTCACGGCAATCTTGGCGCGGGCGCCGGGTTCACGGCAGACGCC
>JBAZSA010000203.1:0-3070 GCA_041662645.1 Desulfurivibrionaceae bacterium
GCAGCTATACCAATATGCTGGGCGACCGGACCGTTTCCATTGCCGGGCAGATGATTTAGAAAAGCAGGAAAAAGGTGAAAGGTAAAAGGGTCAAGGAACAAATCCTCCAGCCTTCAGCCTCGCGCCTTGAGCCTTGCGCCGTTATAGTCCGGCCCATGACCGGTGCTGATCTCGCAGCGGTGCACGCCATCGAATCTGAAAATCCCTCTCCGTGGAGTGCTGGCCAGCTGGCCAGCGAACGCGGCCAGGACGGCGGCTGGCAGTTCGTTGCCGAAGCCGGTTCCGGGCTGGTGTGCGGCTTTGTCTGCGGCCGGAGCTGCGCCGGGGAAGCCGAGCTGCTGAAAATCGCGGTGGGCCGGGAGTACCGGCGGCAAGGGATCGGGGGGCAGCTTGTGGCGCACGCTCTGCGCCATCTGGCGGAGCAGGGGACGGGACGCTGTTTTTTGGAGCTGCGTGCTGGCAACCTTCCTGCCCTGGCCTTGTACGAACAATTTGGTTTTCGCCGGGTGGGGCTGAGGAAAAATTACTACGCTTCGCCGGTGGAAGATGCGATACTCATGGAAAAGAAAGTTCTTGCCGGTGCATAAAAAAAGTTTGAGGGGGGCAGCTCCATGAAAAATATCCGGGATCTTGACATCAAGGGGAAAAAATTGCTCATCCGCGTTGATTTCAACGTGCCGCTGGATGAACAGCTGAACATCACCGACGATATCCGGATTCGCGGGGTGTTGCCCACGCTCAACTATGCCCTGGATGAAAATGCCAAGGTCATTATCATGTCCCACATGGGCCGGCCCAAGGGAACCCGTAAGCCTGAGTTCAGTTTGGCTCCGGCGGCGAAGAGGCTTTCCCGGCTCATCAACAAAGAGGTGCAGCTGGCCCCGGACTGCATCGGCCCGGAGACCCGCGCCATGGTGGACGCCATGCAGCCCGGCGATGTGCTGCTCCTTGAAAACCTGCGCTTCCATGCCGAGGAGCAGCAGAACGACGAGGGCTTTGCCAGCCAGTTGGCCAGCCTCTGCGATATCTATATCAACGATGCCTTTGCCGTGGCGCATCGGGCCCACGCTTCGGTGGTGGGAGTGACCCAGTTCGTGGATCAGTGTGCGGCCGGTTTCCTGCTCCAGAAGGAGATGGATTATTTCCACCGTTCGGTGAGCAACCCCATGCGGCCCCTGGTCGCCATCGTGGGCGGGGCCAAGGTGTCGAGCAAGCTCGGCGCCCTGGACAACCTCATGGACCGGGTGGACAAGATGGTCATCGGCGGGGCCATGGCCAATACCTTTCTCAAAAGCATCGGCCACGGCATGGGCAAATCCAAGGTCGAGGATGAATTGCTCGATACGGCGCGGGAGTTGCTCAACAAGGCCAAACGCCTTGGGGTGAAACTGTATCTGCCGGTTGATTGCATTGTCGCGGACAGGTTTGAGGCCCGGGCAGAATCCAAGCGGGTAACGGTGCAGGAGGTGCCAGCCGACTGGATGGTCCTCGATATCGGCCCGGCCACCACGGTTCTTTTTTCCGAGGCCATGGAGGATGCGAAAACCATCATCTGGAACGGACCCATGGGCGCCTTCGAGATGGACGCCTTTTCCCGGGGAACCATGGCCATGGTGCAGCATGTGGCCCGCTCTCACGCCCTGACCATTGTCGGGGGGGGCGATACCGATGTGGCGGTGCACAAGGCTGGCGAATCGAGCAACATCTCCTACATCTCCACGGGCGGCGGCGCATTTCTCATGCTGATGGAGGGCAAGGAGCTTCCCGGGGTTGCCGCCCTGGAAGCAAAGAAATAAGGAGCAGTTCATGCAGCGCATCCCCCTGATTGCCGGGAACTGGAAGATGCATACCTCGCTGGCCGAGGCCAAGAGTCTTGCCAGCGCCGTGGTCCAGGCTTGCAAGGGGCTGACCGGCCGGGAGGTCATGATTGCCCCGCCCTTTACCGCCCTGGCAGCGGTGGCCGAGGTGGTGCGCGGCTCGCAGGTCCGGCTTGCCTCCCAGAATGTCTGCTGGGAAGAGCAGGGAGCCTTTACCGGAGAGATCGCTCCCTCCATGTTGCGGGAATTGGGCTGCACCATGGCCATCATCGGCCATTCGGAGCGCAGGCAGATCTTTGGCGAGACCGATGCGCTCATCAACCAGCGGGTGGCCGGGGCCATGCGTTTTGGCCTCACCCCGGTTCTCTGTTTTGGCGAAACCCTGGCTGAGCGCGAGGCAGGCCAGGCCATGGTCGTGCTTGAGCGTCAGGTCCGGGCCGGACTGAGCGGCATTGCGGTGACCGAGCCCGCCAGCATGGTCCTTGCCTATGAGCCGGTCTGGGCCATCGGCACCGGCAAAACCGCCAGCGAGGAGCAGGCTCAGGAAGCCCATGAATTCGTGCGGAATTTGCTCCTTACGATGTACGAGAAAAGTATTGCCCGCCAAATGAGAATACTGTATGGTGGCAGCGTCAATTCGGGGAACGTGGATGCCCTGTTGCGGCAGCCCGATATAGACGGGGCCTTGGTTGGCGGGGCAGCGCTCAAGGCCGATTCCTTTGAACGCATCATCCATTTTCGGCAATAACGGTAACCAAGAAAACATGACCACTTTACTGACCATTGTTCATATAGTTGTCTGTTTGTTCCTCATCGTGATCGTGCTGTTGCAGCACGGCAAGGGCGCCAGCATGGGCGCGGCCTTCGGCGGCTCCAGTCAGACCGTGTTCGGCACGGAAGGCCCAATGCCGCTGTTGAACAAGATTACGACCTGGGCCGCTATTGTTTTCATGCTGACCTCCATCTCCCTGGCCTATATGTCAACCAGGGTGGGGGATGGCTCGGTCATGAAGGAAGTTGCCCCGGTTGCCGAGCCGCAGAGCACGCCGATCCCGCTGCCTTCGGCGGACGGAGCCGCTCCCAAGGCCCCGGCCCAGGGCAAGTAGCAGTTGTTGTTTGATCTGAGAAAATAAGGATTGCCGAAGTGGTGGAATTGGTAGACACGCAGGCTTGAGGTGTCTGTGGGGCAACCCATGCCGGTTCGAGTCCGGCCTTCGGTACCATATTTATAAAAGGCCCTGTAACCGACAACG
>JBAZSA010000204.1:0-3057 GCA_041662645.1 Desulfurivibrionaceae bacterium
GTTGCTGCAGCAGGAGGCTGTGGCCATTGAGTATGTAAGCCTTGTTGATCACGCGACCTTGCGGCCGCAAGCCGTGTTGCAAAAAGGCGCGGTGTTGGCCATGGCCATAAGAGTTGGGGCAACACGCTTGATCGACAACGATAACCTTTTTGACGACTGAGAGAACGAGAATGTTACAATACATGTTGAAATCAAAGATTCACCGGGCCACGGTAATTGAGGCTGATCTTAACTATGAGGGCAGCCTTACGGTGGACAGAAATTTGATGGATGCCGTTGGTTTGCTCCCGTATGAACGGATCAATATTTATAATATCAACAATGGCGAGCGTTTTGATACCTATGTGATTGAAGGGGAGGCTGGTTCCGGAATGATTGGTCTCAACGGCGCTGCGGCCCGCAAGGGGCTGCCCGGCGATCTGGTGATTATTGCCAGCTATGCCTTGTATGCCCCTGAGGAACTGGCCGGATACAAGCCCCGCATCGTTGTGCTTGATAAGGGCAACCAGATCAAAAACGTGATGCACGCCGAGGAGGCACAACATCCGTATCGTGGGTAGCGGCCATTTTCAGGGCTGTTCCGTTGGGCGATTCCGAAGCGTCAGCAGCCCCCCTGTTGCAGGGGCGTCGCCTCTTTTTTTCATTGGAAATCCATGATTCTTCTGGTTGCCGCCACAGAGATGGAAGCCTTGCCTCTGGCCGGGGAAACGGCTGGTCATCCCCATGAGCTTTTCGTCGCGGGGGTGGGGCCGCTTGAGACAGCGGTCCGTCTTGCCCGGAGGTTGTGCGAAGGCAGGGGGGATATCTCCCTGGTTCTTAATTTTGGCGTGGCCGGGGCCTATGTTGGTTCCGGAGCGGATTTGCTCGATATCTGTCTGGCCGAGAGCGAGGTAATGGGCGATTTCGGGATCTGCCACGCGGAACGCATCGAACCCTTTGATGGGCAAGTGGCAGGCAGAGCTGTTTTTCCCCTGGACTCGCGGTATCTTGCCCAGGCCGCTGAAATTCTTGGGGCGCAGGAATCGGGTTGTAAAAAAGGCGTATTCGTCACGGTCAATGGGGTTTCTGCCACAGCCGCACGTGGCGCCCTGTTGCGCGCTGCCCATAACGGCCTCTGCGAGAACATGGAAGGGGGGGCAGTGGCCAGGGTTTGTGAGGAATTTGCCATTCCCTGTCTGGAAGTGCGCTGCGTTAGCAACATGGTGGAAGACCGCAATTCCGCCAACTGGCAGCTTGCCGCTGCCGTGCGCAAATGCGGGCAAGCCGTTTCCCTGCTCGTTGATCACCTCGTACTCATCTGAATCAGGCAGAAAATTCGTGTCTCTTCTCGCAGAAACAAACAGGCTTACTCTCGGCTTCTCTCCCTGCCCCAACGATACATTCATCTTTCATGCACTGGTGCATGGGCAGGCATGCGGTGATTCCCTGGCTTTTGGCGAGGCGACGCTTGCCGACGTCGAAACCCTCAACGAGTGGGCGCTTGCCAGCCGGCTTGATGTTACCAAGCTCTCGTTTCACGCCTTGGGCCATGTGCTTGATCGCTATGTTCTGCTCATGGCCGGAAGCGCCCTTGGTCGCGGCTGCGGGCCTTTGCTGGTCGCGCGGAAAAATTTTGTTCCAGAAGAGCTGCCCCGTCTGACCATCGCCATTCCCGGCAGGTACACCACGGCGGCGATGCTGCTGCGGATGTATTCTCCTTTCCCTTTGGCGGTCAAGGTAATGCGTTTTGACCGGATCATGCCCGCCATTGTGGCAGGCGAGGTCGATGCCGGGGTGATCATCCATGAGAGTCGTTTCACCTTTCAGGAGCATGGCCTGCTGTTGCTCCAGGATCTCGGCGCCTGGTGGGAGCAGACCACCGGTTTTCCTATTCCCCTGGGGGGGATCGCGGCAAAGCGGTCCTTGGGCAAGGAAAAAATCCAGGCAATCGATCGATGCATCCGGGCCAGCGTTTCTTCCGCCTTTGCCACTCCGGAGGCGGGCATGGTGTATATCCGGCAGCACGCCCAGGAGCTTGACGACAAGGTCATCCGGGACCATATCGGGCTCTATGTGAATCCGTTTTCTCTTGATTTGGGCGCGGAAGGGGTTGGTGCAGTGCGGGAATTTTTGAAGCGGGGGAGACAGCTTGGGGTTTTTCCGCCCCAGTTTTCCTCATTGCCGTTAACCAGCAGGGAATTATGACGGGCTCGGACCATTGCTGGAAACGAACCGGGCAATTTCCCTTTTGTTGGGCTCTTTCGGGCGTAACTCAGAAACGTGCTTGACAAGAAATATATTCAGAATATATTTCAAAATTCCCTGTTTTGTAAGGTTTTGGCCAGTGCGCTGCTGTGCACGGTATATTTTCGGGTTATAATCCGATCTTCATCGGAAGACGCATTGAATTTAAAAGTAAGGAATACAGCATGAAACTCACAGGAGCACAGGCATTCCTCAAGTGCCTGGAAGAACACGGTGTTGAGACTATCTTCGGCTATCCCGGCGGGGCACTCATCGACGTCTACGACGAGTTGATGAAAAATGATAACATCCATCACGTGTTGACCCGGCATGAGCAGGCCGCGGTTCATGCCGCCGATGCTTACGGGCGGATTAAGGGAGAAGTAGGAGTTGCCCTGGTGACTTCCGGCCCTGGCGCCACCAATGCGGTTACCGGCATTGCCTCGGCCTATCTGGATTCCATTCCCCTGGTTGTTTTCACCGGGCAGGTGCCGACCAAGCTGATTGGCAACGATGCCTTCCAGGAGGTGGATATTGTCGGGATCACCCGGCCGATCACCAAGCATAATTATCTGGTAAAAGACGCCGAAGAGTTGATCCCGATTATCCGGGAAGCGTTTCATCTTGCCAAGACCGGTCGTCCCGGGCCCGTGCTGGTTGATCTGCCCAAGGATGTTTTGGCCACCCGGATAACCTATCCCGAGCTGAAACCCATCACCATGCGGACGTATAAGCCTACCTACGAGCCGCATCCCGGTCAGATCGAGAAGGCCTGCCAGGCAATGCTCAAGGCCAAAAAACCGGTGATCTACGCGGGGGGCGGGGTTATTCTGT
>JBAZSA010000205.1:0-3056 GCA_041662645.1 Desulfurivibrionaceae bacterium
ATCGATGTTGGCCACCCGGCCCAGGGTAAAGGTGGTGTTGCCGTTGAGCTGCCAGCGGTGGCCGTTGGTCTTCTGGGCGTCAAGTGCATCCAGAAGGGTAAGGGTCGCTGGTGTTTCCGGTGGCGCGGTCATGATCGTTGAAAAACCTTTCTGTTACACGTGGTTCTGGATAAGGCTGATGATTTCTTCCGGCTCGGCAAACCGGCCGGCCGCTTTTTTTGAAAAAATCAAGCGGCCGTCGGCCACGATCTCGTAGATGCCGCCTGAACCGGGGACAAGCTCAACCTCGGCGGCAAACTGTTTCCTCAGTTCGGCTTCCAGCCTGGAAGCCCGTGGCAGATAGTTTCATTGCGAGCAATAGGTGATGACGACCTTCATGGAGAACTCCCCTGGGCGGATTATTTTTTCAGGTTTGGCAGATACTACCAGCCAAGTGTTTCTTTATATCACAACACCATCTTATTTTAAACAGGTTGGATTGTCCGATAAATTCGTTGTGATTGCAAGCGGAGAAATCGTCAACGAAGAAGGAGTGGGCCAGCGCGGTTCTACGGGGGGGGAGCCGGTGAATTTGTCCGGAACTGGAACCAGGCCATTCAGCTGGCTTGGGAGGAACTCTCCGGTGGTTGGGGTCGGGAGGCCAACCATCTCAGGAGTCCCCGGGCGGCCTGAAAACCTGTGGTGAATGCGCCCTGTAGCAGATAGCCCCCGGTTGGCGCTTCCCAGTCGAGCATTTCCCCGGCGACGAATACTCCCGGCAGTTTGCGGAGCATGAAATCCGTGTTCACTTCCGCAAAGGGAACGCCTCCGGCGGAGGAGATTGCCTCGGCCAGAGGTCTGGTGCCGACGATGGGGATGGCAAGATGCTTGATGCGCCGGGCAAGAATCCCCGGATTTTGCAAATCTTCCGGGGAGCATATTTCGCGGAGCAGCGAAAAGGCCGGTCCGGTGAGATGTATGGCCTTGCGCAGAAAATTGGCAAGGCTTTCCTTGCCGTGGCGGTGCGCAAGTTTATCAGTGAGGCGTTCCAGCGGCAGATCGCGCTTCAGGTCTAGAAAAATGGGGACTGGGTTGCCCTGTTCCAGCAGATCGCGGAGAACCCCGCTTACGGCGTAGACAGGCCCTCCTTCCAGGCCGTGGACGGTCACCACCACATCGCCTGTGGCTTGCCGGTCGCCACAGCGGAGCAAAACGTTCTTGAGCGGTTTACCGCTGAAGCGGGTACGGAAATGTTCGGACCAGGCCACCTCAACCCCGCAGTTTGCCGGGCGGAACGGCTCAAGGTGAATGCCTTTGGCGGCGAGATGCGAGGTCCAGCTTCCATCGGAACCTGTCTGGGGCCAGCTTGCCCCGCCCAAGGCGAGGAGCACGGCTCTGGCCGGGAATTCGCGGAGCGCGCCATCTTCGGGAAGGAAAAGCGGATTGCCCGTTTGGGAAAATCCCTGCCAGCGGTGGCTGTAGTGGAATGTGACCCCGCGCCTGTCCAGAGCTTCGAGCCATTTTTTGAGGATATCGGAAGCTGTTGCGTCCTTGGGGAAGACCCGGCCGCTGGTGCCGACAAAGGTTTCCACCCCGAGTCCGTGCAACCAGGCGCGCAGGTCGTCCGGTGAAAAAACGGCCAGAAGTTTTTTGAAGGTCTCGGCATTGTTTCCGTACCGGGCGGCAAAGGGTTCGGCCTGCTCCGAATGGGTGAGGTTCAGCCCGCCGCGTCCGGCAACCAGGAACTTGCGGCCCGCCGAACCCTTGGCGTCGAAAATATCCACCGGGAGGCCTGCCTCGCTGAGCACGGTGGCGGCCATGAGTCCGGCGGGGCCGCCACCGACCACCGCCACCCTGGGTTCCTCTTTCATGGCGGGGTCACCTGGGTCTTTTCCGGGAGGAAGATTTTTTTGCGGGACAAGGGGCTTGTTTGTCCGGGGCGGCACTGTCATCGGGGGGGAGTTCGTAGCCAATCCCGGCGCAGTGAGGGCATTCCTCGCAGGAGAGGAAGAATCTGCTCACCCCGGCGAAGAATTGTACCTGGCCGGAACCGCCACAGTAATCACAGATTTTTTTCATGGAAGGCATGGGTAGGGAAGGAGTATTCCGGCAATTGCCAAGGAAATTTTCAGGTTGCGCCATGGGGCGGGTTATTTCTTTTCTGTCTTGCCGGAGGGCTTTTTCTGCTCCAGCGCCTTGATCCGGTCCATGAGCGCTTCGCTCAAGGCAATCCTTCCCTCAAGCACGCACCCCGGCCGGCCTGGAATGCAATCCTGTTTGAGCATGAGGCATTTGTCATCGTTGTAATCGTAGTTTTTACAGGAAAAGCTCATGACGGGAACCTGATGTGGGGTGGAATTTTGCAATTATTCAGGTGGATAGGCCGAAGGCGGAAGGTTTTGGGCATACTTCGGTCGTTAGCCGTCAGCCTAAATCCCCAAACAGCTACGTCAGCGTTTAAGGATGCCGTGTTTTTTCATCTTGTACTGGAGCAGGCTCTTGGTGATGCCAAGGGCGTCAGCCGCTTTTGTCTGGACATAATCCGCCTTGTCCAGGGCGGAGAGCACCATTTTCTTTTCAATGCCGTCAAGCACGTCGGGCAGGGGGGTGTTGGCCGGGATCGCCTGCTCCATGTCAAAGCCGTTCAGCCACTGCATGGGCGTTTTCCCGGGCAGGGTCTCGGGTTGCACATCTTCCGGGCGGATCATGTTTCTGCTGCAGAGGATGGCGGCCCGTTCGATGGTGTTTTCCAGCTCGCGGATGTTGCCTTCCCAAGGCAGGGTTGTGAGAAACCGGACGGTTTCCGTGGCAATCTCCAAATTGGGCTTGTTGAGCTGCTTGGCGTATTTGTTGACAAAATGGGCGACCAGCAGGGGGATGTCATCGGTGCGTTCGCGCAGGGGGGGAAGGTGGATGTGCAGCACGTTGAGCCGGTAATAGAGATCTTCCCGGAAATGGCCTTTGTCCACCTCATCCTTGAGATCGCGGTTGGTCGCGGCGATGATCCGGACATCAACCCGCAGGGTCTGGCTGCCGCCGACCCGTTCAAAGCAACGCTCCTGGAGAACGCGCAGCAA
>JBAZSA010000206.1:0-2970 GCA_041662645.1 Desulfurivibrionaceae bacterium
TCATGACGCAAAAAATTCTCTACACCCTCCATGAAACCCAGGCGCTTCTTGAAGAAGGCTCGGTGCTGCTGGTGGATATCCGCGACCAGGACGCCTTTTTCGAAGGGCATATCCCCGGAGCGGTGAACCTGCCGGAGATCTTTTCCTTTTTAAGCACCAGCAGCCCGGAAGGGCTGGCTGCCTTGCAGAACACCTTTGCCGAGAGTTTTTCCCGCGTGGGCGTTTCCCATGACCGCAAGGTCATCTTTTACGAAGACAGCTTCGACACCCGGTATGGCGCTTCCTGCCGTGGCTACTGGCTGGCCTGCTACCTCGGCCACCGGGATTGCGGCATTCTCGACGGCGGTTTCTGGGCCTGGCAGCAGTACGGCCTGCCCGAGGAGGCCGGCGAAACGTCGCCCTGCCCCAGCCGGTTTGTTCCCCGCCCCAACCATGCGCTGATGGCCACCAGGGACGATGTGCTCAAGGCCCTGGGCGACGCACGGACCATTCTCCTCGACAACCGGGATGCCAACGAATGGCTGGGCCAGACCTCCTCGCCCTACGGTTACGATTTCGCCCCACGGCGGGGGCGAATTCCCGGTGCCCGCTGGATTGAATGGTACAGCTTCATGAGCCGCGACGCGATCCCGTCCTTCCGTCCCGCCCATGAAATCCGGGCGTTGTGCGCCAGCCAGCAGATCTATCCGGACAGCGATATCATCATCTTCTGTTTCAAGGGCTCGCGGGCGGCCAATACCTATGTGGCCTTGAAGCTCGCCGGTTTCACAAGGCTGCGGGTCTACTTCGCCTCTTGGAACGAATGGTCCAGGGACCAGAGCCTGCCCATTGAGAGCGGTGAGCCGCAGGGTGCTGCCGTCTAACCGGGCGCGTTCCCGCGCTTTTCCGGCGGGCAAGGAGGGCCAGGATGCCATTTGCCGATCTTCCCGATGGAACAGGCAAGGTCTATATCCCGGAAAAAATACAGGGCGGGAGGCAGAAACACCCCTGTCCGGACTGTTTTTCCTGCCAGCTGTGCAGCGATGACCGCTGTGCGCGGTGTTTGGGGCGAGGGGAAAAGGGCGGGCGCTGTTGCCGCGGGGGTGCGCCGGAAACAGAGGGGGATGGCGAAGGAGGGGAGTCCTGAAGGCTCAGCCCGTTTTCACCAAGCCGGTGCGGATGGCGAATTTCACCAGCTCCGCGGTGGAGTGCAGATTGAGTTTGTTCATGATCCGTTCCCGGTGCCGGGAGATGGTCTTGGGGCTTAAGGTAAGGATCTCTCCGATCCGGGGGGTGGTGTTGCCTTCGGCCACCAGCTCCAGCACCTCCCGCTCCCGCATGGTCAGGGCTTGCAGGCCGGGGTGTTCGCCATCCTGCGTTGCGCCTTGGGCCTGGCTGGCCAGCTCGTTGTAGTCCTCGAGAAGCCAGCGGGCCAGGGCGGGCAACAGATAGACATTGCCCGCCGCCACGGAGCGGATGGCCGCCACCAGTTCGTCGGCCGCGGCTTCCTTGGTGAGATAGCCCTTGGCTCCGGCTTGGAGCATTTGGAAGAAATACTGTTTGTCCTCATGCACGGTCAGGGCGAGGACAAGGCAATTGGGGTGCAACCCGACAATCTTTTTCGTGGTTTCAATGCCGTCCATCAGCGGCATGCTGATATCCATCACCACCACATCCGGGGCAAGCCCGGCAACCTTGCTCAAGGCCTCGACCCCGTTTCCCGCCTCTCCCACCACCTGGAAATCAGGCTCGGTTTCCAGCAGGGATTTCAGGCCCGTACGGACCATTTCGTGGTCATCGACCAGCATTATCTTAACCATCGCAACCTCTTGGGAATGCCGCTGTTTCACAAAGCCAGGGCCGCACGGCCATGGCGAATTGATCTAATGATACCAAACCTTGCCGGGAATTCCGCGCTTTTTTTGCGGCGGGCTTTTTTCTTGCCACTCCTTGGGAAAAATGGTCAACTGGCACCGCAACCCGGTTTTTCCTCCCCATAACCACATCCGCGCAGCCTCGTCCATGGAATTTTCCGCAATTCTGCTCATCGCCCTGGCTTTGGCCGTGGATGCCTTTGCCGTGGCCCTGGCTGCCGGGGTCAGCCTGTGTCAGGTCGATTCCCGGCAGGTGTTCCGCCTGGCCTTCCATTTCGGGTTTTTTCAGGCCGGGATGAACATCCTCGGCTGGTTGGGCGGGCTCACGGTCCGTTCCTACATCGAATCCTTTGACCATTGGCTCGCCTTCGGCCTCCTTGCCTTTGTGGGGCTCAAGATGATCTGGGAGGCGATCCGGGAGGAACATGAAGCGGGAGAGGGAGCGGACCCGACCCGGGGGCGGATGCTCATCACCCTGTCGGTGGCAACGAGCATCGATTCCCTGGCCGTGGGCTTGAGCTTCGCGGTGCTGGAGATCAGCGTCTGGCTCCCAGCCCTGATCATCGGTCTGGTCGCCTCGGCTCTTACCGGACTCGGCCTGCGGCTGGGCTGTCTGCTGGGCGCGGCCTCGCGCTTGGGCTCCCGGGCGGAGATTGCCGGCGGCCTGGTTCTGCTCGGTATTGGTCTCAAAATTCTTTATGATCACGGGGTGTTATAGGTATTTTCTCCCTCTGATCCCATACATTTACGTTGCATTCTCAAGGGGGCGCTGGTATGTTTTTGCGTCTTGAATTTCCTTTAATTTTACTGCCAACACCCTGCGGCCCGCGCCGGAGGTTATCGGAGAACCTGTGATGAGTATTCGAGAAGACGCGATCAGGGGCACGCTTACCCCTCTTTTTGAAAACTGTGCCGCCAACGAGAACATCGCGGTTCAGGCCCTGATGCAGGGGGTAGCTGCTGGCACGATCTGTATCCCCAGGAACAAAAACCACAAATTCGAGCGGATCATGGGGGTGGGCAAGGGGTTGTCCACCAAGGTCAACGCCAATATCGGCTCCTCCAAGGATTATCCCGAGGTGAGCCAGGAGCTGCAGAAGCTCTGCGTCTGCCTCAA
>JBAZSA010000207.1:0-2952 GCA_041662645.1 Desulfurivibrionaceae bacterium
CCTGGCACCGAAGATTCCGCAGGTAGAGGCGATAATCACCGCAGTTGTAACAATTTTTTTCATTGGAATGCTCCTTTCGAACCGGACACGATAACAACGGGAAAACCAGCCGCGAATTCCAAGGCCAGTACTATCTATCATCTACGCAAGGTTTCTGAAAATTGTCAAGACGATGCTGCGGGTTGCTCTTATTTTACACCGCCGCGCTTATCTCCTGTTACCCCAGGCGGGGTAAAAAAGCGCAACCGCAGGGCGTTGGAAACCACGGAAACCGAACTCATGGCCATAGCCCCGCCTGCGATCATGGGATTCAATACCGGACCGCCAAAAAGATGAAGAACCCCCGCAGCCACGGGGATGCCGATGATATTGTAGATAAAAGCCCAGAAAAGATTCTGCTTGATATTGCGCATGGTTGCCCGGCTGAGGGAAAACGCGGCGAGCAGACCGGAAAGATGCCCCTTCATCAGCACGATATCGCCGGATTCGATGGCAACATCGATGCCGGTGCCCATGGCAATGCCGACATCGGCCTTGGCCAGGGCCGGAGCGTCGTTAATGCCGTCTCCCACCATGGCGACCCGAAAACCTTCCGCCTGCAAGGCCGCCACCTTTTCCACCTTCTGGTCCGGTAGCACCTGGGCAAAGACCTCGCTGATTCCAGCCTGGGCACCAATAGCCCGGGCGGTAATCTCATTATCTCCGGTGAGCATGAAAATCTTGATCCCCATTTTCTCCAGAGCGCTGATGGTCGCGGGCACCTCGGATTTAAGCCGGTCGGCAATGGCGAGAAGCGCGACAAGTTTGCCATCCGCCGCACAGTAGAGCGCGGTCTTGCCAGCCCCGGCAAAGCCATGGGCAATTTGCTCAACCGCCATGCCAAGCCCCGTAACATTCTGCTCCGCCATGAACTCCCGGTTGCCGAGCAGCACCTTCTCGCCCCCCACCATGGCCTGGATGCCCCGGCCCGGAACCGCCTCGAAATATGATGGCTCTGCCAGGGTCAGCCCCTTTTCCCTGGCGCTATTGACAATGGCCTCGGCCAGGGGATGTTCCGAGCCGCTCTCGGCGCTGGCCACCAAGGAAAGGATTTTGCCGGCATCCATCCCCGCGGCCACCGGTTGCACATCGGTCAACTCCGGCCGGCCATGGGTCAGGGTTCCGGTCTTATCAAAGACCACGGCGTTGACCTTTTGCGCCATTTCCAAAGCCTCGCCGCTTTTCACCAGCACCCCCAACTGGGCACCGCGCCCGGTGCCAACCATGATCGAGGTCGGGGTGGCCAGCCCCATGGCGCAGGGGCAGGCAATAACCAACACGGCGATGAAAATCCGCAGGGCGAAGGAGAATTCTGCCTGGCCGATGAAATACCAGGCCAACCCGGCGATAATCGCAAGAACCATGACAGTGGGCACAAAATAGAGGCTGATGCGGTCCGCCAGATTAGCGATGGGCGCCTTGGAGCCCTGAGCCTCGCGGACCATGGTGATGATCCGGGCCAGCACCGTGTCCTGCCCGACTTTCTCGGCCCGCATCTGCAATAAGCCGTTTTTGTTCAAGGTGGCGCCCACCACCGGATCGCCGGTCTCCTTGGAAACCGGCAGGGATTCGCCGGTAAGCATGGATTCGTCCACACTGGAGCGCCCCTTGACCACCGAGCCATCCACCGGGATGCGCTCGCCCGGCTTGACCAACAAGATATCGCCGACCTCGATCTCGGCCACCGGGATCTTTTTCTGCACCTCACCCACCACCAGAGCAGCCTCCTCCGGGGTCAGGGCCATGAGCTGGCGGATGGCGTCCGAGGTGCGCACCTTGGAACGGGTTTCCAGGTACTTGCCCAGGGAAACCAGGGCGATAAGCACCCCGGCCGACTCAAAATAGAGATCCATGACCCTGGCCATGGCCTCGATGCCAAGGCCGATCTCGATCATATTCCAGGTACTGTAGACAAAGGCGGCCCCGGTGCCGATGGCGATGAGCGAATCCATGTTGGGCGCCCCGCGCCAGAGAGCAGGAAAACCGAGCTGATAAAAATTGCGGCCCGACCACATGATCGGCAGCACCAGAAGAAACTGGACAAAAGCGAAGGTAAACGGCGCATGGTGGGGGGCGAGAAACAGGGGCAACGGCAGCCCGGCCATCTCGCCCATGGAAAGAAGCAGCAGCAAAATGGCAAAGGCAAAAGCCGGATAGAGGCGCTTTGCCATGGCGGCCAGCCGGGCAAGGGCCTCCTCCTGCTGCCGCTCGAAATCAGAGCCCCCGCCCAGCCCGGCCGCCTGGGCCTTAAAACCAAGGCGCTCAATGGCTTCACGAATCTGCCGCTGGCTGGCAACCTCGGGATCAAAAACCGCCACCGCCGACTCCGTGGCCAGATTGACCTGCATGGCCCGCACCCCGGGCAGAGTCCCCACCACCTTTTCAATCCGGGCAGCGCAGGAGGCGCAGGTCATGCCGCCGATGGCCAGCACCAGCCTGGTTTCCTTTTCCGGCAACACCAGCTCAAAACCGAGGGTCTTGACGATCCCGGCAATATCCGCAAGGCTGAGCCGATCGGTGTCCCACTCCACCTCCAGGCTTTCGGCGGCGAGATTCACCGTTGCCGCACGAATACCCTCGGTACCCGAAAGTACTTTTTCTATACGCGCAGAACATGAGGCACAGTGCATGCCCCGGACGGCGACCCGCTGCTTTTCGATTGACGGTGTCATGTCTGGATTGCTCCAATGTTGATTGTTTTGCCCTTCCACAGTAAATTATGCAGATGCATAAAAATATTTGCGCCTGACAACACTTTAGTTTTTAATAAAACTCTTTATCTACTTCAACCGCAAACACAACCCACAGGAGCTCCCCCATGCCAACTATCCAGATCAAAGGTATGCGTTGCGGCCATTGTTCGGCCTCGGTCACTTCGGCACTCAACGCCATCGACGGCATCAGCGAGGTAAG
>JBAZSA010000208.1:0-2879 GCA_041662645.1 Desulfurivibrionaceae bacterium
TGAATCATTAAACCATTTACCTGTGCCTTCTGCCATCTTGTACTACTCCTTTGTACTCGGTTCCACGCAGGAACCACTTTGTTATAAAGCCGGGTTACCGTTTGATATCCCGGCTGGAGGTTTGGTTGCCCAAACCCGGTTTACTGTCGTTGCGCGGGAACCGGGATGCCAAAGTCAAAGGACGAGGCCCTGGTGCGCTTGTTTCTCCCCGATCCAGCAGGGGTATGTTTTTTTCGTATCGGCATTTCACGCCGATACTTGATTGGTTCGTCACGATCCTGCGCGTCGGCAACAAAACCGGCGATGCTCTTGATGACCATCTTTTTGCCCAGGGTGCGTTCGATGGCCTGGATCATCTTGCCATCTTCTCCGGCAGCCAAGGTAAGGGCTTCGCCCGAACGGGTGGCCCGGCCGGTGCGTCCTGTCCGGTGTGTATATGCCTCAACCGTATCCGGGACATCATAGTTGATAACATGGGAAATCCCGGACACGTCAATCCCGCGGGCGGCGATATCAGTGGCAACCAAAACCTTGAATGTTCCGTTTTTGAAACCGTCCAGAGCTTGCTGGCGTTTCTGCTGGGACAGGTTGCCCTGCAGAGAGGTTGCACTGTAGCCGGATTTTTCCAGGGCCAGGGCCAGGCTTTTGGCCTTGTGTTTGGTCTTGGTGAAGATCAGGGTGGTTGCCATCTCTTCCTGGGCCATGATGCTTTTCAGCAAGGAGGTCTTGTTCTCTTTTGCGACCTGGAAGAGCACGTGGGAGATGGTTGTCACGGCCTGGGTGTGGTTGATCTGCACTGTCGCCGGGTCATTCAGGATATCTTCGGCCAGATGACGGATTTCCGCAGGCATGGTGGCGGAGAAAACGAGGTTCTGCCGTTGGGCCGGCAGGTGTTTCATGATCCGCCGGATATCAGGCAGAAAGCCTTTGTCAAACATATGGTCCGCTTCATCGAGGACCAGAACCTCAACCTCACGGAGGTTGATGGCTTTGTCATTCAAGTGGTCAAGCAGGCGTCCTGGGCAGGCGACAATGATCTCGGCGCCTTCCCTGATTTTTTTGATCTGCCCTGGCTTGCCCACGCCGCCATACACGACAACACTGCGTAATCTGGTCTGCCCGGCCATTTTGCCGATATTTTCGTGGATTTGTTCAGCAAGTTCCCTGGTGGGAGCAACGATGAGCGCACGTACTTTTTTGCGGGGTCCGGCCTGTAAGCGTTGCAGAAGGGGGAGCACAAAGGCTGCGGTCTTGCCGGTGCCTGTCTGGGCGAGGCCAAGAATGTCGCGGCCAGCGAGAATGGGAGGCATGGCCTCGCGCTGGATGGGGGTTGGAGAAGTATAACCACAGGCTTTGATGCCGGCAATTATCTGGGGGTGAAACTGAAACTCTTCAAAACTCATTAGAACTCCTTTGTTCAAGTAACGATGCGCTGTTATGGGAGAAAAGTCAAGCGGCATCGCGTAGGCGGTGTCTTTTTCAAGAGCACCGAGATATTTTTTGTTATGGTGTGGGTGCCGGAAAATGTCAGGAATGATGATTGGGTGCGGCAAGGGGGTAAAATCGACAATGCGTCCGTCCAGGATATTCCGCTCTATTTTCTGTTTGTTAACGAAGTATGTTGTCGGCAGAAACTTTGCGGGAGACTGACGAAAAGCAGGGGAGATAACACGGCTGGATGGATATCATAATGAGGTATTACTTCTGCTTAAATTAATTTTCTATGAGGCAACATACCCTGCATTTCATATTTGTGCAATAGAAAAAAATGCGGGGCAAAGCCGGGTCCTGGGTGCGGGGCGTGATGGATGGAAAAAAATAAAGGTGGGGGGAGTGTCTTGGGGTATAATCAGGGCTGCCCGGTCTGGGATATCCAGCGATTTCCGCGTCCGGAGGTTGTCGAGAACTTGCGGGTTCACTGAATTTCAGGAAGATTTTTTTGGCGGATGCTGCCCCGCCGGAAGAATGGTAATGTATTGGCATGTTCAACAGGTTTTCTTTCCATGTCCTTGTCTTGTGATCATCTTTGTGTCGTTTTGGTGGAGCCAAAAGGGGCCGGAAATATAGGCTCGGTTGCCCGGGTTATGAAAAATTTCGGTTTTGGCGAGCTGCGGCTGGTGCAGCCGCGGGCAAGCCATCTCGGCGCGGAGGCCCGCAATATGGCGGTGTCCGCCGTTGACCTGCTTGAGCGGGCCAGGGTGTACGAAAATTTGGCTCTCGCCCTGTCAGACCGGAACCTTGCCTTGGGCACGACCCGGCGATTCGGGAAATACCGGGAGGAACTGTTGTCCCCGGCGGAGGCGGCCAGCGCGGTTGCTGGTCTGGCAAAAACCGCCAAGGCGGCGATTGTTTTTGGCCCTGAGGATACCGGGCTGAAGACCGGGGATCTGGACCTTTGCCAATACTGTGTGACCATTCCCACCCACGCCGACTTGCCCTCCATGAACCTGGCCCAGGCCGTGGCGGTCTGCCTCTATGAGGCCTCCCTGAAGTTTTCTGCTCCAGTCGAAGACAAGGCGCGGGGGAAACGCCCTGCCTTGGGGAAGAACCTGGAAGCCATGTTCGTCCAGATGCGTCAGGTGCTTCTTGAGGTGGGTTTTCTTAATCCGCAGAACCCGGAACACCTGGTCCGTGCGTTCCGGCGGATGCTTGCCCGTCAGGGCTTGACCGAACACGAGGTGCAGATTCTTCGCGGGCTGTGGGATAAAATTTCCTGGCTGCATCGGGGGAAAGAATAATCCTGAAGGGGGGCGGGCAATAAAAAAGGGTTTCGCAACTATGCGAAACCCTTATCTTTTTCGTGGGGTGAGCGATGGGACTTGAACCCACGACCTCCGAGGCCACAACCCGGTGCTGCCACCAGCTGAGCTACGCTCACC
>JBAZSA010000209.1:0-2784 GCA_041662645.1 Desulfurivibrionaceae bacterium
ACAAAGGCGTATCGTGCTTCGGCATTGTCGATTCCTCCCTTACTAAGGTAAATTAATAGGTTTTCAATAAATAAACAGTTCGCCCCGCACCGTTATTTCCCACTCGCAGCACTGTGAGGGAGCTTTCGAGGCAGGGCGATTGTAACTACATGCAAAATGTGAACAGTGATTCAGTGAGAGGACCATATCCAGTGACGCACTCTTTGTCAATAAAAAATGATATGCTTTTCACCGTGTTTTCATCTCCGCGCCTCTTTGTGCTTTTCCTGCTCTACGCGGGCCTTGCCGGTCTGATTTTCAAGAACGGTACTGCTCCGGCGGCATCCTCGTTTGATGAGGATTTTTTCTCCTGCCCGGCAATCACACGAAGGTGTTTATATCCTCTTTTTTTTCCTGTACAGTGTAGGCACGGCCTCGGCGCTGTTCTTGTCCCTGACAATCGATCCCAATTTTTTAATTACGCCGACCCACCCGCGAGGAGGCTCCAGTGCCAAGACCAAAAAAAATACGCCATTGCCAAGGCCGGCTCTGCGACAAGGCCTTTAAGCCCGCCCGCATCCCCCTGGCGGAATTGCAGCACATCCCGCTTCTCCAGGATGAGGTGGAATCCTTGCGGCTCTGCGATTTGCAGGGATTGACCCAGGAGCAGGCCGGCCAACACATGGGGATATCCAGGGGAACGGTACAAAGGATTCTGACCACGGCCCGGCGCAAGGTGGCTCAGGCCCTGGTGGAGGGGGCCGCCCTCATCATCGAGGACAGCCCCGCGCTCCAGATAGAAACAGGGGGGTGAACTCAGTGCCCCTCCCCGTGGCAGTTGCCGTGGCCCTGGCAGGCCTGGGTGGGCTCCATCAGAATCAATTTGTTTTCGAGCATGCCGGTCACAGCCTCGGCCACGGTTTCAAAGGCATGCCGGGCGGCAAAGTAGACCTCAATCCCGACCTGGGCGAAGCCCTGCAGCGGCCTTGCCCCCATCCCCGCCACGACAATGGTCTGCACGCCATGTTCCTTCAGCATGGCCACCGGCTCCATGCAACCGCCCGCGCCATGCGCGACACTGGCAACCGTCTGCACTCCGACAACAGCGCCGTTTTCCACATCGACCAGGGTGAACAGGTCGCAATGCCCGAAATGCTCGGAGCGTCCGCCCGCGAGCCCGCCGGGGTTGTTTGATGGTACAGCTATCCGTTTCTTGCCCATGATATCTCTCCTTCCGTGTTGCAACGGTTTTGTTTTTTGTACGCTCTTTCATTCCGTAGCGGGCGCTGGCCCGAAAATCCTGTCGGTGAATTTTACATACCAGGCCGCGGACTGGACCTGGATAATATAGGATACCGCGATGACCAGGGCGGCATCCGCGCCCTTGTCCCCGAAGGCATTGACGGCGATGGCCAAGGCGATGGAAAGGTTGCGCATCACCGTGCCGTACACCAGGGCGATGGCGTCGCCGCGCTTAAAGAAGACCCTGCCGATCACGGTGCTTAGGCCGAAATTCAATCCATATATGATGAGCAGCGGTGCCAGGATTCCGCCTAAAATGGCCGGATTCTCCGAGATTCCTTTCGCTTTCAGGGCAATGGCCACAAAGACAATACCCAGCACCCCCACAGTGGACAGGGAGGGAAAACGGGGCGCCCAGGTTTTTTTAAATTCCTGCATCCCATATTTTTTTAAAAAGGCCTGCCGGGTGCAATAGCCAAGAAACATGGGCAGAAAGACAATGATCATGATCTGCTTGGCAACCAGCGCCAAATCAACATCCACCTTGGCGCCCATGAGCCACTGCACATAGAAAGGGGTGGCCAGCGAGCCCAGGGTAAGGCCAATGACGGTCATATTGACGGCGGCGGCAAGATTGCCCTTGGCAAAGCCGGTCCAGGAGATGGTCATGCCGCTGGTGGGAAGCAGGGAGGCAAGGAGCAATCCCAGGGCCATGTATGGCTGGTCCCGGAAGAAAACAAGCCCCAGGCCATAGGCGACAAAAGGAACAACGAGAAAATTGATGCACTGGGCGGAAAGTTGCAGCCCGACATTCTTGATTCCATCCTGCAGGGCCTTGATGTTGAGGGTTACCATCATGGGATAGACCATGAGAAAGGTAAACGGCAGAATCAGACCCTTGAGAAAACCTAAAGATCCTGGGACGACGCCGAGACCGAACAGGTAGCCCGCCGCCATCATGGCCGGAATCATCACCACCAGCCGCTTGTTGATCTTGATCAAAAAATTCCACATAACAGACGCCTCCCCTTGTTGTGCCCCGGCCATTCCCTTGTCGGCAACCAAGCCTATTTCGCTTCTTCAATCATCTCGATTATTTTTTTGTATGTCTCGGCCAGGGATGCAGGAAACTGCTCATCATCGATGATCGCCCTGATGTTGTCACCGCTGTAGCTCAAAAAACGGATCTGGGTTTTGCCGTTTTGGGTAAAGGTCATGATGAACTTGGGCATCAGCACCGCCCGTTCGGGGTTGGCGGAAAGGCTTTTTGCCGCCTTCTCCGGCTTGCAGATCTGGATCATATGCAGGTCAAACCCCTCGGCAACCTCGGCCCCATGCTTGCCAAAGGAATGGGCCATGGCCATTTTTTCTTCGTTGTGGATGATAAAGCCATACTTCTTGACCACTGCGCCGAGATCCTTGACAAACTGTGTGTTGCTCTTGCCGGTTTCCGTTGCAAAAAGATTGTCCCGCTTCATTCCTCTGTTCTCCTTGCTCTGTATTTTTTATATGGGCAGACAAAAAGTTTTGTGCATATACCCAGAAATACAAGACGCAAACCAC
>JBAZSA010000210.1:0-2775 GCA_041662645.1 Desulfurivibrionaceae bacterium
CTTGCCAAGGGCATCATCAGTACCTATTCGGCTGGGAAAGACGAATACAAGATCAACGGAAAATTGTTTATTACCTATCCCTTGGAGTTGAGGGACTATCAGGGCCAGGAGATTGGTTATATCCTCGTCATGGATGACGTGCAGGATATAGTGGATGATTTGCGAAAAAAATTAATCGTCAACCTGGGCGTCAACCTTATTTTCGCGGCCTTTATCCTCGCGGTTCTTTTTTTCTTTGTCCGGAAAGCCTTTCTCCCGATCAACGATGCCGTCGTCGTTTTTGACAGGATTGCAGAGGGAGATTTGACGGTGGATATACAAGTGGACAAAAAAGACGAGGTTGCGCTGATGCTGATCGCCATGAAAAACATGGTGGCAAATCTTCAAAAAACCGCGCAGATGGCAGAGCAGATTGCCCTGGGTGATCTTGATGTGCAGGTGGCAATACGCTCCGATAAGGACGTACTGGGCAAAGCCCTTGTCAATATGGTCGAGAACCTGAAAAGAACGGCCAGCCATGCGGAAATGATTGCCAAGGGCAACCTGCTGGTGGATGTGGAACTGCTTTCCGGCAAGGACAGTCTCGGCAAGTCTCTCTCCGCCATGATCATGAAGCTGCGGGAGGTGATCAGCGATGTCCGGGTCGCCGCCGACCAGGTGACCTCGGGCAGCCAGGAGCTGAGCAGCAGCTCCCAGCAGGTCTCGCAAGGGGCCAGCGAACAGGCTGCGGCAGTGGAGGAGATCTCTTCCTCCATGGAGGAGCTGGCCAGCACCGTGGCCCAGACCGCCGACCATGCCCGGCAGACCGCTTCCATTGCCAACAAAGCGGCTGCTGACGCCATGGCTGGCGGCAAGGCGGTTGGCGAAACCGTGGCCGCCATGCAGCATATCGCCGAAAAGATCGAGTTGATCGAGGAGATCGCCCGGCAGACCAATCTGCTGGCCTTGAACGCCGCCATTGAGGCGGCCCGGGCCGGGGAGCACGGCAAGGGTTTTGCCGTGGTGGCCGCCGAGGTGCGCAAGCTTGCCGAACGCAGCCAGGTATCGGCCCAGGAAATCAAGGGTGTGGCCAGCTCAAGCGTGGAAACCGCATCCAGCGCAGGCAAACTCATCAATGATATCGTGCCGCAGATCCAGAAAACCGCGGAGCTGGTTCATGAGATCGACGCAGCAAGTAACGAGCAGGCCCGTGGCATCGACGAAAATGCCCGCGCCATCCAGCAGTTTGACCAAGTGATCCAGGCCAACAGCGCCGCCGCCGAGGAGATGGCCTCCACCAGCGAGGAACTCACCGGTCAGGCTGCGCAGATGCAGGAGACCATCGCTTTTTTCAAGGTGGACGTGGAAGGCACGACCCGGGTTCAAGGGCGGCCTCTGCCTCTGTCCGCCGGAGCGGCAGGGAGAAAACCACCATCCGGCACCAAGGGCAAAGGGGTGAAGCTTTCCCTGCCAGGCGCAGGTGAAGGGGATTTCGAGCGTTATTGAGCGAAATTGCCGCTCTCCATCTGATATGAAAAAAGCCCTCATGTTGAGGGCTTTTTTTTGTGCAACGCCAGGATTTTTGCCGTGATTCACGGTTTCGGCTGTCCCGGTGTTTATTCTTTGACGTGCTTTATTTCCCATGCGTATAATTATTTTGTGTGGGTAATTATACGGAAGCGTGTGATAAAAACGTCAAGACCACTCAGCGGTTTGATAAGGTGATTCAGGCCAACAACCGGCCTGCCGTCGAGGAAACGGCCTCCTCCAGTGGGGAAGTGGCGGCGCATACCGAACATCTATCGTTTTTCAAGTTGAATAAAGAAGAAAGGACTCTTCCCCTGGTCCAGACAAGGAGGGTATTTCCATAACGCATAAGACAACTTGGTGCGGCGTTTGACAGCAAGACGGGTTTTCTTGAGTGTGACCACGTGATTTTTATTTTCTCTTAGCATTCGTGGAGGAAGTGCATGGGTAACAATCTCAGTATAAAGGCGAAAATATTAGTCCTCGTCTTGAGTGGCATTTTGCTTATGACCCTGTTCAGCATGGGCAAACAATATGCTGACTTTGGCGCAACATTGTCTTCCGCGAAAAAAACGAGGGCAGCCAGGGTGAGGGCGACCTTCAAGAACTCTCTTGGCCAGCAATTGAAAAATCTTTCTTTGGCAATGGAAACGCTGACGAAAAACAAGGATGTTGTCCGTTCTTTTGCCGAGGGCAATCGAGAGGCGCTGATCCAGGATTTGACCAAGTATAATGAAAAGCTGAAAAAACAATATGATATCGACCAGTTTCAGTTCCACACTCCGCCAGCCACCAGTTTTTTAAGACTGCACAAACCCAGCCAGTATGGGGATGATCTTTCTACCTTCCGCAGTACGGTTGTCGAAGCCAACCAGAACAAGAAAACCGTCGTTGGTCTCGAAGTTGGTGTCGGTGGGCCTGGGTTGCGCGTGGTATCTCCTGTTTCATATGAAGATAATCATATCGGCACGGTGGAATTCGGCGGATCGATCAGCGGTGTGTTGAACAATCTTAAAGAAACGTTCGGGATAGAATATGCCATCGGTATCCGGCCGGATGTTTTTCAAAAAGCCCAGCGCACGAAAGCGGAAGCTACGGATATCCTGGCCGATAACCTGGTTTTTTATGCAACATCCTCCGAACTTGCCAAGGGCATCATCAGTACCTATTCGGCTGGGAAAGACGAATACAAGATCAACGGAAAATTGTTTATTACCTATCCCTTGGAGTTGAGGGACTATCAGGGCCAGGAGATTGGTTATATCCTCG
>JBAZSA010000211.1:0-2722 GCA_041662645.1 Desulfurivibrionaceae bacterium
TCCGATCTAGGCATCTATGTTGATGGCGTACCCAGCAACGCGTATCGCAAAAATCCGGTTAAGATGGCGTGATGGGGGTGCTTTGCGTCGCTTGCAAAAGAAACTGGGGAGTGGCCCTAGTTTCCCTGGCACCACCTAAAAATGGGGGATTACCAATTGATTAACCACTCTTTTTCATCTTATCTACTATGTCATCCATTGAGGGGCATTTGGATGCTATGTAAACAGCTCTCCCGAGCCATGCGAACGACAACAAGAGTCCTATAAGAAAAAAGGCACACCAGGTATCTGCTTTAAAACCCAATGCATCCTTGAATGTTGATGTAATAAAGGCCAACACTATTGTCAGTAGCAATCCGAGAGGTGTATGCCACTCTTTACGCCGCTCGAAACCGTTTTTATGTTCAACCAAGACCAATTTCAGGCGATCTACCGTTATGCGGATAATCTCTTGAGATGTGTTTTCGTGTATGTCTGTAACCTCGACAACATGTGTTACCGAATTATTGGCAGTTGCATTCATTTTGCACCTCCTGCCATTATCTGGACTTCAATTATTCGTGTGTCACCGATCATCCATGATGCCGCCATGAATGATAACGGTTCGCCGGCATCGGTCTCTCCAATCAGAACGGGGGACGCAGTACTTGACCCTAGCGAGTTGTTCCAGTTCTTTAAGATTAATTGTCCATACTTATCATGCCCTACAAAACTTAAAGTTGGTGGTGCTTTGTCATCAGCGGAGTTCTCGAATATAATTTGAATGTTGATAGGTTCAGTGCCGTTCATGAACTGAAGCCAGGATTCTTGTCCCTTCGGTATTAGGAGTCGTTTTGTCTCGATAACTCGGTATGGACCAACTCTCGTCATATATCTTCTCCTGGGCTAACAATAATATTGTCGGGCTAGCTCAAAAAATAGGGACACTTCCCAATTTTTTCGGTGGTTTCAATACATGGTGATTCTATGTGGCAGGGGATGGAAAGGCAAGGAGAAAGTCTGCGGGCAAATACTGTGACGGTTTTCGCATAAAAAAAGGGTCAGCCGTATCTGGCTGACCCTTTCTGATTTTCAATGGAGGCGGCGAGCGGATTTGAACCGCTGAATAATGGTTTTGCAGACCACTGCCTTACCACTTGGCTACGCCGCCTTTTTGAGTGGGGGCAATCTTAAACGCAGATCGTTTTTTTGACAAGGGAAAATGTGCGGGCTGCGCTGGTCTGCGGCTGGCAAGGAAAAAGGGTGCAAGCCCCGTGTCGGGGCGGGTGATCCGTTGCCCTTTTTCAGCGGCTGGGGTATGGTGTTTCCTCGGCACGAGGGCGGCTGCCCTCACAGATTACCCCTTACCCGTACCCTGACCGTGACGAACAATACCCTTTCCCCTACATCGCAACCAGACCTGCACCTGCTCGAAGAAAAGCTCGGCTACCAGTTCCGGGACCGCGCCCATCTGCACAAGGCCATGATCCACAGCTCCCATGCCTTTGAACAGGCTAGGCAGATGCAGAAGGATAACGAGACCCTGGAGTTTCTGGGGGATGCGGTGCTCGATCTCACCGTGGGCTATGCGCTGTTCCGCCATTTTCCGGAGATGCGGGAGGGCGATCTCACCCGGCTGCGGGCGGCCCTGGTCAACGAGCGGCACCTGGCCCGGATGGCAAAGGATCTGGAGTTGGGCCAGTATCTGTTGCTGGGCAAGGGCGAGGAAGCCAATCAGGGCCGGGAAAAGCCTTCCATCCTTTCCTGTGCCTATGAGGCCGTGGCCGGGGCCATCTTTCTCGATGGCGGATATGCCGCGGCTGCCGAATTTGCCGAGCGCCATTTTACCCCCTGGTTTGAAGACCGGCAACAGGCCATGTTTCTGGCCGATGCCAAGAGTTCGCTTCAGGAGCTGTTGCAGGAGCGGTTCAACGAGGGGCCCCGGTATGTGCTGGATGGGGACGAAGGCCCGGATCATAACAAGACCTTCCATGTCTCGGTCCGCTTTCGGGAGGAAATCCTCGGCCAAGGCAGTGCCCGCAGCAAGAAGGAGGCGGAGCAGGAGGCCGCTGCCATGGCGCTTAAAAATCTCGTTGGGCCCAAGCCCCGTAAGGGCGGCCAGTGAGCGGTTGTGCCAGGGCGCGCTTCTAAGCCAATGCCATCTCCCTTTGTCATCCCCATCTTCATTGCCCATCAGGGCTGTCCCCATCAATGTCTGTTCTGCAATCAGCGCAGTATCACCGGCGCCCCGGAGGGCATGGCCGGTGCCCGCGAGGTGGAAGAGGCCATCCGCACCCAACTGGCCTGGCCCCGCCGCCATCCCGAGGCTCCGGTGCAGGTGGCGTTTTACGGGGGCAGCTTCACCGGGCTTCCCATGGAGCGGCAGGAGGAATTGCTTGGTGCAGCGCAGCCTTTTTTGGCCTCGGGCCAAGTGCAGGAGCTGCGGCTCTCCACCCGGCCGGATTATGTGACCCCGGAGATCGCAGGATTTCTGCGGGAGCATGGGGTCGGGGTCGTGGAGCTGGGCGCCCAGTCGCTGGACGATGGGGTGCTTGCGGCCAGCGGCCGTGGGCACACCGCGGCCCAGGTGCGCACGGCGGTGGCCTGCCTGAAGGAGGCGGGCCTCCGGGTGGGGCTCCAGCTCATGTTGGGACTTCCCGGCGATAGCACGGCCACAACCCTGGCCAGCGGCCGCCTGGCGGCAAGTCTCGGTCCGGATATGGTGAGATCGGAAGAGCACACG
>JBAZSA010000212.1:0-2589 GCA_041662645.1 Desulfurivibrionaceae bacterium
CACCGATATCGGCGTGCCCACCAGCCACATGGCCTCGATCTGCCGGGAATTCAACATCCCCACCGTGGTCAATACCGGCTCCGCCACCTCGGTGCTGCACCACGGCCAGGCCATCACCCTGCAAGCTGGCGAGGGCAGCGAGGTGGTCGTGTATGAGGGGATCGTCCAGAGCTTGCTCCGGGAGGAGCGGCAAACCGCGGCCAAACTGCGGGAGCTCTATGAATTCCGGCGCCAGAAATACATCATGCGCTATATTGCCCCGCTCCACCTGGTGAACTCCCTGGAACAGGAATTTACCCAGGAAAAGTGCAAGACCGTGCATGATCTTGTCCGCTTCATGCATGAGAAAGCGGTGCAGGCCCTGGTTGCCAATGCAGAAGGGCAAGGCAGGGGTTTCAATAGGTTCTTCGGGGGCAAGACAGCCTTGCACCGGTTGGCTCTGCCGATCCCGGTCCAAATGCTGGTGATCGATCTGGGAGGCGGTCTGCGCAGCAAAACCAGCAGCAAGACGGCGGGTTTTGACGAGGTGGCGTCCGTGCCTTTGCGGGCGGTGCTTGCCGGGATGCTTGCCCCAGGAGTCTGGCAGAATGAAGGGGTACCCCTGCGCGGGGCCGATCTGCTCTCCGGCATGACTCGGGCGGAGAATATTGCCGGCGGCGCGGCCATTATGGAAAACGTGGCCTTGGCAAGTTCGGAGTATGTGAACATGAGCCTGCGCTTCGGCTACCATTTTAATATGCTGGATTGCTATTGCAGCGACACCCCGCGCAACAACCACATCTATTTCCGTTTTGTGGGCGGGGCCGCCGCCATCACCAACCGTTCCCGCCGCATCCAGCTCATGGCCCAGGTGCTGGCGGAACAGGGCTTTGCCCTCAAGGCCAAGGGCGATCTGCTGGTCGGCCGCCTTTCCGGCTTGAGCCGCCAGGAGATAGAAGGGATTCTCGACCAGTTGGGCCGGTTGATCGGTTTTACCCGGCAGCTCGATGCCCGTCTTGATTCCGACGAGACGGTGACCATCCTTGCCCGTCGTTTTTTGCAGGGTGATTACAGGATTGGCCCCTGAGCTGGGGCACGGTCAGGCGGCGTGATGGAAGCGCAGCCCGGGCAGCTCCACAGCGGTGAGGAGATTGCCGTAGACCGCGCCGGTGTCGATGCCGGTGCGAAAGGGCGTGAGCAGCGGGGTGGCAAAGGGGGTGTGGCCGAAGATGACCCGCTTGCCGTAGTCCCGCTCCTGGGAAAGAAAAGGTTCCCGGACCTCGCAGAGATCGGAGATGTCCTGCGCGGCCAGGGGCTGATGCGGGAGAAGGCCGGCATGCACGAAGATATACTCGCTGGTTTCCCAATAGGGCAGCAGGGAAGCGAGAAACTCCCGGTGTTCCGCGGGCATGAAATCGAGGGCGGCAAGTGCGCTGAGGCTGGCGCCGCCGTAGCTTTCCAAGGTGTTTTCCAAGCCAAGCCGCCGCAGGTAGGGAAGGAGTGCCTGATCGCCACTGCGGTGGTATTCCAACAGCAGATACTCGTGGTTTCCCATGAGCGGGACAATGCGCACCCCATCGGCGCGCAGTTGGCAAAGCTGATCCAGCACGCCCTTGACATCGGGGCCGCGATCCAGATAATCGCCGAGAAAGACCAGGGTGTCATGCTCGCGGTCATAGGGAAGCCGGCCCAGCAAGGCTTCGAGCTTGGCCGCGCAGCCGTGGATATCGCCGATGGCAAAAATCTTACCGGTCATGTTGCTGTCCCATGAAGTCGTAAGGTCAGGAGATCAGGCGCAGGCTTTGTACCAAAAAGACGCCACCATGCCATAGATGAAGTTCAGGAGCAGCACGAGGAGCGGGGTCAGCAGCCCCGCCTTGAACCCCAAGAGCCCCAGGCCCATTTCCGGAAAGACCATGACCAGCATCATGGCGGTGGGGACCAGGCTCATGAGGATGCCGCGCAGGGCGGTCTTTTGCCGGAAAAACGGCAAAATCAGCAGCATGGCCCAGATACCGCCCCAGACCAGACGGGGATAGAGCCATGGGGCGGTGAATTGCGGGCGCAGGCTTATGCCCAGCATGGCCGTTACCCCGGCCTGACCCAAGATCCAGATGTTGGCGCTGTCGATGAGTGCGCCGAGGGCTCCGCCGGTGAAGGCGCCGCTTATTTTGCGTACCATGGGAATCTCCTTTTGACGCCAACCAGTTAGAAGCGCCCGCCTTTCAGCGTTTTTTTGTCGTAGCCCCAGCCGCGGCAGCTTGGCAGGTCTATGAGAATAAAATCCGATTTTTTTTCCGCTTGCAAGACGAGGTTTTTTTCCAGGTCGATTCTGGCCTGGTATTTCGGCAGCAACCGGGTCCGGTTGACCACCAGCTCGCCCGAGGTGAGATAGAGGAAAATGCGGCGGTCTTCCGTGGTGTCGTAGCTGATGGCCCGGCCAGGATCGAGTTCGGCCCGGTAGATGGTGGCGTCGCTGTGAAAACGCACCGCATTTTTGTGCCGCTGGCCCGAGGCGATGGGCAGCAGCTGGTTGTGCCACTCTTCTTTTTTGAAATTGCGTTGGTCGTAGGAAGGATGGAGGCCGTGTTTGTCCGGGGTTTTGCTGCT
>JBAZSA010000213.1:0-2511 GCA_041662645.1 Desulfurivibrionaceae bacterium
AGACAAACCTGTTCGCATCTGGCTGCACGCTGCCTCTGTCGGCGAGATCCAGGTCGCCAAGGCGCTGATTTCCGAGATCAAAAAACAGTTGCCCGAGGCATCCATCGTTGTCTCCACCGGAAACCGGCATGGAATGGCCGTGGCCTCCCAACTGCTGCCGGAGGATGTCCCCTGTTTCTTTGCCCCGCTGGACCTCATCGGCATTGTCAACCGGACCCTGAAAACGATCCGGCCATCTATATATGTTTGCCTGGAAACCGAACTGTGGCCGAACATCATCCGGCAGGCGCAACAGCATGGCGCCAAGCTGTTTTTGCTGAACGGACGCCTTTCTGAAAATTCCTTTGCCGGCTACAGAAAGATAAAGGGTTTCATGTCCGACCTGCTCTCCTGCTTCACCAAGATTTCCGTAATCCAGGGAGGGGACGCAAAACGATTCAGGGGATTGGGCGCTGACCCTTCCAGCATACGGATTCTGGGCAATGCCAAGTACGATCAGTCAATCACCCAGACAGACCACAATCTGGCGGAGCATTACCGGCAGATGCTGAATATCCACCGCCAGCAACCGGTATTGGTTACCGGCAGCACCCACACGGGCGAGGAGGCGATGCTGGTTGAGGTGTTTCGCGCCCTGCAGCAGAGGCTTCCGGATCTTGTCTGGGTAATTGCCCCCCGGCATCTGCGGCGGCTCACCGAGGTCGAGACGCTCTTTGCGGAGCAGGGGATCGCCAGCATGCGGTTGCGTCAGATCCAGGAGCAGGGCCGTAGCAGCGATGTGGTTCTGGTTGACACCATGGGTGAGTTGGCAGGCATCTATTCCATTGCCACCTACGTTTTCTGCGGCGGAAGCCTGGTGGACCGAGGCGGCCATAATGTTTTGGAGGCGGCGACCTGGGGCATCCCTGTTTTTTACGGTCCCCACATGGCGGATTTTTCCGACGCCAAGGCGCTGCTTGAGGCTGAAAATGCTGGCTTCTGCGTAAAAAACGCCCAGGAACTCACCAGACTGCTTCTTTATTTCATTGAGAAACCCGAAGAATATGCGGTGGCGGGACGAGGCGCCCTGAAGGTCGCCTCCAGACAACAGGGTTCGGCCAAAAAACAGGTCGCGCTCATTAAAGAAGATCTGCATTCCGTAACGCATTCATCGTGCGCACAGACTACAACTTGAGAGGTTAGGAAATTTCCATGAAAGCACTTATCGCCCTTGAAGACGGCACTATTTTCGAAGGAAAATCCTTCACCGGCTCCGGAGAAACCAGCGGCGAGATCGTATTCAACACCGGAATGAGCGGCTACCAGGAGGTGCTCACCGACCCGTCCTACAAAGGGCAGATCGTCACCATGACCTACCCGCTCATCGGCAACTACGGGGTCAATCCCGAAGACATGGAATCGGACAGGGTGCAGGTCGAAGCGTTCCTCATCAAGGAATACAATGCCATCCCCAGCAACTTCCGTTCAACCGGGACGCTGGCCGATTTTCTCAAGAAGGACAAGATTCTCGGGATCGAGGGCATCGACACCCGGGCTCTTACCCGCCACATCCGCAATGCCGGGGCCTTGAAGGGCATTGTCTCCACCGAGGATCTCGACCCCAAATCCCTGATCCAGAAGGCCAAGAACTCCCCCGGCCTTGTCGGCAGGGATCTGGTCCGGGAAGTAACCTGCGCCGAGCCCTATGGCTGGCGGGACAACCAACCCGCCCCAGGCAGCAATTTCAGCACGGCCGCGGCCGGCAAATACAAGGTTGTCGCCTATGATTTCGGCTTGAAATACAATCAGCTCAGACTCCTGGCCGAACGGAACTGCTCCGTGCAGGTTGTTCCCTGCACCGCCACCGCCGACGAGATCCTGGCCATGAAGCCGGACGGGGTCTTTCTTTCCAATGGCCCCGGAGATCCCGCCGGCATTCCGGGGATTGTCGAAAACATCCGGGCGCTTTTCGGCAAGACGCCCATCTTCGGTATCTGCCTGGGCAACCAGCTGCTCGGCCTTGCCTATGGCGGCACCACCTACAAGCTCAAATTCGGCCACCGCGGCGTCAACCAGCCGGTCAAGGATCTCACCACCGGCAAAATTGAAATAACCTCGCAAAATCACGGCTTCTGTGTTGACTCAACCACCCTGAACCCGGAAGAGATCGAACTGACCCATATCAACCTCAATGACAGCAGCGTCGAAGGCATGCGGCACAAGAAATACCCGATTTTTTCCGTGCAGTATCACCCGGAAAACGCCCCTGGGCCGCACGACTCGCTCTATCTTTTCGACAGATTCATCGACATGATGCAGCAACGGTAACAGCCCTGGAAATCGACAACGCAACGACCCTTCGCCGTTGCCACAACGGCATAAAGAGCCGCAAGGAAAGGAACTGATCCTTTCGCAACGGCTCCTAAACTTGACATAACCACAAGCAGGTAAGAACTCCGATGCCTAAAAGAACCGACATTAAAAAGATTCTGATTATCGGCTCCGGCCCCATCATCATCAGCCAGGCCTGCG